>DUEJ01000001.1 GCA_011192175.1 Thermoflexia bacterium
GGCGATGGCGCGCTTGGCGCAAGATTTTTCGGTGCGTTACATGTTGGTCGATGGGCAAGGGAACTTCGGTTCCATTGATGGCGACTCTCCAGCGGCGATGCGTTATACTGAGGCGCGGTTGGCCAAAGTTTCCATGGAGATATTGGCCGATATTGGTAAAGAGACCGTTGATTGGGTCGATAACTTCGACGGTTCTCTCCAAGAGCCACGAGTATTACCCTCTATCCTCCCGACCTTGTTGGTCAATGGCGCCTCCGGCATTGCCGTGGGCATGTCCACCAACATCCCCCCCCACAACCTCGCCGAGGTGGTGGCGGCCTTGCTCTACCTCTTGGATAATTGGGATGCGCAAGCTGATATTGGCGTTACCGAGCTAATGCAATTTATCAAAGGGCCAGATTTCCCCACGGGCGGCATTATTATGGGCCGCGAGCCGATTGTCTCGGCTTATGGCACCGGGCGCGGGAAGGTGATTGTGCGGGCCGTCGCGCACATCGAGGAGCTGCGGCGAGGACGCCATCGTATCGTTGTTACTGAAATCCCCTACCAGGTCAACAAAACTACGCTCATAGAGAAGATCGCCTACCTGGTACGCAGCGGTAAATTGGATGAGATCAGCGATCTGCGTGATGAATCAGATCGCCGGGGCATGAGTATCATCATCGAGCTCAAGCGCGGCACGCAACCGCAGAAAGCCCTCAACCGACTTTACAAGCACACCATGTTGCAGATGACTTTTGGGGTGCAGTTGCTCGCACTGGTGGATGGTGAGCCTCGCTTGTTGTCACTCAAGCGGTTGCTCCTGATCTTCCTGGAACACCGTAATGAAGTGATTGTCCGTCGCGCCCGTTACGAATTGCGGAAAGCGCAAGCTCGCGCGCATATTTTGCAGGGGTTACTTATTGCCCTGGATCATCTGGACGCGGTGATCCATACTATCCGGGAATCGCCAGATGTTACCATCGCGCGTGAACGGCTGATGGAAAAATTCGCACTCTCGGAAATCCAAGCGCAGGCGATTCTGGATATGCCGTTGCGCCGGCTCACCGGTTTGGAACGGCAGAAGATTCTGGATGAATATAAAGAGCTGCAAGCGTGCATAGCTGATTTAGAGGGGCTGTTGGCTTCCCCCGCTAGACAGCGGGCGGTGATCTACACGGAACTCCAATCCCTGGTAGAAAAATATGGCGACGAACGGCGTACCCGCATTGATTCTCGGGGCGACGCTTCTTTTAACGAGGAGGATTTCGTTGATGAGGAGCGCGTGCTCATCCCTATCACCGAACGTGGCTACATCAAACGGGTCCCCGCCAAGGTCTATCGGAGCCAGCACCGGGGGGGACGCGGTGTTATTGGCATGGATACGCGCGAGGAGGACGATATCATACATCTGCTCTCCGCTGGCACGTTAGATACGCTGCTCTTCTTCACCAATCGCGGCAAAGTCTATCAGGAGCGCGTTTATCAGATCCCGGAAGCCTCGCGTACCGCCAAAGGCTCACTGCTAGCCGGCATCCTGCCGCTGGAATCGACGGAGACGGTGACGGCGGTGTTGAGGGTGGTTGATTTCGAGGGAAATGGACGCTATTTCACCATGGTCACTCGCCGGGGACTGGTCAAGCGCGTGAAATTGCACGAGTTTGCGGCGGTGCGGCCCAGCGGGCTGATTGCGATCAGGTTGGAAGAGGGCGACGAGTTGGGTTGGGTGCGCCTGACGGAGGGCGCTGAGGACCTGATCCTGGTGACGGCCCAGGGCCAGGGGATTCGTTTCAATGAGCAAGCTGTACGCGCCGTAGGACGCGCGGCCAAAGGCGTTATCGCCATGCGGTTAGCCGGCGGTGATCTGCTCACCAGCGCGGGAGTGGTGGAACCCGGCGGTGACCTCTTCGTGGTTTCTGCGCACGGGTACGGGCGGCGCACCTCGCTGGCCGAATTTCGTACCCAGGGACGGGGCGGCAAAGGGATACGAGCCTACCAGGTGAGCCAGAAGACCGGCCCGGTGATCGATGCCCGAGTTGTTCAAGAGAAAGATGAAATCACTATTATCTCAGAGGGCGGCATCGTCATCCGCACGCCGGCCGCCAACATCCCGCAGATGGGACGTTATACGCGCGGGGTCCAGATGATGGATCTCAAAGAGGGCGAGTGTGTCGCTTCTTTGGCCCGTTTGAAGGAAGAGGAGTAAGAACGGGAGACGGAACAGTAGCCGGGACAGTTTGGTTGAAGAGCGCCTTTGGCTAGCTGTGGCCGGTCTCCCGAACACCCCCCCCCGCCAAATTTGTCTGTGTTACGCGGGCCCGGTCAGGAGACCGGCCCGAGATGCATAATCTAGCTAGGCGGTTGCACTCAAGAAGGTAACAGAAAAATAGCACACTATAGTAAGGAACTCTTCTTTCGGCAAATCAGATAATTGTTAATCATGGCAAATCAGTGGTAAGAGTTTGAAATGTATGGTATTGAATTTACCCCAGATGCACTTGAAGACCTGAAAACATTCAGAAAATTTGAGCAACAAAAAATCATTTCAGGTGTTGATGCTCAACTCCAGGACGAACCAGCACTAGCGCTTGAGGAATGGCAAGGGTTTGAAATTGGGGATAGTGATGATTTTGAGCAGGAAGTGCAAGCCACAATAGCCAATCAGGAATTGTTGACATTTTTGGCTGCGCGTCGGAGTGGCGGTCCACGAGTCTCGCTAGCAGAGGTGAAGAGGCAGTTAGGGCTTAATTGACGTATGTGAAGGGAATACCTATGTCCACTCAAAAATCGCACCCAGAACCAAGCCAGATTGTCGCATTACTCCCTGGAGGGGATGTTGAAGCCCTGGCCGAGACGCTGGTCGCGTTTGCCAACGCGGATGGCGGGACACTCTACGTTGGCGTAGCTGCGGACGGCCAACCGACCGGGGAGGTTTTCCCGGAGGAGTTCAATGCCGTGGTGCATCAAGCCGAGTCCCTCTGCCGGCCCCCTATCCCCGTTGATTGGCGCCAGATGGAAGCCGGCGCTGCTTTTATCTTCGCCGGGCGGATTCAGCGCAGCCCCGAATTGCACGCGCTGGCTGATGGACGGGTCTTGGTGCGCGCCGGTATTGAAAATCGCCCTCTGAGCGGCGATCAAGTACGCCAACTGGCAACTACCCGTTCGGCGGGCGATTACGAAGCCGAGGTGCTTCCCGGCGCGACCCGGCAGGATTTGGACCCGGAACTGCTAGCGGAATTTGTCCAAAAGTGGGCGGAGCGTCAAGGGCGACCGCTAACCCGGCCCCTGGATGAGCTGTTGCACGCACAAGGCTGGCTCTCGCCCGAGGGGCGGCCCACCATCGCCGGGATGTTACTCTGGGGAGAGAACCCGCAACTCTTTGTGCCCCGCAGCGGGCTTACCTTTGTGCGCTTTGAGGGCACGAAGATGCGCGGCGCGGGCGGCGAACCAGGCTACGGCCGGCGCGTGGAAGTGCGGGGCCCGTTACCCCGCATTATCCAGCGCACCTGGGAGATTATCCAAGAAGAGATCCAGGTAGGCGCGGTAGTACGCAGCTTGGAGCGGGAAGAGAACTGGGCCTATCCGCCAACCGCGATTCGCGAGGCTCTCGTCAACGCCGTCGCGCACCGTGACTACCGCCTGCGCGGCCGAGCCATTGAAGTGCGTATCTTTGATGATCGCCTGGAAATCTCCAGTCCCGGCGGGCTGCCTGGGTTCATCACCATTGATAACATCGTGGATGAACACTTCTCCCGTAACCCGCGTATCGTTAATGGTCTTTTCCAATGGGGTTACATCGAGGAGTTGGGACTGGGAGTTGATCTGATGATTGAAGAGATGGTGGGCGCCGGCCATGAACCACCCCAATTCCGCGATACGCCTTTCTCTTTTACTGTGACGTTCCAGGCGGCGCGCAAACAGTGGCTGCGCCAGCGCCGGCTCTCCACCAACGAGCGCCAGGCGAAAGCGTTGGATTACATCCAGAAGCACGAGCATATCACCAACGGTGAATATCAAGAGCTCTGCCCTAACGTCAGTTCCGAGACTCTCCGCCTTGACTTGGTCGATCTGGTAAAAAAAGGAGTGCTTTTAAAAATCGGGGCCAAGCGCGGCACCTATTACATCTTGAAGTAAGCTCTTCTCTGACCTATCGCGCGCCGCCGGCGAGGTGGCGCGTTTGGCTTTACTAAAAGACCCAGCATTTCTCCGCTAAGCCGCTAAGAAAAAATTTAGACCGGGTTGAAAAGTTTATCCCCCACTGGTCAAAGAGTTAATTCTCTGAAGATTAATTTTCGAATCTTTGCGCCTTTGTGATAAAAATCTATGTTTTTGCAGTAGACTCAATTATCGTATTTTCTCTCAGTGTCTCTAGATTTCTTCTCTGTGTATCTCTGGGTACCCCCTAATGCAGGCGTCACTTTTACCGTAACGCCTTGACGTTGAAGTTATGCTATTTGGGGATAAACTGATAGCGTCATTCGTGAGAAGGAGAATTGTATGCCGACTTATACTATTCATGGGCAGGAGCTTAACGTAATCGAAAAAGGGTCGCCACGCCGGCAAGTAGCGGTGTTGATCCATGGTTGGTCTAGCTCTTGGTATGCGATGTCGCCGCTCTTGGATTGGCTTAGCCAACGGTTCCACTGTTACGCCGTGGATTTGCCCGGATACGGGGAGTCGCCGCGCCTGCCGGAGCGCACCACCATCACTGCTTACGCCGAGCTGTTGGCGGAGTTTATCATGCAAGTGAGCACTGGTCCGGTAGTGTTGGTCGGGCACTCGATGGGGGGCATGACGAGCGTGACCATCGCGTTGCGGTACCGCGTCTTGGTGGAGCGGATGGTACTGCTCAGTCCCACCATCACGGGGCGACTGACCTCATATATCAACGCGGTCGTCTCACCCATCACTTTGCTAGAACGTTTCGGGCTGGGGACCTTGCTGGTCTCTTCGATAGAGCGCGCCTTTATGGGACTCACTGACCGCATCATGCGCCCGGCTTCCTTCGCCGAGCGGAGCGGGATCACAGAGGAGGACTACAAACGCATTCGCGCTGATGCGCGGAATCCCGGTCAGGGGCGCGTGCGGACCGAATGTTTCTTCGCCATGCGCGAGAATAACTTGAGTGGCCAACTGGCCCAGCTGGATACACCTACTCTCGTCATCTGGGGCGCAGAAGATAACACTGTCCCGTTGAGCGATTCCGGGGTGATGGCTGACGAATGGCCGGCCGCCGATTTACGGATTCTGCCGCAGGCCGGTCATTGGCCGCAATTCGAGGCCCACGCCGCTACCCGGCGCATTGTCGCCGCCTATCTAGGCCTGCCGCGTTTTGGCGATAGGCTCTACACCCCCGTCGGGGATGAAGAATTATTACAAGTACACGAGATAGCCCAATTCTTAGCTCATTCGGGAATCGGCAACGAACTAAATTTTGCACAGCGGTTGCGCTTGGCGGCGCAGTGCCTACCGCATACCTACACGCCAGGAGAAAAGATCGTCGGTGTCACTGAGAGCGGAAACGAACTTTACATTATTCACAGCGGCGTGGTGGAAGTTTGGAATGATCCCCAACGGCCTGGTGAAGAGTCGGCAGGGAAACTCCATGTGGCCGATTTACATCCGGGAGAGTTAGCCGGGGAATTAGCCCTCTTCGATGAGGAAACACGCAGTGCCGATCTGCTAGCCGGCCCGCAAGGAGCTACCTTGCTCGCCCTGAACCGCGAACGTTTGTTGGGGCTTTGCGAAGATGACGCGGTGCTGGGCACGCGCTTGTTGTGGAATATCGCTGGCGCACTCTCGCAGCGCGTCCGCTTTATCCTCTGGCAGATGCACCAACTACACCATCAACAACCAATAGTAGACGGTAGACAGGACACAGTTCCCTAACTACGATCATCCATTAAATTAGCATTGCCGGAAACCTGTGGACGGTCTCCGACGACCAATGGCTAACTGATTAGCTGACTAACGACTACCTGACGAAGGAATTACCATGCCCTACTTTGACTCTTTCCAACGACCCATCAGCTACCTTAGAGTATCCGTCACCGACCGCTGCAACCTACGTTGCGTTTACTGTATGCCAGAGGGCGGTGTGGCCCAGATACCGCACCAGGACATCTTGCGGTATGAGGAACTTGAGCGCATCGTGCGGGTCGCCGTGGGGATGGGCATTAACCATGTTCGCCTCACGGGCGGGGAACCGTTGGTGAGGAGCGGCATTGTAGAACTGGTGACTGCGCTGGCCGCTATCCCGGGGCTGGATGATCTTTCGATGACGACCAATGGGACCCTGCTAGCGCGTTACGCGGACGCCTTGGCCCAGGCAGGCTTGCGGCGGGTCAACATCAGCTTAGATACGCTTGACCCGAAGCGTTTCCGGCAGACGACCAGATTGGGAACACTCGCCGAGGTGTTGGCGGGGCGGAAAGCCGCGTTGCGTGCGGGCCTGCGCCCGGTGAAGATCAACACGGTGGTGATCCGTGGCTTGAACGATGACGAAGTAGTCGAGCTGGCGCGGCAGACGTTCCAACCGGATTGGCATTTGCGCTTCATTGAGGTGATGCCGCTGGGCAGTGGCGTACATTGGGCCGGCGATGGGGTGGTGCCCTCCGCCGAGATCCGCGCGCGTATCGCCGCTGCGTGGGGAGAGCTGACGCCCGTACATGGCAAAACCGGCGTCGGCCCGGCCCGCTACTATCGCCTACCTCACGCGGAAGGGACGTTAGGCTTCATCAGCGCCATCAGCGAGCATTTTTGCCATGCTTGTAACCGCCTCCGCCTGACCTCCGATGGTCAAATTTTGCCCTGTTTGATGTCCAACCAGAGCGTAGATCTAAAAACTCCCCTGCGGGCGGGCGTTGATGACGCAACCTTGCAGGAGATTTTTGAGCAAGCCATCCGGGCTAAACCCCGAGGGCACCATTTGACGGAAGGTATTTTACCTTTAAACGTCAGACCGATGTCGGGCATTGGAGGCTAGACCGATGAAACTATCACATTTAGATGAGACGGGCGCGGCACAGATGGTTGATGTTACGGAGAAAAGTTCCACGCAGCGGATGGCGAGAGCTGCCGGCGAGGTCCAGATGCGGCCGGAGACATTAGCGCTGATTCAGGCCGGGAGTTTGGCTAAGGGAGACGTGTTAGCCGTGGCGCGCGTCGCGGGAATCATGGCCGCCAAGCGCACTCCCACGTTGATCCCGCTCTGCCATCCACTCCCGATCACCAAAGTAAAGGTGGATTTCTCCTTCGCTGAAGAGCCGTCGCGGGTCAAAATTGTGGCGGAGGTGCGTTGCACCGGCGTTACCGGGGTGGAGATGGAAGCCTTGACGGCGGTGAGCGTCGCCGCGCTCACCATCTACGATATGGGCAAAGCCGTCGAGCGCGGCATGCAGATTCAGCAGATTCGCCTCTTAGAAAAACATGGCGGCCAGAGCGGCGATATTGTATTGGAAAGAGTCGAGTAGTCAGGATGAGTATTCAAAACCAGCGACATTCCGAGGAGAGTGCCACCCGTTTAGCGGGGAGCATAAAGCCGAGGAATCTACCAGCTCTGGGCTAAGCTCGTCGAGAGATGTAATAGTTTCCTCGCTGCGCTCGGAATGACACCGTTAGCCGCTCTGGGCCTCCTGACTGAAGCCCCAGAGCGTCGCGGATAGGTGAAAAATCTGTATAATTGGTGCAATCGGTGGATAAAATTAAAAAGGAGCAATTTATGCGCGTTGATTTACACATTCACACCACGGCCTCCGATGGCCGTTGGACGCCGGAGCAGGTGATTGCGGGTGTTCAAGCGGAGGGTATCGGTCTCTTTGCCATCTCCGATCATGATTCCATTGCCAATGTGGCAGAGACAGAGCGGCTAGCACGGGCGGCCGCGCTACGTTTTCTCCGTGCTGTTGAGATCTCCACCACGGTGGGAGGAAATATCTTCCATATTTTGGCCTACAACATTGATCTTAAGGCTCCGGCATTGCGATCTTTGCTGGCTGAGAATACCGCCAAGATGGAAGCGACTGATGACCACGATATCCGCGCGCTGATCGAATTGGGGTATCCCCTGGATTTTGAGGAGTACCAACATTACACGTATGAGCGGACACGCGGCGGCTTCAAATCCCTCAATTACCTTCTTGATAAAGGCCTCTGTGCCAGCCCCCAGGAGTTCTTCGAGCAGCTTAGCCCTAAGTTTGGCCGGATTTGGCCGGATTTTTTGCATCCCACCGAGACGGTAGCGGTGATCCGTGCGGCGGGAGGAGTGCCAATCTTGGCTCATCCGGGAGCGAGTTTTAGAAATTTGGGGGGCGTGACAGAAGCAACGCTGAACTCACTGTTGCCTTACGGGATCGCCGGCGTTGAATGTTACTCACAGTACCATGATGAAGAGACGACCCAACGTTGCGTGGCCTGGTGTGAGCGTCATGATTGGCTGATCACCGGCGGCTCGGATTACCACGGGGGCTACGTGAACCGGCAGCTGGGCGTCCCGGTGGTGGATACCAGCGCCCTAAGCCTAGGAGAATTATTCGCGGCCAGTTGTTTGGGTGACTAAATTTCATTGAATTTCACCATGAAGGCACAAAGAACACTGAGAAAAAATTAAAAAACTCGGTACTCTCAGTGTCCTAGTATGATAAAATAGTATGATAAAATTAGCATGGGACCCGGCAGGCAGGCCGTGTCTAGGTCAATCGCAGGCCGCCACAGAGTTCTGTGGTGAAAACTGCCCCGGAATATTGAGAGGCTCCAGTATAGTTAAATAGGTTTAATCCAAAACTAAATTTTTTTTTCTTAGTGTCTTAGCGGTGAACTAGTTTTTTAGGGAAGTCAACATTTTGAGTAGCAAAGGAGGTATATGAGTAATTTTGTAGGCTCTAATTTTTTGTTGGTAGCATTTGTTGGCACAGCGTTATTTTTTGATTTTCTGAATGGTTTCCATGACAGTTCCAATACCGTCGCGACCATGATCGCTTCTCGCGCCGTAACCCCGGTGCGGGCGTTAATGATGAGCGCTGCCGCGCACTTTGTCAGCCCCTTTATTTTTGGGGTAGCCGTGGCTACCACTATCGGGCATGAGGTCGTTGCGGAATCTGCCACCACCCTGCCAGTCGTCTGGGCCGCGCTTTTAGGCGCGAGTCTCTGGAATCTGCTCACTTGGTTGTTGGGGATTCCTTCTAGCTCTTCACATGCGCTGGTCGGGGGGTTAGTGGGGGCTACATTTGTGGGTTTTGGGCCCCAAGCTGTTCTGGTGGATGGGTTGAGTAAGATATTATTGGTCTTGTTAATCTCTCCCCTGCTGGGCTTGATTGGCAGCTATATCCTAATGAAGGTTACGCGGTTACTCGCTCGCAGGGCGACGCCACGCATTGATAATTTCTTCCGGAAGAGTCAAGTGGTGACGGCGTTGGCTTTGGCGTTGAGCCACGGCAGCAACGACGCGCAGAAGACGATGGGCGTGATCACCATGGGATTAGTAGCGAGTGGCACGCTAACCGAGTTCCACGTGCCTCTGTGGGTGGTGGGCGCGTGTGCCGGAGCGATTTCGTTGGGCACCGCGTTAGGCGGCTGGCGCATTATCCATACGCTGGGTGGCAAATTCTATCGCATCCGTCCGATACATAGTTTTGTCTCACAGATCTCATCAGCTGGCATCATCATGGGAGCCGCGCTCATGGGGGGGCCGGTGAGCACCTCGCACGTCGTCAGTACTACTATTCTGGGCGCCGGGGCCGGAGAACGGCTTAACATGGTACGCTGGCAAGTGATGAACAGTATTCTGGTTGCTTGGGCCTTAACCATTCCGGCCGCCGCAGCAATGTCTGGGTTAATTTATTGGTTATTAGAAGGGGGCTTAAGATAAGATGGGATTCCTAAAAAACTTGTTCAAACCTAAACCGAATAAATTTTTAGTATTGTTGGAAAAACAGAGCAAGTTGACGTTGCAGGGCGTCGAGGCTTTGGTTGAATATCTGGATGATCCTACAGAGGAGTGGGCCAACAAAATTAATAAGTTAGAAAAAGAGGCGGATGAAGTGCGCCGTATCTTGATCGAGGATCTCAATCAGACTTTCGTCACGCCGATTGACCGGGAGGATATCCACGCGCTCTCACGCAACATCGATGATATTATTGATTACGCTTACAGTACCGTCGGCGAGATGGATATCCTAAACGTGGCTCCCAATGATTTTATGCGGCGCATTGCCTCGTTACTGGTCGAGGCCACCAATGAAATCTATCTAGGGGTGTTGCGTCTCGCTGACCATCCCGGTGTGGCCGAGGATCACGCGATGCGGGCTAAGGCGATGGAGAATCGGGTAGAGTGGGTCTATCGTGAGGCGTTGGGCGCGCTCTTCCAAATGCCCCAGGATGTGGAACATGTGGTAGAGATGCTCAAGCTGCGCGAGATATACCGGCATTTGAGCAATGCCGCAGATCAGGGGGATGCCGCCGCTAACGTGTTGGGCGATATTGTGGTGAAGATGTCGTAAGCGTGGCGGGCTTGTTTTGCGTTGAGACCAAAAGACCTCCAATTTCCTTCGGAAATTGGAGGTCTGGGTTTCTGGCCCCAACGCAAGTTCGGGCTAAACAAGCCTGGCGACTGAAGTCGCGGCTACCTTTGCGAAGTCCACCTGCGTGGACTAGTGCTGGCTTGGGACGGTTTTCTGCGTAGGCCAAAGTCCCAATGCCAGGAACTGTGCCCGTGCAACACGATTGGGTTTGGCGGGGTGGCTCGGGCGGGAGACCAGCTACAGCTGACGTTCGCTCTCGTGAGAGGGCCCAGAAAACTTTGCCCGTGGTTTTTAGCCACGGGCATTGCTGTATTGAGCCACAATCGTGGTCAATTGCTCGAACTGTCGCTCCATGTCTGCCAGCAGATACAGCTGTACCCGGCAGCGATCTAGGTTCTGATTTTCGCGGTGGGTTTTGAAGTAGATGTCACCTTGCAAATAATCGGTCAGGAAGCGGATGCCGTTTTCAAACGTCATCAGACGCGCGGAAAACGGCAAATACTCGATCTCCAGCGGGGTGAGGGTCTCGCGCAGCGTGTCCAAGTAACCGTGGGCCAGGCTATCGAAAATCTCCAGGTCAATATGTACTTGGGAAAAATCTCGGGTATCCTCGGCCACGGGATTGGCGGCGAAGCGCACCGCGTCGCCAAAATCGTAGAGCGAAAGCCCCGGCATCACGGTGTCCAGGTCGATAACGCAGATTCCTTGACCGGTCTCGTTATCCAGCATGATGTTGTTGAATTTGGTATCGTTATGCGTGACGCGCTGTGGTAATTTACCCTCGGCGATCAGATCAACCAAAACGGAACTCTCCGCCTCGCGTGCCCGGATAAACTCAATCTCTGGGCGCACATATTGTACGCGCTCCAGTAGATCCGCGGCCACCGCCGCCTCGAACGCCTCAAAACGTTTGCGGGTATGGTGAAAGTGCGGGATGGTCTCGTAGAGCTCCTCGGCGGGGAAATCGCTGAGTAATTCCTGGAAATTACCAAAAGCGTGCGCCGCGTTATAAACGTGGGCCAGGCTCGCTACCTGCTGGTACGTCTGCGCCGCGGTGATAAAGAGGTAGACGCGCCAATAAGTGCCATCGCTGTGCTGATAGAACCACTCCCCGTCTAACGTGGGAACGAGGTTGAGCGTCTCCCGCTCCACGTCCCCGTCTCTGGCTTGAATTTTCCGGCGGAGGTGCGCGGTCACGCGCTCGATGTTCCGCATCAGCTCCACCGGTTTGGTGAAAACCTGGTGGTTGATACGCTGCAAGATGTAATCCTGGTGCTCCGCGCCGGTATGGTTGCACTTCATCAAGTAAGTGTCGTTGATATGGCCGTAGCCATAAGGGTGGATGGCTTGCACCGTGCCGTGGAGCTGAAATTGCTGGCTGACCTGCGTCAATATTTTTTTCATTTACGTTGCCTCCCAGAGTTTCGAGGGATAGCTGCCCCGGTTGATTAGCTCCTGGAGAGCACGTCTGACCCGTGGTTTGTCCTCGCGATAGGTCACGCCTAGCCAACGTTCGTCCGTCTGCAACACGCAGACCGTCGCTTTGTCCGCACGGACGAGCTTGCCAACCACTGCCGGCAGGAAATACTCGGCTTTTGGTTCTGCCCCATGTTGGGCCAGGAAGCGCGGGAAATCTAGCTCCATCTCGGCGAAGAGGCTGGGGGTGAAACCCCACATATTCATGGAGACGAGGGCGTCGGCGGGGAGGGGATGCCATTGGCCGTTAGCTTGGTATTGGATACCGGCGGCGCGTTGCTCAATGTGTAGGCGTTCATCAACCTTCACGAGGAGACCGTTTTGGATTGTGCAGACGCCGCGTGATACATACCCATGCTCGGTCACGGTGTTACGGAGCTGGTAGCCGACCATGCAGTAGTTGTGCCGCCTCTGTTTTTCCCCAGCCACTTGTTGTAGGTAAGCGCTCAGGATTTGATAGGCGCCGCGGCCGTAGAAGTCATCGGCGTTGATGACGGCAAAGGGCGCCTTGACTACCTTTCGGCAACTGTAGACCGCGTGCGCGGTGCCCCACGGTTTCTTTCGGGCTGGGGGCAGGGTGAAGTTCGCCGGCACGTCCGTGAGCCGCTGGTAGACATACTCGGTAGCGCAGACCTGCTCAATAGCGTGTCCTACCTCGGCGCGGAAGGTCTCGGCCAGCTCCTCTTTGATGACGAAGACCACGCGGCTAAAGCCTGCTTGCAGCGCATCGTAAACGGAATAGTCGATGATTTTCTCGCCGTGGGGGCCAACTGGATCGATTTGTTTGAGGCCGCCGTAGCGGCTGCCCATGCCGGCGGCCATCACAATTAATGTGGGTAGCATAACTACTCCTCTGGGTATCCTGTGGGATTCTGTGTTTGCCATTTCCAGACATCGGCGCACATCTCGGGGAGATTCTTCTCCGCTTGCCAACCCAGCTCGCGGCTGGCTAGGGTGGGATCGGCGTAAGCCTCGGCGATATCACCGGCGCGGCGCGCCAAGATGCGATAGGGGATCTCGCGCCCGGCCACCTTTTCGAAGGCCCGCAGCACTTCCAGCACGCTGTACCCGCGCCCCGTGCCCAAGTTGTAGGTCACGATGCCGGGATTTTCCGCTAACTTCGCCAACGCCTGCAGATGGCCTTGCGCCAAATCTACCACATGGATGTAATCGCGCACGCCGGTGCCATCTCTGGTAGAATAATCGTCGCCAAAGACACGGAGATAGTCCAGCTTCCCGACGGCGACTTGGGCGATGTAAGGCACCAAATTATTGGGGATGCCGGTGGGGTCTTCGCCTATCCGCCCGCTGGGATGCGCGCCTACCGGGTTGAAGTAACGCAGCAGCGCGATGTTCCACGCTGCATCCGCGCGGTAGAGAGCGCGCAAAATTTCTTCGATCATCAACTTGGAGTGTCCGTAGGGGTTGGTAGCCGAGAGCGGGAAATCTTCGCGGATGGGCACGCTCTGGGGATCGCCGTAAACGGTGCAGGAGGAGCTGAAGACGAGGTCTTTAACGTTGTGTGCGCGCATCACCTCGCAGAGAATCAAAGTGCCGGTGACGTTGTTATGGAAGTAGCGTAACGGTTGTGCAACGGATTCCCCAACCGCCTTTAGCCCGGCAAAGTGGATCACGGCGTCGATGCCGGTTCCCGCGAAGACGGCGTTCAAGGCTTCCTGGTCGCGCAGATCCACCTGGTGAAATTCCACCGGCTTACCCGTCAGCTCCTCCACTCTGCGCAGCGCTTCCGCTTTGCTGTTGACGAGGTTATCCACGACGCTGATCTCATAGCCGGCCTCTAATAATTCCACGCAGGTATGACTTCCGATGTAGCCGGCCCCGCCGGTGACTAGAATTTTCATAGTTTCTCCCTCTGGTGTTTAGCAATAGTTGATTATCAAGTTACTACTCGACTAGCCCCAGGTAGAACATAGCCAGATACCCTCCAGGACGCAGATAAATGTCAGTCAGCCTGGCGACTGAAGTCGCGGCTACCCTCGCGAAGTCCACCTACGGGGACTAGTGAGCAGTCGGCGGATGGTAGCCCCCTGCTCATTTTACACTTGACAGAACACTAGCGGTTAAGTTTCAAATCTCAGTGCTCTTCCATGCCTCCGTGATGAAATCTTGGTATCTTCAGCGCCGGGGCGGTTGGATATCGATAGCTGCGCCCACATCGTAGGTATCGTACAGTAGGTTGATATCACCGGCGCCCGCGTAGTAGCCCTCGAAAGTACCGCTGCCGGTAAAGGTATAGCGCACCACGTAACCGCCTTGCAGGGCGACGTAGATGTCGCCGGCCCCGCTTACAGTTCCACACTCAGCAGGCAGATTGTCGGCAGCGTAATGGTAATGTGCAGTTGCGATTCCGTTGATATTCTCCTCGCCGACGCGCGTGAAAGCGGGTACGTAAGGCAGGAAGTCTCCGACTTCGAAAGCTTGCTCCTCAAATTGAGCTGCGGCCACTTCCTCCGGCACCGGTAGCCACGGTTGATTCCCTATTTTTACCCAAGCCCGGTTGCCGATCCAGATAAATTGGAGCTGATTGGCAGGCAGATACTGCGCGTTCGGCCCTTCCGCACGCAACGTGATCTGGATGGCGGATTGCGGCGGATTGACGTCTGCCTCGTAGCTGTACGTCCCGGCTGTTCCTTGCCCCGTAAATTGCACGCTGAGACGTTGGCGAAAGGTTCCCAGATTGCTCAATCCTCCCGCAGTGGGATCCAACGTGGCAATCATCAACTCTGGGATCTCTGCTGCGGCCAGCTCCAGGGGATCGCTGCCAGCGGGAATCTCGGTAGGAATCTCGACTGGCGCCTCTGGCGTCTCCGGTTCCACCGCGGCCGGCGCTACGGTAGGCAGCGATGGCGGAACTTCGGGGGGAGTAATGGTCGCTTCCACCTCTTCTGCGGGGGGCTGCTCCTCCAACGGGAGCGCGGTGGCGCTGGTCGCGGGAGTGCTTTCCGGGGTCTCTTCCGTCTCGGCCAGCGGGCCGTCGACGTCTACTTGACCACTCACAGAACACGCCAAACTGCTAATCAAGAGTAAACTTATGATCGCGAAAACGATTTTGCTGCGCATTACAACACCTCACTAAATCTATAAATTGTATCTACTCGGCCACCTTACCAAACTCCAGAACGGACGCCAATTTACGCTAATGTTAGTAGCCTTTGGCGTTAATTCGCGTGAATTAGCGGTTAGAAAGTATCGTTAGCGAAAGGCCTAGTTATAATACTGACTCCACTGGAAAGTGGTTATTTTACCACAGCGCCACAGAGAAGGAGAGTTAAGTTTTCTAGATGTTGAGCCTAAGCATCTGACATTTTCAAAAATAGGACGCGGATAAACGCGAATTTCCCTTTCGCTTTTAGCTGACAAAGCATTCTTTAGGGTATTTTCCGCACTTATCCGTGTCCTAACGTCTGGAACTGTCAGGTAGCTAAATGTGGTGAAATTTTTAGTAGACTCCCAGTCACTCGCTCAAGTAAAATATGAATTTACTCGCTGAATTAGGGTCAACGCTCTGACTGGTTTGGAGAGATAATCGTCACAGCCCGCCGCCAAAAATCGTTCGCGGTCCCCCACCATGGCAGACGCGGTTAAGGCGATTACCGGGATATTCTGGTAAGCCTCTGAGGCCTTGAGTCGCCCTACGATCTCAAGGCCATCTATACCAGGTAAGCTGATATCTAATAAGACCAGATCAGGAACCACATCTTTGATCATCTGTAAGCCCCCCAAACCATCTTCCGCTTCGTAGATTTGGTACCCCTGCGTGAGCAAGATTTTACGGACAATGCGGCGATTGTGGTAATTATCCTCCACGTGGACAATGATGCGATTGTTCATATTCGTGATTTACTCCAACAATAAATCTTCGACATAAGTCAGCAGCGCGGCGCGATTCAAAGTGCTCTTGGGCCAGACGGAATCCACCTGTGCGGATAAGAATTTTTTCTCTGCGATGGTCAACTCTTTGCCCGTGACCACCAATATGAGGAGATCAGCGCCAGCTGGCTGCGATTGTAGATCTTCGAGGAATTCTAATCCAGTTATATCGGGAAGAACTAAATCTAGCACCACCAACGCCGGCGGATTTTTCTTAATGGCCGCCCAGGCGTCATTGGCCGAATAGACTTCGGTGACAGCGAAACGCGGTTGAGATTCAAAAAGGCGCCCCATCAATCGCGCCTCCCAGACATTATCCTCGATTACCAATATATGTTTATAGTCCCCTACGCCAAAAGACTTGACCAGTTTTTCGTGTTCTTTCAGCGGCGCTTGGTCAAGTAACCGGGCCAATTCATCAGGCTGGGCGCCTAAGATTCCCGTCACATGTCGGGCCAACTCCCGCGTACTGAAACTGCCTTTCTGCCAGACCGAATCAGTATAACGTTGTAGGTAGGCTTCCTCTTGCAACGTCAACGATTTTGCAGAGATGACGACAACCGGAATATCTTGGGTGCGTTCATCTGTTTTGAGCTCCGCGAGGATAGAGAACCCATCCATCTCTGGCAGAGTGAGATCCAGGAGCACCAAATCCGGCTGCCGTTGCTGTACCAGAGCTAGCCCATCCATGCCGTTATAGGCTTGGAAAACGCGATAGTTTTTATAGCTCTGCAATAGACGCCGGATTAGCCGGCTATCGTGAGGGTTATCGTCAATGACCACTAACGAGGTGATCTGCTCATCTAAGCGTTCTAAAGCCGCCGCCAAGCCCTCTTTGGGGATGGCGCCTGTCGCTGGCGACGAGGGTGTTTTTAGATGCAGTAAATAGCGGTCTTCTAGGGCGTGTTTCTCGGCGGTGAAGGTATGCCCGGAGCAGTTGACCACCACACATTCCCCAGCCTGGATGTATCCCCGCGCGAGCAGCTTCTCCAGACCGGCAAAGGCGACGCTGGCCGCCGGCTCCATGGAGATGCCTTCGGTGCGCGCTACCCAGCGCATGGCTCGAAAAGCCTCGCCATCACTTACCGAGACCATCGCGCCGCCATACTGATCCGCTGCGCGCTTGAGGATCTTGTAAGCCATCCCTGGCGCTCCGGTAGCCAGCACGGTGATTAAACTATCTGGCTGCACAGGCATAGCTGCGTCCAGATTCTGCTCCCACGCTTGCACCATCGGCGAACAACCGGCGGTCTGCACCACGCCGATCTTGGGAATACGATCAATGATCCCGGCCGCGTACAGCTCGGTAAACCCTTTGAGCACGCCCAAAGGCCCAATCCCGCCGGAGACGGCTTGTAAATACCAATCAGGGGCACGCCAACCTAGTTGCTCCACGATCTCGAAGGCGATGGTTTTCATGCTCTCTTTACAAGGAATGGCCTTGGCCCCGCGTTCTAGCGCCAGGTTATGCCGGGCGGCGAAGTCCGCGGCCACTTGTTTGGCTTGATCATAAGTGCCAGAGACTTTGATCACTTCAATGCCATAGAGCGCCAGCTCCCGCATTTTTTCTACGGGCACGCTGCTGGAGAGGAAAACCCAGAGTTTGATGCCCGCTCTCACCGTATAAGCCGCGTAGGCCGCCGCAGCGTTGCCGGTGGAAGCCATTACCACCTCAGCGATTCCCTGGTCATAGAGCGCGCTCACGGCAAAGGTCGCCTGCCGATCTTTGAAGGAGCCGGTCGGTTGTTGCCGCTCATCCTTGATCCAGATGCTGTCGTGCTGGAGCTCCCGTTCCAACCCGACGGCGCGCGTCAAAGGCGTCCAACCTTCACCCAAAGTGAAGATATGGAAATCAGCTGGAAAAGGGAGTAATTCCCGATAACGCCAGAGCGTAGCCGGCCTTGTTTTGACCAGCGCCGGCCAATCAGCCGGCAGGGCCGCGAGATCATAAACTGCATCCATCCACCCCCCGCCGCATTCTGGACAGCTGGCGATGTCAGGATCGGGTGCCATCTCGTGACCACAGGCTAGACAACGGACTGCTTTCAGTAGAGTTCTCATAGTTGGCTTCCCTGAAAAAAATTATCTTGCCGCCAAGACGCTAAGAAAATTCTATTTCCTGAAGGTTGATTTTCAAATCTTTGCGTCTTAGCGGTGAAATTCTTGGTTTTTGCAACAGACTCAAGTTTCAAATCTTGGTGATCTCTGGGCCTCTGCGATGAAGTTCTTACCTGGCGCTTCCTCCATCAAATTTTTTACTCAATGCTCAACACGCTATAAGCTGTGATCGGATGGCTGAACCCCTTGTAATGGAACGGTGCAAGAGCGGCGGTCTCTATCTGCCCTTGTAGGTAGAGATTGGTCTCTTCATCAATCAATATCTGCCCCACAGAGGCATGTTCTTGCAAGCGTTTGGCTAAATTGGGGATGTTTCCGATGACCGTGTAATCCATGAATTGGTTGGTGCCCACATTTCCAACAATGGCTTCCCCCGTGCAGAGGCCAATGCCCAGCCCTAGTTCATGAAGCTCCGGGTACTCAGTTCTCAGGGCGGCGAAACTCTTTTGCATCATCCAGGCTGAGTGTACCGCGTTTTTGACACTATCCGCACTGGCGAGCGGAGCGCCGTAAAGGGCCATGATAGCATCCCCCAGATATTTATCTAGGGTGCCCTGATACGTAAAAACCAGCGGGGTTAAATACCCAAAAATCTTATTTAATATCAGAATAACCTCTCTGGCCTTCCTGCTCTCCGAAAACGGGGTAAAACCTCGAATATCAGCGAAAAGGACACTGACAACGCCCACTTCCCCGCCCAGTTTTAGACGTTGTTCTGGATCATCTATGATCTGCAAGGCTACTTCTTTGGAAATATAACGCATCAAGATGCGTTCCAACAGGGCATTCTTAGCTTCTACTTCATCATGGAGTTTTTTGATACGGAGCAGGGAACGAACACGCGCTAATAATTCCACGGCATGAAAGGGTTTGGTGAGGAAATCATCGGCCCCGGCTTCTAAGCCTCTGACCTTATCTTGTAACTCATGTAACGCGGTGAGCATCAAGATGGGGCAAAAGCAGTTTCCTGGGTCGGCGCGCAGCGTGCGCGCTACTTCGAATCCCGTCATGCTCGGCATCATCGCATCTAATAGAATCAGATCAGGAGCTGTACGGTTCACTTTTTCCAACGCCTCAGGGCCAGAAAAGGCAGCGATAACCTCGTATCCTTCTCCGCGCAAGAGCGATTGCACCATCTCATTGCTCTGTCTATTATCATCAACCACCAAGACACGGGAAACATCACCTGAAGAACTCATATACACCTTTTCCTGTCTCAAGTCAAAAGTCGAAGGTCGCAAATTGGAGGGCGCTACTCAAACTACCGGCCTCGGCTGGTTGCTCTCATCAGACGCCCTCAGTCAGCGACTTGAGACGGGTCCCAGCACAGCGGCAGGGAGGCTCTTCCTCGCTCCTCTCGCTTTCTCGCCTTCTCGCCCTCTCGCTTTCTCGCCTATGTTTCCAGCGGTAGCCACACTGTGAAAGTGCTTCCTGCTCCCAATGCACTCTCAACTTCAATCCGGCCGCTGTGCATTTGAATCAACTGTTTGGTGATCGAAAGCCCCAAACCGGTGCCCTCCACCTGCCGCGTGCTGGAACCATCTGCCTGACGGAAGCGGTCGAAGATTTTAACTTGATCTGCTGCGCTGATACCAATTCCCGTATCTTCAACAGCAATGCAGAGCCAGCGACGGCTTTGCTGGTAAGCTCTTACTTTCACGTACCCCGTTTCGGTGAATTTCTCAGAGTTACCCACCAGGTTATTGAGGATTTGATGTAAGCGCACGCGGTCGGCCCGAATAAGCGGCAGGTCATCTTCTATCTCTATCAGAAACTCGACCGGGCTGGTAGCAAAGAGGCTAGCGTTGCTGGTTTCTAAATCTGCTAGAACCTGGGCCACGTTCACATTCTCTGCCAGATTTAAGGTCATCTGTCTGGCCTCGATCTTAGCCAGATCCAGGATATCGTTGATCATGTTCAGTAGGTGTTGCCCATTTTCGTAGATGGCTTGTACATCTTTGAGCGTCTCATCGTCCAGGGAGCCATCTATGCCCATCATCATGATTTCGGCATAACCGATGATGGAGTTGAGCGGGGTGCGCAGTTCATGGCTCATATTGGCTAAGAACTCGCTCTTGAGACGATCCACCTCCCGCAAGCGCTCGGTGGTCTGCCGGAGCTCCTCTACAAAGTCAGCGTTCTGCAGCGCGGTGGCGAGTTGTCCCGCCAGCGTGCTAAAGACGTCCAGGTCGGCCTGGGTAAAGTAGTTGACTTGATCGTGCTGCACATCAAAGACGCCCAACACCTGCTCGCCGGCCACCAATGGCACGGCCACCTCTGATTTAGTATCCGGAAGCAATGGGTTAGGCATAAAGCGGGGATTGGTCGTCACGTCGTCTACCACCACGATTTCCCTGTTCCGCGCGGCCTGCGCTACCAAACTGGCGGGGTGCGCCAACGGGATGTTATGGCCCACTGCTAACATCTTCGCGCCAGGTTCGCCGTACCCGGCCCGTAGTTTGAGCGTTTCCTCTTCTAGGGTGTAAACATGAGCGTAGTAGAGATTAAAGCGCTCCTTGAGTAGCGGGATCACCGTATTTAACAACTTGTCTGGATCTAAAATCTCGCTCACCTGTCCGGCGATGTCGGCGGCAGTGCGCAGTTGGCGGGTAAAGCGCTCGCGCTCGGCTTCTGCTTCCTTGCGCTCAGTGATGTCGCGGACGGTGCCGATTAAACCCACCAGTTGACCAGCTTCGTTCTTGATAATCGTAGTGGTCATTAAAGTGGGGAAGGTCTGGCCATCTCTGGTAACATGTCCAACCTCACCCTGGTGTGAACCCTGCGCCATCGCTTGCTCGTTGAAAGCAACCACCTCTTCTTCTAACTGTTCGGCAGTGTGGAAAATGCTCAGGGGTTTGCCCATCAATGTAGTTGGATTATCATAGCCGTGCATCTTGGCCCAGGCGGAGTTGACAAATAAGATATTGCCTTCCAAATCGATGAGGGCGATGCCATCGCCTACCTGCTCCACGGCACTATTTAACCGCAACAAGTCTTCCTCTCTCGCCTTGCGCTCAGTAATATCACGGACCATCACCACCATGTGCGTGGGAGTCTCGGTGGCATCGCGGATCATAAAGACGGTGGCGTTGGCCTCAAACACCGTGCCATCATCTAACCGTTTTTGGAATACATCACCCTGCCAACCCGTAGCCAGGGTTTGGGGTAATACCGTCTCCGCCAGATAGGGCAGATCTTCTTCCCGCCAGAACTCGGTGCCTAGATGGGTAGTCATTTCGATGTCCCCGTAGAGCTCGCGGGCTGCGGGATTGGCGTACAGTACTTGATTATCTCCGGGATCTACCATCACGATCGCATCGTTAGAGGTCTCCGCCATGGTTTGGAAAATCAGGATTTGCTTTTCCGCCCGCTGTTGCGCCTCGAAGGCTTGCGCGTTCTGCAACGCGGTGGCGAGCTGCCCAGCCAGAATGAGGTAGGTATCCACATCTTTCTCGGCAAAGCGTCCCAACTGATCATCTTGCAGATCCATCACCCCCAGCACCTCGCCGCCGGCGATCAGCGGCACGGCCAGCTCGGAGCGGGTCTGCGGGAGCAGGGGATTAGGCATGAAATCAGAATCCAACGTGGTATCTGTCACCAATGCCGGCGCCTGTCCTCGCGCGGCGCGCGCCACCAGGCTCTTCTCGCGTTCCAGGGGGATTTGATGTCCACGCTCGCACAGTACCCGCCCGACCTCCCCGGAGCCGGCTTGTACTACCAACTGGCGGGTCTCTTTATTCAAGAGGTAAATATGGGCATGATAGAGTCCAAAACGGCTCCGTAGCAACTCCACTACCTGTTGTAAGAGTTCTTCGGTATCTAGGATAGTACCGATCCGGCGCGCGATCTCGGCTACAGTGCGGAGTTGCGTGGTGAAAACAGTTAAGGATTCTTGTTGCTCGGTAATGCGTT
Organism: Thermoflexia bacterium; assembly: GCA_011192175.1. GTDB lineage: Bacteria > Chloroflexota > Anaerolineae > B4-G1 > SLSP01 > G713. The sequence continues at coordinate 21,894 of DUEJ01000001.1, forward strand.
CCAATAGCTCACTGTTTTCCAGGAGGAAAGAGACTTGATCAACCATCGCTTGGAAGAGCTCTACCGTATGAGAGGTAAAACGTCCCGGCGAGCGGGCTTGCGCGTCCAGCACTCCGAGTGCCTCGTCCCCGACTCTCAGCGGCACCACCAACTCTGACCGTGTCTCGGGAAGCAAGGGGTTGGGCATAAAGTTGGGGGCGGTGCTCGTGTCGTCCACCAGCACCGGCTCCCCGGTGTGAATGGCTTTTGTTACCAGTGACGTAGCCTCTAACGGGATCTGGTGTTTTTTCTGGAGCAACTGCCGCCCGGCGTAACCGGTGGATTGGCGCAGCACCGCCGCGTCCCGTTCCTTGTCTACGAGATAGATTTGGACGTGGTAGAGGTCAAACTGGTCACGCACCAGGTCTACCACCAATCCCAGCAATTCGTCGGGGGTGGTGCGCTCACTGGCAGCAAAGGTGACGCGCCGGCTGGCCTCCAGCTCCCGGGTGCGCTCGGTCAGGTTCTCGGCCGTCTCGCGCAACGCGCCGACCGTCTCGCGCAGGCGGGTGGTCATGACGCCAAAGGCATTGGTGAGCACGCCGATCTCGTTACTGCTCGTCGAGTGAGCCACGGTCACGGCCAGATCGCCGCCGGCAATCGCCACCGCGCTCTCCGTCAATCCGGCGATCGGTTTGACCAGCCGCCCGGCGATCAGCGAGCCGACCCCGGCGGCGACGACAGCCGTCACGCCCAGGAGTACCAGGCTTAGGGTGATGATAAAGGTAGCGATAGAAGCGACGTTGGACAGGGCCTCGCTCTCGTCAATCTCAGCGATGACAGCCCACACAACTCCCTTTGGATCGTCAGAATCCGGCTCGTCCAGGACGAGCGGTTCCCAGGAGCTCAATACGCGCACGCCCCGGTAGTTCTCAATACTCCGCGTGCCGGATTCGCGAGCCAGAGCGGAGAGTGAGGCCTCTGTGCGCACGGGCGTCTCGGTGTTCAAGACGGTGCTTTCAACCCCCAGTTGATCCAAGAAACGCGAGTTGCTGCGCCACATCTTGTCCAACCCTACCAGGTAGGTCTCGCCGGTCTCGCCCAGCCCGGCGCCCGCCTGCACAACGGCGCTGATCTGATCCAGCGGCAGGCGTGCAGCCACGATCAGTTCCAACTTATCGCCATGCATCACCGGCGCAGCGACAAAGGCAGCCGGCGCGTCCTGAATGGGCGCATACCGCGCAAAGTCAGTCATACTGGGCTTTTGTGACTCGACAATCTCCGCCAGCATCTGTCCCAGGTTAGAGTCTTGGTAGGGGCCGGTCAGTAGGTTAGTATGATAGTCTGGCTCGTGTTTGACGCTGTAAAAGAGAAAGCCGTCCGAGGAAAAGAGGTACAGGTCAGGGTAACCGCGCGTCTCTGCGTAGCGCTGAAAATAGTCCTGCTCCTCACCCGGTATTTGGGGAATAAGCGCATTTTTCAGTGGCATGCGAGAGACGATGGCCCAGTTCAGGCCCACGACACCGACATTCACCGGCGCATAGGAGGCGAGCATCTGTAAGCCCGTGCCTCCGATGAGAATCTCCGTGTCAGTTTCCCCACTCAACGCGTTCCGCACGGACTGCGGCGCTATGTCGCTCAGGTCATACCCAATGACGAATTTGCCACCGCCCACGGTGAGCCGGTCGTTGCGAAAGGTGATGCGCCCATCGGGTTCCTGGGCAACCAGAAAAGTCTCGCCGGTCTCGGGCAGGCCAGTGTGTTGCTGGACGATGGCATTGAGTTTAGTCGCCGGGAGTTGGATGGCGACGACGCCGACCGTGCCGGTGATGTTCTCGACCGCGTAGGCGACGAACGCGGCTACCTCGTTGCCCAGTGGCGCGTAGGGCGCAAAATCCGCGAACGCGAGCTCTTGCTCACTGGCCATCGCGCTCTGGAAAACGCGCCCTAGCCCCGAATCTTTGAGGTCGCCCCGCAGCACGTTCTCTCCCAGGACAGCGGGGCCAGATACGGTGTAGACGACGTCGCCGCTAGCGGCGATGAGCAAGATGTCGGCAAACCCAAAGTCAGTGTTCGCATTCTGAAAGACAGGGTTGAACTCTTCGTAGGCCGCCGTCCACTGCGGCCCGCCTGTTCTTCTATCCTCGGCCATAAACGCTTCCTCGAGTTCCCAGATGGCGCGGACTGTGGTGGGGTTATCTTTGAGCGCGTGTACCACGCCGAACGTTGTCTGAAAGTAATCCTCGATCCGGCTTTGCTTGGTCTCGCGCGCGGCGGTGACGTGATCGAGCGCGTCGTGGTACAGCGCGTACGTCGAGTCGGCCAGCACGGTTATGTCATTCTCGCGCGCGGCGAAATAGTCGGCGATCTCGCTGGCCTCGCTTTCGCGAACAGAGGTCAGGTGAGCAAAGGCCTCCTCCGTCATGGCAGTCCGCACCTGGCGAGAGACAAATATGCCCAGCGTAACCGCGACGATCACCAGGGGCACGACGGCCATCAGGATCGTGATAGCGCTATACTGCACCCGTAGCGACGTGCTAAAACGCTGGAACAGATTACCCTGGCTGGCTTCTTTGGCGGTAGAAGGATTGTTATTCTTTTTCATCGTTAAGCCTCCGAATTAGTGAAACGTAAAGCGTGATGCGTACTTGGTCACTTGCAAACTTGCTCAAGCGCGCGCTCCCAAACTCAATTCTGCCGGCTGGAACTGAGCCGGTATAGTTGGTAATTCCGTAAAAACCGGCAATCGGGCCACAATATCCAGATACCACCACCACTGCGCGAAAGTGACGTTTTGATTATGGCGCCAACTAGCCAAGTCAGCCATGCGGTCAATAGATTCGTAAAACCGTTTAGCCTGACGGAAAAGATCTTTATCCGCTTTCAAAAGGCGTTGGCGTTGTGCCCCGGTCAGATGCGGCTCACCGACCTCGATCTCGCTCCGTCGCATCAACATGTGCAAATGTTCCATGCCGCTCACATCGGGGAACTCTACATCAACTTCATACGCAGTCAGCAGTTCTTCATAGTTTGTCATATTCTACCTCACTTAAAGATCCGAATTTTTCAAATCCAGGTTGTTTCAAATAGTCTGGAACGTCAATTACAAACGCGGTTTCTAGTACCCCTTCCAGGTTAAACATTACCAGCCACAGGCGATTTTGCACTGTAGCTACAACTACCATGTAAGGTGTGCGGTTGTACCAATAAAGATAGACTTGCGCCGCTCCATCGTTCAACACCGTCAGAATTATTCGCTCATAGTCTTCAAGTGTAGCGTCATGGGACAAATGTCCTTGCCGTTTGCGCTTGTAGAGATGGCGCGCTGCACTGTAAAGTTTCCAATGCACGGCTGATTGTGCTATCCGTATAGCTTGCGATATCCAAGTCGGCATGTTTCCCTTTCCTATTCCCGGCTCAAGGCTCGGTCAGGAGACCGAGCCCAACATAATGCGTACTTGCCTACTTGCTCGCTTGCTTACTCCACATCAGACAAACCATATTTGTTGAACAGTCTCTGCCCAGCGTCTGAGGCAACATACGCCATGAACTTGCGGGCCAGTTCGGGAGATTCAGATGTGCTGAGCAGTCCCAGGACGAGTTTTTTCTTGACGGCGTATTCTGCGCTGATGGGCAAGGCGTCAACGTAGGGTGCGTTTTCGGGCCAGGTGGAAGTCGCGTACCAGTTGACGATCAGATCGGCCTCGCCATTTTTGAGTGCGTCCGTCAACTCTGTCGCATTTGCTGCCAGACTCTGGACGTTGCCCATCGCCTGATCCAAAATACCCATGTTGGCGAGTATCTTTTGCGTCTCTCTGCCCACACTCGCTGTATCTGGGTCAGCCAGGAACAGAACATAATCTTCATTAGTGAAGCTGGTGGAATCCGCTGTAATCCCTAGTGGATTGCCCTCGGCTACTATCATCGCGGCCTTGTTATAGCCCACGAGGACCGTTTCGATGACCAGGTCTTGCGCAAGACAAGTCACGATGTAAGAGTCGTCCCCCGGCAGATATAGATCTCCGACCCGGTCGGTCTGAATCGTTTCCAACAAATTCCCCGAACCGCCGGCTTTAATAGTTATGGTGCAGTTTTCCTCTTTCTCAATGATAGTGGCGATCTCTTCCATTGGCTGCATCATCGTTACGCCGCAGTAGATGAGGAGTTCTCTTTTCTCGGCTGTGGCGGGTTGTTGATCGCAACCCGCTAGTAACGTGGCCGCGCTCATCAATAATACCACTACTAGAATTGTATACCGTTTCATCTTCAGCTCCTTAAATCTATAAGTTATTTCGCTTGCGCCCCTTAATCGTGCTGTTGAGTTAGCCGCTGGCAGAATGTGACCAGCGTGGGAATGGATACCGGTTTTTCCAGGTATAAATCCACCCCGATCTCCAAACAGCTCTCGTGATAACTGGCGTCAGCGGAGACCACGATGATTTTAGCGCCCGCTTGGTGCAGTTGAGGAGTTACTTGTTGTAGTAGGGGGATTGCGCGCTCGTGTCCTAAATGGATATCGCAGAGAAAAAGAGCGAACGCTTCTCGTGCCAAGAGTTCTTGGGCCTCGGATATCGTGCTGACAACTGTGACCCGAAAGCCGAAGTTTCGCAACGCCTTGTAGTAGAGGCGTTGAATATCGGCTTCATCTTCGGCGATTAGAATTGCAGGAGGAACCACTGAATAAATCCTCTCTCATTTGCGACTTATAGCTCTTCTGGAATTCGCGGGGTCGAGTTAAAATTAACCCCGACTTATCAAAGCAACTCTACCTTATAGCTAAAAAGTGTGATTGTCAAATGCCTACCTAAAATTTATACACTCTCAAAATAGAAGCGTTAATAGAGTTAGGTTGGATTCTAACCCTTTGTTTGGTTAAAGTCAAGTAAGAATTATTACAGAATAGTAACGGGTAAAGAAATATCGGATTTGCATCTAGCGACTTTGTAGTTGCCCTACAGGCTTAGAAAATCCCCGCGCTACAGGCTGCATCCAGCTTGCAGCCTGTCTAGATGGTTGACAAATTTTGGTAGTTGTGTATACTCATCGCTGCTAACGGAATGGGCAACCCCTTTGACCCGTCTAAGCTGCGTGTTATAATAGGCGTGCGCCGACGTAGCTCAACGGATGAGCTTCCGCCTTGTAAGCGGAGGGGTGTGGGTTCGATTCCCACCGTCGGCTTTTGGGGGGCAGATACCCTAGTGGACAAAGGGGGCTGACTGTAAATCAGCTGGCAACGCCTTCGGTGGTTCGAATCCGCCTCTGCCCATCTTTTTTTATGCCCATGTAGCTCAGTTGGTAGAGCACATTCTTGGTAAGAATGGGGTCCTCGGTTCAAATCCGAGCATGGGCTTGGGGAATTTGGCTCCTTCAGGAAATCTACAGAGTATATAGAGGTATCATGGCTAAAAAGAAAAAATCTGCTAGGCCCAGCATTACACTCGCGTGTACGGTGTGCAAGGAACAGAACTATCTGACCGAGAAGAATCGCCATAATGATCGTGGTCGTTTGGAATTAAAACGGTATTGCTCACGCTGCCGACAGCATACTTTGCACCGCGAAACTAAATAGTTAGTTAGATCGTAGGCGAGTAGCTCAATTAGGGAGAGCAACGGTCTCCAAAACCGTAGGTTACGGGTTCAATTCCTGTCTCGCCTGCCTATTCACTGAGACACCGTCAATTAAAGACGGTGTCTCTATACTGTAAGGGGATTTGAGCGCACGGAGGATAGAGATGGCTGACCGAAAAAATAAACAGAAATCAGGAAATGCAATCATCCGTTATTTTCGGGAGACCCGCGTTGAGTTGCGTAAGGTGCGCTGGCCTAGTCGCAAAGAAGCTTGGCGGCTTACTAAAGTGGTGGGGCTAGTGACTCTGGGAATGGCTGTGCTATTAGGTGTCATGGATCTCTTCTTCGGATGGATGCTGAGAGGCGTTATCTCTCAGAACGTACTCTTCATGGTGTTAGGGGCAATTGTAGCTGCGGCTTTGACCATCGCGACCATCATGGTTGGACAAGTAGACGAGGCTTGAGCGAGTCATGTTAGAAGAACGTTCTCTGGAAAAAGTAGTAGAAGTAAATACTGAGATGGACGAGCTGCGCACATCAAGTTTAGATGTGCCTCTCTCTCCAGAGGAGCTGTTGAGCCGTTTTGAGATGGATACCGAGGTTGAGGAAGAACCAAGTGTAGGGATTGCTCCTCCGGAAGCCGCGCCGGAGAGTGCCGAGCCGGTGGTTATCGCTGCCGCGCCCATATTCGAGCCGGAACCGGAAGAAATCTCGCCGCCAGAGGAAGACCTATCCCCCTTAGAACTTCAAGAGCGTTTGCTCCAGGAAATACCGGCTGGTGATCTACTGCCTGACCCTTTCGCCGACGAAGTGCAGCCAGCTATTAAGCTGAAAGATTGGTTTGTGATACATTGTTATTCCGGTTCGGAGCAGAAAGTGCAACACAACCTACAACAACGGGTCGAATCAATGGGGATGCAGGATAGCGTTTACCAGGTAGTTGTCCCTACCGTTGAAGAAATCGAGATTAAAAATGGTGAACGACAGACGGTAGAGCGGTGCCTCTATCCAGGTTATATTATAGTCCAGATGATTTATACCGAAGATGCCTGGTACATGGTGCGCAACACACCGGGTGTTACCGGGTTTGTAGGAACGGGCCATAAGCCAGTTCCGTTACACCGCGAGCAGGTGAAATCAATCTTACATCGTATGGAAGAAGAGTCTCCGCGGCTGCGGACTACGTTCACGATTAACGAGAAGGTGCGGATTATAGAAGGCCCCTTCGTTGATTTCATTGGGGCAGTGCAAGACGTTGACGAAGCGCGGGCGAAATTACATGTGTTGGTCTCCTTCTTTGGCCGTGAGACCCCGGTGGAATTAGATTTCTTACAAATTGAAAAAGCGTAATATAAAATAATTATTTAGCGAGGTTTCTTGTAAACTTCGGATAAGATTTAAGGGAGTTTAGGAAGATGGCAAAGAAAAAAAAGGTGAAGGCAGTAGTAAAATTGCAGATCCCGGCTGGTCAAGCCAATCCTGCCCCGCCCATTGGCCCTGCTTTGGCGCAACATGGTATTAATTTGATGGGTTTCTGCAAGCAATACAACGCCAAAACGAGTCATATGGCAGGGAACATCATCCCCGCCGAGATCACTATCTATCGAGATTCATCTTTTGATTTCATTCTCAAGACCCCTCCGACCGCTGATTTGCTACGCAAAGCAGCAGGAATATCCAAGGGTTCCTCAAAGCCAAATCAAGATAAGGTGGGGAGTGTAACCTTCCAGCAGGTACGGGAGATCGCGGAGCGGAAGATGAAGGACCTCAATGCGCATGATATTGAGGCCGCGGAACGGATGATTGCTGGTACAGCCCGCAGTATGGGCGTGCTGATCAAAGAGTAAATTATAACTAGCGTGGGAGGGTTTAATCGCCCGCTAATACCACAAGGAGTATAAAATGACAAAACATGGAAAAAAATATCTAGCCATGCTAGAGAGGGTTGAGCGTGAGCGGGAATACGGTCTGGAAGAGGCTGTTAATCTAGTAAAAGAGATAAGTTACGCCAATTTCGACGCGACGGTTGAGCTGCACGTGCGCACAGGCTTGGACCCGCGTCATGCAGCTCAACAAATCCGCGGGATGGTGCAGTTGCCACACGGGTTAGGGACTACCGTGCGGGTGGTGGTTTTCGCTACCCCGGACGTTCAAGCTAGCGCTGAAGAAGCCGGGGCTGATCATGTTATCACTGGTGATGAGGGTATCCAACGGATTATGGATGGTTGGACAGACTTTGATGTAACCATTGCCATACCGCAAATGATGGCGAAAGTTGGTCGCTTAGGTCGTGTATTAGGGCCGCGGGGCTTGATGCCCAATCCCAAGACCGGCACCATGGTCCCCGCTGATGATTTAGCAGCGGCAATTAAGGCTTCTAAGGCTGGACAGGTTGAGTATCGGCTAGATCGTTCAGGGAACCTACATTTCCCTATCGGGAAGGTTAGTTTCTCCACCGAACAATTATTGGGGAATATGGCTGCCATTATGTCAACTTTGCGACGTGTCCGCCCCGCAGCAATTAACAAGGTAACATACATACGACGCGTAACCCTGGCTCCTACGATGGGGCCTGGCATCAAAGTTGAGCCGTTAGTCGCCCTGGCGATGGAGTAAACCTAACTAGTAACATTACTAAAAGTTCAAATCCCTGTTTGCCGAAGATAGCAGGAGTGTTAATACACTTAATTACCTGCCGAGGCAAGGACAGATAACCGAGTGTAAAAACTGGTCCTTGTGTCGGTAGACATGGGGCCAGTTTTTTTGTAGCTTAAGATCGATAAAAGGAGGTGAGAGAGATTGGCTATTTCACGTATACGTAAAGAGGAATTGGTTACTGAGTACACGCAGCAGTTACAAAGTTCCCAAGGAGCCATTTTTGCACATTATAAGAGTTTAAATGTGCCTCAAATAGAAGAGCTGCGTAGAGAAGCTCGTGAAAAAGAGGGACAGGTCTTTGTAATTAAAAATACTCTTTTTCAGCGCGTCATTGAAGCAAGCTCTTACGAAACCCCGGAGGGCATGATTGACGGACCTACTTTGGTGGCTTTTTGTCATCAAGATGCTCCGCCGCTGGCTAAAGTTTTCAAAAACTTCGCTGGTGGTATGGAGAGCGGCGAGTTCAATATCAAAGGGGCTTTAGTTGAAGGACGTTTTTACAACGCCGAGGAAACAGCGCGTTTGGCGGAATTACCTTCGCGCGACGTGATGTTCTCCAAAGTATTGGCTACTATCAATGCTCCGGCTACCCAGACAGTGGGGGTAGTGGCTAGCAGTGTCCGGCAAATACTCAATGTGATACAGGCTTATGTTGATAAGTTGGAAGAAGGCGACAAGCCCCTTGCGGACGCCGCCTAAATAACAAATTAAACTAAACAAAAGAGGTGTTTTTATGGCAGATTTAGCAAAATTGGTAGAGGAAATTAGCGTCCTTACTCTGATGGAAGCCAGCGAGTTGGTGAAGGCGCTTGAGGATAAGTTGGGTGTCAGCGCTGCGGCGCCTGTGGCGATGGCCGCTATGCCTGCTGCAGCGGCAGAGCCGGAAGAAGAGCAGACTGAGTTCGATGTCATTCTCAAAGACTACGGTCCCAAGAAAATTAACGTCATCAAAGCAGTCCGCCAGATCACCACTCTGGGCCTGCGCGAGGCCAAGGGCTTGGTTGAGAGCGCTCCCGTAGCCGTTATGGAAGCCGTTTCTAAAGAGGCTGCTGAGGACGCGAAAACGACGCTCGAAGACGCCGGCGCCAAAGTCGAACTCAAGTAATACGATCACTCTTTTCAAACTCAAAGCCCTCTCCCGAAATGGAGAGGGCTTTGTTTTTTGAGCTACGACTTTCCCCGGGGCGGCGATTCTAGCGCTATGATCAGCGTTGACCAACTTCAAGAGGGTCTTGACATCGAACAAATGTTCCAATATAATTGGGATAAGAGGTTGGGATATTTGGGATTCAACGCCAGGAGAAGAAACCATGAAGGCCAAATTGAAGCAGAAACCGCAGCAGATTCTAGATTTTATTAAAGCCTATCGAGACACGCATGATTATCCTCCTAGCTTGCGTGAGATTGGCGGGGCCACCGGCATCGCCTCCACCTCGCATGTCTCCTATTATCTAGACCAGTTGGAGGAGAAAGGCTACATCGCGCGCGATAATCGTATTTCACGAGGCATTCAGCTGCTTGGAGCTGCGGAACCGTTTGCCCACGCAGCAGCAGAAGTTGTCTCCGTCCCTTATCTGGGCTATATCGTCGCCAGCGCCCCCATCAGCGTGGAGCCGTTGCCCGGCGATGAGACGGTGGAAATCAGCCGGGTGTTCTTCGGACATGATACCTCAAATCTCTTCGCGCTCACCGTGCAGGGGAGTTCCATGATTGACGCACTCATCAACGATGGCGACATGGTTATTATCCAGCAACAGGAACGGGTAGAAAACGGCCAGATGGCTGCCGTCTGGTTAGATGACCCCGGCGAAACCACGCTGAAAAAGATTTATTATGAAGGCGATCAAGTCCGGCTACAACCGGCAAATCCTACCATGGCGCCCTTCTACGAGCCGGCCGAAAATGTCCGCGTGCAGGGTAAGGTGGTCATGGTCATCCGGCAGTTAGGGTAAATTACAATGTCAACTCAACCATGCGCTGTAGTGGTGATGGGGAACCAATAGCTATCTCCCCGGCCGTGAGATAGATTTCACCATAGAGGCGAACTTCACGGAGAATTTGGATTGCGTGGGGCCAGCGGGCGAGTATGCTAGCCGAGGCTTCGCGCAACCGCCCTACTCGGGATAAGCCTCGGCCCCGCGTCCCTGGCGACGGATGCCAGCGACGCTCTTGCCTCGAAAACGCGTCCTCATCCGCAGCCCCGCGCTGGAGGGCACATTGTTACTTCAAACCAACTCGACTTATACTTTTTGCAGTTTTGTGCTAAAGTGATAAGTAAGTATTGAGATGCTTCTGGAATTAGGGGAAACTCCTCCAGGGACGACCTGGTTTAGCAAGGTAAATAAAATTCCGCCTGAATACAGGCAGAAACGTATTTGGGAATAACGAAGAATTTTTGCTCAAGTACTTAGCTCCTCGTTGAGGCTCTGTAAACTTAGTCTAAGGTAGGTCATTATGGTCTTTTTACTATTGGTAACTATTATCGCGTATCCGCTGGCCTCCTATTTTCTAGAGCGCTACTTGCGACAGCATCCGCCTAACGCCTCTAGTGAATTCGTCTCCGTTGGCGAGCGCTTTTGGCAGGCCGCTGCGCGCATAACGCTTCCCTTGTGGTTGCTACTCCTAACCGGGCTGATGTGGGCCTTCAGTACCGCAATGCCGGCCAGCTGGGTTTTCTTACTCCTTGGCGGAGTACCATTACTTTTGGTCGGCGTCTGGCTATGGCGGCTAGAGTTTGGGACTTCCTTCATCATGGCTTCGATCCTAGGGCTGCTCGTGTTGCTGGTTCTGATGGCGGGATTGGCTTCTGGGCATTTGAACAAACTAGATGCCACCGTGTTACCTCTCCTCTTTTTCATTCTAGCGCCGACAATTTTCATGCTTTACCTTCTCTTTCAGTGGGCAGTGGACTTTATCCCTGTGGGCGTGGGGGAAAAGGAGGCTCACCGTATGGAGGCCGCACAACTCGTCGCCGGCCTCTTTACTACTTTTCCCAAAGCTTCCACCATCGTTGAACATGGAAAGACTAAAACGAGTATCAAGGGAAATCCATTCTTGGGAACTGGGCCGGGACTGTTGATCACCGAGCCGGAAAATGCCGTGGCCTTGCGTGATGGCTCCAGCGTGAAGCGCTTTGTCGGGCCGGGAACCGTCTTCACTGGCCGCGCGGATGTACCCTTTGCCACTCTAGACCTGCGCTCGCAATTCCGCGTGACCAGAATCGAGACGGCCACCAAGGACGGCATTTCAGTGCGCCTCCCCTGTTCGTCTATCTTCCAAGTGGACCCTGGGCCGGGCACGTTGCAACTGCACAAACCCTGGCCTTATAGCAGCAAAGCTGCTTATCTGACTCTCTTAGCCGGGGCGGAAGTCAACCCTGCTACCGGGGAGGATAAATATCAAGCCACCCCGTGGAGGGAATTACCCTTACGCACCGCTACTTTCAAATTGCGCCAAGTGGTAGCCCAATACACCTTAGATGAGCTCTTTGCGACGATCAAACAAGCCCCAGATAAATTGCCCCGCCACGTCATTACTGGTGAGATGCGACCCTACGTTGATGCGGAGATGCTCAAGAAGGGTATTCGCGTAACTGGTGGTAGCGTGGGCGCTAAGATCGCTCCCGTGGATGAGAGAGTAGTCACACAGCGTATCGAAAATTGGAAAGCGCATTGGAGCCGCGTCCTCACCATTAACCAGGGTAGAATCGATGCCGAATATCTTATCCAACTGCGACGCGTGCGGAGCAAAGTGCTCGGTAAAATGCTAGCCGAAATGCTCAAACAATCCCAGCTCTTGGCAAACGATGATCAGATTTCACGTTCTCTAGTAGCCATATATTTATTAGATTCATTAGAGGATATTGCCCGCAACCCGGGCCTGGAACCGCTGCTGCCGGAGGCCACCTACTATATTCACAAAACACGTCAGGCACTGAAAGAGGACTAAATTATGGCTAGTATTAAGAATTATCTGCTGACAATCACTAAACAGAGCACCGATAGAGGCCAGAAACTCCTCCTAGTACTGGGGGTGGGGACGGGTGCTACGGCTATCTTCGCCCTCTTCTTGGCTATCGCTTTCCCCGCCCTCCAGCGGCAGCTAGAATCTCCGCTGGACCTGATGTTCAGTATCTTGGGATACCTGCTGCTCTTTGTCTGCGTAATGGCGATGGCTTTCTTGGCTGCCAGGGGTATCTTTATCCAATTCGTGCAACGCATGTACAACTTGGATGCTGAAGAAGCTACCGGTTTAGTCAACCGGATCATTGGTGGTCTGCCGGAAAAACCTCCTTTTTCGCCTGTGATTGCCGTACGGCAAGGGCATATTATGGATAACGCGCCGAACGTATTGCGCAAGGTCGGCGGCCCCGGTTTCTTGAGCGTGGGGCATGAAAATGCGGTGGTGCTCTCGCGCGGAGGGATTTTGGTCAAAGTGTTAGGGCCGGGCTGGTACCGCCTGGAAGCCTTTGAGAAGGTCTGGCGCGTGGTGGATTTGCGCACTCAGCGGCGGGAGATCACCGTGGAGACCAACACCCGCGATGGCATCCCAATCACGTGCCAAGCAGAAATCCGTTTCCATGTGGATAATGGCGCAAACACAGCGCACGCCTTACCTTTTACTGAGGTAAGTAAAAAGTCGGTCTTCCAGCTGGCGACAAATATAGTAGCGCTAGCCCCTGGGGGACTGGAAGAAGAACGCACGGCGATGAAGCTTATTGCCGGCGGTAAATTGGATGGGCAGATTCGTAACTGGATAGAACAGTATCGCTTGGACGAGCTCTTCTCCCCGCAACGTGAGATACCGGTCATCGTAGAATTACAGGCGGCGGTCACGGACGCGACTATCAGAGCTGGCCGGGAGTGGGGTCTCCAGGTGGAACAAGTAGAGATTAAGAGCCTCCTGCCTTCCGGAGAGCTCATCTCTGAACAGTGGTTCGAGATGTGGCGCTCAGAATGGGACTACCTGGCAAACAAGGAGAAAGCTGTCGCCAAAGCCGAGGGGACCGAGATTGTCAAAATGGCCCGGCTGCAAGCTCAAACTCAATTGGTGGATAATCTGATCCGGCAACTAAAAAAGATAGCGCCAGAAGACCGACAGATTTCCCCGGCTTTGGTGCATCTCCGGTTCTTGGATGTGGTGCGTTCCCTGGCCGAGAGCGATCCACTGGTACGCAGCACTATGTTCAAAGAAGCCCAGGGGTTGGGCAATATTATTGAGATGCTACAATCATTGCCTGCTCTTGACTCAGAGTAATGGTGGTTTGAGATGCAGAAACCCATTCACGGAGTACTTATCCCAGAGGAAGTAACACCGTTCTTTTTAGTTGAAATCCCGGTCACCTCCTCACCGCTGGTCAGCAAGCTGCAAACGCTACAACGTGAATATCTTCAAAAATCACCTGTCGTTCTCTGGCGACGAATCTCCACCCTCCTCACTGCCGCCATCCAGCTACAAGCCGATCACCTGGCGGGGCTGTTACAATTTCTACAAGCTGATTTGCTCTATCGCCAGGGAGAGCTAGCGGCGGCCTTGACGATGACCGAAACCGCTCAAGCAAAATTAGCGCTACAAGTTCCGCATCTAGCCCGCTATCACGAGGCCCTGGCTGGTTATTTTGCCGGCCTGCTCTACTATCTGAATCGCCAACCGGCTGCTTATCCACTCCTAATGGAAGCTGTACAATCCCTCAATGCAGTCCAGGCTTTTTGGAATTATCGAGGGGGAGACCCCAAAGTTAGCCGCTGCCAGCAGCTGCTCTTTTGGATCAACGATTTATTAGCATTGCATGATGAATTTTATCAGACGCAAGATCGCCTGATCGTCCCCCTTTACGAAAAAAATCTCGCGGCTAAAGTTGAGCTAGTCGGAGCTACCAGTGTGACCCAGCGAGAGATGTTGCCCTCCACAGAGACCGATACCGCTCCGCGTTTGCCATCTGGCGTTATCCGGAAGGAGTCGCCAGTATGGTATTATTTTGCCCTGAAGGTGCATCCAGCGGCGCAATTCCAGAGCCGGAATGATTTGGGTGCGTCTTTGCTAGCCAGGAGCTCGCCGGAATACGTCTACTGGGCAGCCACTCCACAAACTGCGACTGAGTTTCTCCGAGATGCCCGCGGTAAGATCGCACCAGTTATTCCAACTAGGCCGAGCTATCACGTGACCATAGGAGGAGAAAACGCTCATGAATACTGAAGAGCATAACGTACTGGTAATTGGGGCCGCCGGCTTGGACATCAAGGTCCGGCCAGATATGCAAGCCATCGAGAGTGATCAATCGAATCCGGCGCATATACGGTGGAGCTGGGGCGGAGTAGCGCGCAATATGGCAGAGAACCTGGCGCGACTGGGAGCGAATGTACAATTCATCACGGCCGTGGGAGATGACGAATCTGGCGAGGAGCTTCTCACGCAACTACATCAAATTGGCGTTGAGACCACAGCTACCCTCGCCGTCGCGGGGCAAAAGACCGCCTCTTATGTGGAGATACTCCACCGTGACGAGCGCCTCTGGATAGCTTTTGATGATATGCAAATTATCCGGGCGCTCACCCCAGATTATCTGGCTGATTATCAGTGGCTCTTCCAAGAGACAGAATTAATTTGTTTAGACGCCAATCTCTCTTGGGGCACGCTCTGGTTGATCTTTAAGTTGGCTCAACAATACGAAATCCCCGTCTGTGCCGATCCCACCACCGCGTCATTGGCTCCGCGACTACATCCTTTTCTCTCTCGGATCACCGTCTTAACTCCTAGCCGCCAAGAAGCGGAGGCGCTCTTGGATAGAGAGCTCTCTACGCCAGATGGTATCCTCCAGGGAGTGCGTGATCTAGCATACAAAGGGGTGGAACTGGCAATCATTACCCAGGGAGCCGAGGGTCTCTCTTATGCTACGGCGGAGGAGAGCGGGTGCTTGCCTCCTTTCAACGCACGGGTGGTGGATCACATCGGTGCGGGGGACGCGCTCACAGCCGCAGTGGCTTATGGTCTCTTGGAAGAATTACCCCCGGCCGAGGCGGTGCGCTTGGGTTTGGCCGCCGCGGCCCAGACCATCCATTGCTCCGAGACGGTCTGCCCCGATATTACTCTAGAGAGCCTCTACGACCAGCTGATCGTCTGAACTGGCTGTTGGAAATCCAGCTATGCTTAGTTTGAGCGCCGCCCAAATCAAAGAACTACTCGCCCTTCAACCACACCCCGAGGGCGGATATTTTGCGCCGACCTATCGCTCGGCCGCCGTCATCCTGCCAGCCGCTCTCCCTGCGCGTTACCTCGCGCCACGTCCGCTCAGCACCGCCATCTATTACCTGCTGACTACGGGGAGTTGCTCGCGGTTACACCGCCTAAAATCCGATGAAATTTTCCACTTCTACGGAGGGGATCCGGTAGAGATGTTATTTCTCTCCTCAGACGGTACCGGGAAGACTCTCTACTTGGGCAATGACCTGTTGGCCGACATGTATCCGCAACTGCTCGTACCGCACGGCGTCTGGCAAGGAGCCCGGCTCTACAAACCGGAAATTGGGTTTGCATTACTGGGTTGTACCGTCGCTCCGGGTTTTGATTACGCGGACTTTGAGTTAGGAGTACGGGCTCCGTTGCTAGCGCATTACCCGCAATTCGCCGCGCAGATCAGAGCGCTCACCGAGTGAGCCAGAGTCTTAGTAAGTTAAAAAGGGTGGCTCTTTAGGATTTCACCTGGTCAAGCCACAAGCAACTGCAAATGGACGCCAATAAACGCGAAAAAAATCAAAAAGCAGTGCCAGCTGGATAATCTGTGGTGAAAAATTTACGTCTCTCTGGCCCCCACCCTGCAGAGTCCCAGAGACCCTAATTTTTAATCTGCGAGCGCAGCCTGCGTTTATCTGCGTCCCTTTCTCCAGTAAACTTATGGTATAATTTTCCCTTATGTTAAAAATGAGACCCAAACATTTCCGCTTATTGGTACGCGGGGGGCTAGTGCTAAGCTACCTGCTTATTCTCCTGCTCGCTAATCTAGTCACCTTCACCCGGATACGAGAGCTGGCCGCCCGCTCGGAGATGCTCCCTATCTTTACGACCAGGGATAAGGGGCCGAGTATCAATGTGGAATATGAGGAGGGAGAACCGTTACCCAGTTGGACCGGCACCGAACGCCTCTCCATTCTGCTCTTGGGTATTGACGAACGGGCGCAATGGGATGAGGAAGCCTGGCGCACGGATACCATGATTGTCCTCACCTTAGACCCGGTGACATTACAAGCCGGCGTGCTCTCAATACCTCGTGATATTTGGGTCGAAATTCCCGGCTACCAATCCAATCGTATCAACACGGCTCATTACATCGGGCAAGTTGACGATTATCCCGGCGGCGGCCCGGCTCTAGCCGTGGAGACAGTGGAACAGAATCTGGGTATAGAGTTGGATCATTATGTCCGGGTCAACTTTCAAGCTTTCATCAATATCGTCAATGAGATTGGAGGCATTGATATCTACGTTGAGGAAACGATTGACGATCCTTTTTACCCCGATACCCGACATGGCTATGATCCGCTCTACATCGAGGCCGGACAACACAATTTTGAGGGGGAGATCGCGCTCAAATATGCCCGCACGCGGCACTCCGGGCAGGGGGATTTTGACCGCGCGCGGCGTCAACAGCAAGTGATATTAGCCATCTTGGACAAAGCGATGCAGCCGGCCGTCTTGAGCAAGCTGCTCACCAGAGCTCCTGAACTCTACGCCATGGTAGAATCTTCCATCGACACCGATTTCAAGTTAGACCAGCTAATCGCTCTAGCGGGGTTAGCTAGCCAAATTGACCGCGATGAAATCCGGTTCGCAGTGGTGGACGAGAGCTGTACGGAGAACTGGACTACCCCCGATGATGCTCAAGTATTAGTTCCCATCCGCGAACGGATGCGCCAAAAACGGGATTACATCTTTGGGATCGGTCCTGAACCTGGTGCTGCCAGCGACTCGGAGGAACAAACTGCCACACTCTCGATACTCAACGGCACGTTGACGCCGGGGCTAGCGGGCGCCACCGGGGAATATCTACGCCAGCATGACGTGGAAGTTACCAACTACGCTAACGCAGACCGGCAAGATTACGCGGAATCGATAATTATTCTCAATCGCGCTAAGCCGGCGTTGGCCCAACGTCTCGTGGAATTGTTGGGCGTGCCACCATCAGCCATCGTTAATGGAGATAATCCCACGGCGGAATATGATATTATTGTCATTTTGGGGCAAGATTACGCGGAATGGGTCTCCTCAAAGCAGTCCGGTAACTGAAAAAGAGAGCTCACCACAGAGACACAGAGAAAAACATAAATTTTATGGTAAACATGACTTCCCCGGAGGAAGAGTGCTTTTGCCGCAAAGACGCGAAGGCGCAAAGATTTGAAAATTAGCTTTCAGAGAATTAACTTTTTGACTGGTATTACTAAATTTTTCTTAGCGTCTTGGCGTCTTAGCGGAGAACTAACTTTTTGCAACGGAGCCAAGTTTA
Source organism: Thermoflexia bacterium (assembly GCA_011192175.1). GTDB lineage: Bacteria > Chloroflexota > Anaerolineae > B4-G1 > SLSP01 > G713. Next base: position 39,592 of record DUEJ01000001.1, read on the forward strand.
AAATCTCGGTGCTCTCCGTGCCTCCGTGGTGAAATTTTTGCTCTCTAGACGAAGGAATCCCCATGTTACGTGATGCTCTAAAAGAGATACGCGAAGCGGCTCTGCGTGCGGTTGATCCCGCAGCAGCAGTACGCCGCCACCTCCAAATAATTGAGGGGGAATTGCACGTCGCCGGAGAGAGCTGGTCGCTGGCAGCGTTGGAACGAATTTGGCTCCTCAGTGCTGGCAAGGCCGCGGCGCCGATGGCCGCGGCGGCGGGGGAACTCTTGGAACCGTACCTCAAGGCGGGACTCGTGGTGACGAAGTACGCGCACGCCACCGGTGCCACGCTGCCGGCGCGAGTACAGGTGATCGAAGCCGGACATCCTGTCCCCGATGAGGCCGGACATCGCGGGGCCGCCGCGATGCTAGAGCTACTGGCAGAGAGCGCATCGCGCGATTTGGTACTGGTATTGCTTTCCGGTGGCGGCTCCGCCTTGCTCCCTTTGCCCGTCCCTGGCGTGACGTTGCCAGAACTACAGGCCACCACGGAGTTGCTCTTGCGCTCCGGAGCTACGATAGCCGAGCTCAACGCGGTGCGCAAGCATCTTTCGCGTCTCAAGGGCGGGCAGTTGGCGCGCGCGGCCGCTCCTGCGCCGCTGGTTGCCCTAATCCTCTCGGACGTGGTGGGCGATCCGCTAGACGTCATCGCTTCTGGGCCGACTGTGCCGGATCCCACCACATACGCCGACGCCTGGGCCGTGCTGGGACGATATGATTTGCGGTCAGAGGTCCCCGCCACAGTGAGCGCGCACTTGCGCGCTGGATTAGCGGGAGAGCGACCGGAGACTCCCAAACCAGGCGCAGCACTCTTTGAACAAGTGTATAATCAGCTCATCGGCTCCAACCGGCAGGCCGCGCTGGCGGCGGTGGAGACGGCGCGCCGATTAGGTTACCCCACGCTCTTGCTGACGACGTTCATGGAGGGCGAGGCGCGCGAAGTGGCGCGAGTAGCTGCTGCGCTGGCTAAGGGCCTCCGGCGGCACGGCGACCCGCTCAAGCCGCCAGCCTGCTTGGTCTGGGGCGGCGAGACGACAGTGACGGTCCGCGGTGCGGGTAAAGGTGGCCGTAACCAGGAGCTGGCGCTGGCAGCGGCGCAAGCGCTGGCTGGCTGGGAAGAGATTGCCATCATGGCTCTGGCCACGGACGGCACCGATGGCCCCACTGACGCGGCCGGCGCGGTGATAGATGGTTCCACGGTGCGGCGCGCGCGTGAATTGGGGTTGAAACCGCAAGCCGCGCTGGATCAAAATGACGCTTATCCGCTGTTGGCGGCCACCGGCGACCTGCTCCGCCTGGGACCGACGGGCACCAATGTCAATGATCTGCTGGTCATCCTGGTAGGGCCGGAAACTCCAACCGCTAAGTCTGCTGAAAGAAACCAGAATTTCACCATCGAGGCGTAATAATTTTCAACTCAAGCCCCAGAAATTTATTTTCTCAGGGTTCTCTGTCCCTCAGGGGGGAGCTAGCTCTTTCTTCAGCCGGTAGCCCTGTCAAGAATGTCTTGTTTTTTTGACTGGCTGCGGTAGCCTAGCGGGGTTATTTGCTAACAATTTGTTGTAAGGGGAAAGAATCAAATGGAAAATACTAAAGTAGCTGCGTTGGCCTCCAAACTTAGTCTTTTTTGCGATAGTGCGCTAGAAGCCGGGTGGCTGATCGGAATTATCATTACCCCGGTCTTTTTTAACGTCTATTCGAGCCGCGTCTTTGAGCCAGATAAATTGACCTCACTCCGCTCATTGGCGGTGGTCATGGCCGTTCTCTGGTTGGTCCGTTTCTTGGAAGAGATCCTACAGAAACAGTCACCGCTCCGTTTCTCCTGGCGCACGCCACTGGTGCTCCCCGCACTCTTGACGATGGTGCTCTACATTGGCAGTTCAATCTTCTCTTTAGTGCCCTACACGAGCTTCGTCGGTTCCTACCAGCGATTACAAGGCACGTTCACCCTCTGCGGCTATCTGGTGATCTTCTTCGCCATCCTGACCAGTTTGCGGACCCGCGCCCAGTTAAGCCGGTTATTTACGACGCTGATCTTGAGCAGCTTGCCCGTCGCGCTTTACGGCATCGTCCAACATAATGGCTTGGACCCGTTGCCCTGGGCCGGAGATGTGCAAACTCGCGTGGCCTCCAATATGGGAAACGCTATCTTTGTGGCCGCTTATCTGATTATGATTGTGCCACTAACCGCCATGCGGATTGTGGAGAGCTTCCGCGATATTATGGCCCGCGAAAAAGCGCGCATCAGCGATATTTTGCGCGCCTCCAACTACATCTTCATCTTGGCGGTGCAATTGCTCACCATCTGGTACTCACGTAGCCGTGGCCCCTGGCTGGGCATTATCACGGCGGGTTTTATCTTCCCTTACTTGATGTTTATCTTACTTCAACGACAAGCGGTAGCAGAAACTGCGGGACAAGGTTCTTGGTTGCAAGACGTCTCTCGCGGCGTGGGGCTAGGGGTGGGATCGCTGGCCGTATCCGGGCTGCTACTGGGGTTGGGTTGGTTGGCGCTGCCCGGAGAGCTGGGATTGTACGTAGGCGGCGGTTTGGCAGCGTTGGCTTTCGGCGGCATCTGGCTCTATTTTGTAGTGGAACGCAAGGGTTGGCGTTGGCTCTGGATTGGCTGGTTCACGTTGGGGTTGGTCGCGTCACTGGGATTGTTAGCCATCAACGTGCCGGGGCCGCTGCATGAACGCGCGCGGAAGATAAGCTCGGTGAGCCGGATGTCGCGCCTCTTCGAGTGGAATAAGAGTACCGGCAAAGTGCGCGTATTGATCTGGGAAGGGGCGTTGGATATGATTTCGTTGCATGAGCCAATCGCTTTTCCAGATGGCGGCGAGGATTCCGCCAACTTCTTACGCCCGCTGCTAGGTTATGGCCCCGAATCAATGTACGTGGGCTACAATAGCTTCTACCCGCCGCTGCTAGGACATTACGAATCGCGCACCGCGTCCCCAGATCGTTCCCACAATGAGACGTTGGATTCGCTGGTGATTACCGGCTTGTTAGGCCTGGGTATTTATCTCCTGACCTTTGGCGCGGTATTCTACTGGGGTTTCCGGTGGCTGGGTTTACTCACCACCCGTCGCCAGTTGTGGCTTTACGTGGGGTTAATGGCAACCACCGCTAGCGCGCTCATCAGCATTTTCATAAATATAGGGCATCTTTATTTTTTTGCGGTGGCGATCCCCTTGGGTTTCATCACCGGCATAGCTCTCTATCTAACCTGGCAAGCCGGACGGCTCACCTGGCGCGGCGCGGAGGCATTGCCCGTAGATTGGCGGCCACATCCGCATGCGCTGCTCCTGGTAGCGATCTTGGCGGCAATCTCAGGACATTTTATTGAGATCAACTTCGGTATCTCCATCGCCGCGACACGGACGATATTTTGGGCTTTGGCGGGAATGTTGGTGGTGTTGGGTTTACGCTGGCTCCCTGACGAGGAAGCCGCCCGCGCTTCGCGGGCGGCTCAGAGTCGCAAACAGCGCCGTCCCCAGCAGGCTCCCCATGCGTGGCTCTGGCCTGTTTTGATACTTAGCTTGGTGGCCGTATTCTTGTTAGGTACATTAGCCTACGACTTCATCACCAATCCCGACCGCTCGACGGATGGCGGACAGGTTTTCTGGCGCTCTCTGACGACGATTTACACGCAAGGGCGCACTTCCTACGGGGCCCTGATGATCTTCGCTTTCACGGGCGTCCTCTTTGGCGTGGTGGGATTATGCGAGCTGGATCGAGAGGGCGTATTCGCGGAAGAACGAAACAAGCGTGGGGGGCTGGCGGTGCTTATCTACAGCGGCGTCACGTTGACTGGATTATTACTCTTCGGCAGTAATATCGCTAGCTTCCACGCCCGTTTGCCTCAAATCCAGGTGCAGACGATTGAGGATGTGGTACAGGTAGCGATGACTTTAGCCAGCGTGTTGGGGCGTTACTACCTGCTGATCTTCGGGCTGCTCATAGGCATAGGCTTGCTCCGGATGCAGGAATCTGCTCTGCCTCGGCGGTGGGCTGAACCGGTCAGCTTACTGGTCTTGCCGGTGCTCCTCCTCTTCGGTATCATCCTAATCCGCAGTTATAGCTATGATCTGATCCGCGCAGATATCGTCTTTAAGCAAGGGAGTTCTTTCGCCAACCAACGAGACGCGACCCAGAAGCAAATTGGGATTGCGCATTACGACCGGGCGATTGAACTGGCCCCGCATGAGGATTATTATCGGCTCTTCCAGGGGAAAGCGCATCTTGAATTAGCCCAATCGTTGCCCCCGGATGCGGACACAGCTCAGCGCGCGGCAGTTCTCAAGCAAACAGAGACGGTACTCCTGGAGGCGCGGGGAATTAACCCTTTAAACACGGATCATAGCGCGAATCTGGCGCGGTTCTACCGGAGTTGGGGCGCGAGCTTGGTGGAAGCTACTCAGCGGGAGGAACTGCTAGAGAAAGCGAGAGCGAATTACCATCAGGCGTTGACGCTCAGCCCTCACAATCCGATTCTCTGGAACGAACTGGCTATTCTGAATGCGTTTGAGCTGCATGATCAAGTAGCTTTTACTGAGGCAATCTCCCAATCATTGGAGATTGATGCGGAATTTGAGCAGACCTGGATGACGTTGGGCGATGTGCGCTTGAATATCGATAAAGATATGGAAGGGGCGATGGCCGCCTACCAGCAAGCATTAGAGATCCAACCGCAGAATTGCACCGTCCGGCATACGCTAGGCTCCTTGCAAGTACAGCAAAGTTTGTGGACCGCGGTCGAGGAGACGCTAATCCCGTCTGACGAGTATTGCGCTAAGAGTTCCAAATTGTGGGATATGTATCGCTTGCTGGCCATCTCCTATTATTACCAGGAACGACCAGGGGAGGCGTTGCAGCTGGCCCAGCAAGCCTTACCGCTGGCGCCAGAGGATCAGCAGGCCGTTGTGGAACAGTTGATTGCGGCTATCCAGCAACCCGTCCAGGCGCCGCCAGAATCGGAACCGTGAGGCAGAGATGGATATTAGTGTTTACCTAATTGTCTTTGCCGGCGTCTTGTTTTTAGCCGTGGTGGGGACGCCGCTGGCGCGTAAATTGGGGTTGCGGCTGAATGTGGTGGATCAACCCGATCCGAGCCGCAAAGTGCATACCGTGCCTACCCCGCGCATGGGGGGAGTAGCGATCTTCCTTAGCATCCTGCTCGCCACCCTCTTGCTAGGCGGTCGCTACAAATCCGACCAGTTGACGAGCGTGTTAGTCGGAGCTTCTTTTATCTCCCTGCTGGGTTTCTGGGATGATCGTTACTCACTCTCCCCCTGGCTCAAGTTAGCCGGGCAATTTTTAGCAGCGGGGCTCTTGGTATTGACCGGCGTCACTATTTACACCTTCCATCTGCCCCTCTTGGATTACGCAGCCACCATTTTCTGGGTGGTGTGGATTACCAACTCTCTCAATCTGCTAGACAATATGGATGGACTATCTGGCGGGATTGCGGCCATCGCCGCGGGACATTTCGCGTTGATGTGTACCTTCACCGGCCAATATCTGGTCGGCGCGCTGGCCGTCGCTGTGATGGCCGCTTGCCTCGGCTTCTTGGTTTACAACTGGAACCCGGCCATGATCTTTATGGGAGATTCCGGCAGCCTCTTCCTCGGGTTTACACTGGCGGCCATCGGTATCAAGATGCGCTTCCCAGAAAATGTCTCTTTTGTGACTTGGATGATTCCGTTATTGGTGCTGGGCGTGCCGATTTTTGATACCTCTCTGGTAATCATCTCCCGGCTCCGGCGCGGCTTGAACCCGCTGACGACGCCGGGCAGAGACCATTCCTCCCACCGGCTCACTTACGCCGGGCTGACGCGCCGCGAAGCGGTACTGGTGCTCTATATCACCGCTTTCTCATTGGGCTTGGTAGCCCTTTTCATCACCGAGGCCTCCATATTGCAAAGTTACGTGATGGGCAGCGGCATAGCGCTCTGCGCACTCTACGCCCTCTGGCGCATGGAACGCGCCCCCTTCGCCCCGCCGCCAGAGAAAGAGTAATCTCCCCGGAGCACTACCCAATTTTGGCAAAGATTCCGGTGTGGTATACTACGTCTCGTTCTATTTTACATAATCCAGGTATCATCTCAAAAAATTAGGGCCGGTTGTATCCCGGATTGTCAATCCGGCGGGCGGAATACCATTCCGCGCTACAAGCCCCCGAAATATTGAGATGATACTAATCCAGCGTAAAATTATTATTAGTTGAAACAAAGGAGCAGCTGTAATGAATAAAACCAAGTGGGTGTTAATTAGTATCCTGATAGTATTTTCTCTTTTATTGGCCGCTTGCGATGCACCCGGGACACCTGAACCCACCGCAACCACCATCCCAGAGCCTACGGCGAAGAGTGCCGCCACTGAAGATACGCAATCACCAGAAGAAACCAGCGTAGCGAGTGAACCTACCGGGCCGGTAGAAATCATGGCTCCCGCAGAGCCGGGAGTTTGCGAAAATCAGCCGATGCCCCAACTGCCGGTACGTCCCGTTGATGAGAACGATTGGCTAAAGGGGGCCTCTGGGGATGATGTAGAGCTCACGATTATTGAATACTCCGATTTTGAGTGCCCCGGTTGCAGTGGCACCGCACCGATGTTAGCGCAATTCTTAGCCGATCATCCGACTGCGCAGCTAACCTATCGTCACTTCACGCTCTCCTTCCATGAGAAGGCGATATTAACCGCCGAAGCCAGCGAAGCTGCCGGGGCGCAGGGTAAATTCTGGGAGATGCACGATCTAATCTTCGCGAATCGCGCTGAATGGCAACCACTTTCCGAGGAAGAAGCGCGCGCGAAGATGAGTGCTTACGCTGAAGAATTGGATTTGGATTTGAAGCAGTTTGATAGTGCTCTAGATGACGGCATCTATCTGGCCGCCATAGAGGCCGAGACGGAAGAATCGCAAGAGTTGGGATTGCCGGGGACCCCCTCACTGATCCTCAATGGATACCTCTATCCCACCGACCAGTTGGGACTCTCTCTGCAAGGTTTGGAGGCCTTCCTGGATATTCTCTCCCTGGCGGATAAACAATACGCGGCAGCGCCGGAGATCACCCTGGACGTTGAGAAGAACTACGTAGCCACGGTCAACACCACCCAGGGCGCTATTACCTTTGATCTCTTCACCGAATCCGCCCCTACCAACATTAACAATTTTATCTTCCTGGCCAATGAAGGTTGGTATGAGGATACCGATTATTTCTTTGTGCAGGATAATTTCGTGGCGCTAACCGGCGATCCCACCAACAGCGGCATGGGTTATCCTGGTTACTACTGTACCGGCGAAACGCAAGGGATCTTTGACCGCAGCGGATTAGTGGGCATGTTACCCAACGGGCAGTTTTTCATCACCAAGGGACCTGAAGCCGCAAGTCTCAACAGTAAGTTCGCGCTGATTGGACAGGTAACAGCCGGTTTGGACGTATTGGATAAATTAGCCAGCACGCAACCGGGCGCTGCTGCTGGTGTGGAACTAGATCAGGTAAAGAGCGTTACGATCGTAGAAGAATAAGTAGCTGCAATCTACTGGAGGGGGTGGCGGTTGGCTCGCTAGCCCCTCTTTTGCTTATCAGAGAGAATGCCTAAAGGCATAGGGGCAAAAGTAGCAGCTTACACAGAGTTGCGCCGAGTACACAGCGAGAAACACTGAGAAAAACGTCAAAATAAGGAATGCTTTATGCGAAAATCTAAGGTGACTTGGGGATTAGTAAGCGCGGTCATAGCCGGGATTGCGCTTTTGAGCGGATTAGGCGGCTTACTTATCTCGATTTTCTTGCCGCGTCTCGTAGGCCCCGAGCAAGCTGTTTTAGCTAGCCTAGTCGCTGTCAGCAGCCTGTTGGCCGGCACCCTGGCTGCTTTCTGGTTGGTGATCGGCCTGCGCGCTTGGCGAAAAGAACCAGGGTTAGCCTTTCCCGTCAATCCGCGCAGCTGGGGGATTTTGCTGGGATTGTGGCTTCTGCTGGCTACGCTAGGGTTGTTGCTGCCAGCCCGGCTACATCTCACCATGCCCTTCGCCCTGATCCATTTCGCGATGATCTTACTCCCGGCGCTGCTGTTTTTGATCTTCGCCGGGTTGGCAGCGGGACGCGACTCGCTGCCAACCTTCACTCAACTCGTGACCGCGCTGAGTGGAGGAGTTGCGGCTACCTTACCCGCGTTTCTCCTGGAAATGATCGGGTTGTTGCTAGTGGTGGTATTCGTGGGTAGTGTGGCGACGCTCTTCCCCGGCGGGCAAGCCGAACTGGCGAAACTTCAGTCATTCTTACAACGTTGGGTTCAGCCCCCAGCCGCTCCGCTCCTGGAAAGCGAATTGTTGGCGTTCCTCAGCTCGCCGCTCATTTTGGTCATGTTGCTGCTCATACTGACGCTTATCACTCCGCTGATTGAGGAATTTGCCAAAGTTTGGCTGGTAGTAGTGCTTAGCTGGCGCCGCCAACTGCGCATCACAGAGGCATTTCTGTTGGGAGCAGCTAGCGGCCTCGGCTTCGCGATCCTGGAAGGCGCGCTCAATAGCCTCATGGGGTTGGGAGAGCGCTGGGAGTGGGCGGCTGGCGTGGGCATGCGCCTGCCCGCCACCGCGATGCACGCGCTCTCCAGCGGCCTGATTGGCTTGGGTTGGGGCTATTTCTGGCAGCGCCGGCGCCGCTGGTTGCTCCCCCTGACCTACTTGAGCGCGTTGCTTATCCACGGTCTCTGGAACTTCAGCACCGTGGGATTGGTTGCCTCTTCCGCCTGGCTGACTCAAGGAACTCTGGTCCTGCCCGGCAGCCTCATCTCCCTCTTCAGCGGAGGACTGTTGCTCCTGTTGATCATCCTCGCCCCGCTGGGCCTCTTTGGGATACCGCTCTGGTTGCGAAAGCGGAGCTAACAACACAGCCCCACAGGTTTTTGGGAACCTGTGGGGCTGTGAGTAGTAGACGGGCCCCTTACACGTCCAAGTTCTGCACCTCGTGGGCGTGACTCTGGATGAAGCGGCGTCTGGGCGGCACATCCTTGCCCATCAACATGCTAAAAGTGTTGTCCGCAATCACCGCATCCATAATTGTAACACGCAACAATGTGCGATTATGGGGATCCATGGTAGTATCCCAGAGCTGCTCCGGGTTCATCTCCCCTAAGCCCTTGTAACGTTGCAGATCATATTTGGCCCCGTCCAATTCTTTGATGTGGCGCTGTAACGCTTGCTCAGTGTAGACGTAGTCGGCTTTACGCCCCGCCTTGACCAGATAGAGCGGCGGTTGCGCCAAATAGAGGTGCCCGTCCGTGATCAACGGTTGCATATAGCGGAAGAAGAAGGTGAGCAAGAGAGTGGCGATATGCGCGCCGTCCACATCCGCATCGCACATGATGATAACGCGATTATAGCGCAAGTTCTCCAGCTCAAACTGCTCCCCCATCCCACAACCGATTGCCGAGATAAGGGCTTTGACCTCTTTGTTGTTGAGAATGCGGTTGATGCTGGCTCTCTCCGTATTGAGAATCTTACCGCGCAGCGGCAGAATCGCCTGGAAATGCCGGTCGCGGCCTTGTTTGGCCGAACCGCCAGCAGAATCGCCCTCGACGATGAAGATCTCCGTCTCCTGCGGGTCACGGCTGGAACAATCGGCCAGCTTACCCGGCAATGTCATGCTCTCCAACACGCTCTTGCGGATCACCAGGTCGCGGGCTTTGCGGGCCGCCCGGCGGGCCTGGAAAGAAATTAGACATTTCTGGCCGATACGGCGCGCCGCGCGGGAATGTTTTTCCAGAAATTCGGCCAGCTCCTCATTGAGCGCACTCTCCACCAACCCTTTGACCTCGGTATTCATCAACTTCACCTTGGTCTGGCTCTCGAATTGTGGTTCGGGGATTTTGACGCTAATAATGGCAGTGACTCCCTCTCGCACCAGGTCGCCGCTCAAGTTAGGGTCATTATCTTTGAGCAGGTTAGTGTCGTGCATATAACCGTTGATGGTCCGGGTGAGTGCCGACCGGAAGCCGGTCAAGTGCGTGCCGCCGTCTATCGTGTTGATGGTGTTGGCGAAAGCCATCACCGTCTCACGGTAACTATCGGTGTATTGGAGCGCCACCTCAATATAAATGCCATCCAATTCTTTCTCCACGTAGATTAGATCGTGGATGGTCTCGTGGTGGCGGTTAAGGTAATGGACAAAAGCTCGAATACCGCCTTCAAAGTAGAAGCTCATGCGGCGCGGGAATGGTTGTTGACGTTGGTCTATTAGCTCTATTGTCACGTCCCGGGTGACAAAAGCCATCTCTCGGAACCGCTGTTCCAACGTAACAAAATTGAACTGCACATCATCAAAGATGGTGGCGTCGAACTTGAAAACCACGGTTGTGCCGGTCTCGGCGGGTGGCTCTGGGTTGATCGGCCTTACTTCTGTACAGGGGATCCCCCGCTCGTAACGTTGCCGGTAGACGCCGTCTGGACGGCGCACCGTCACTTCCATCCACTCAGAGAGCGCATTGACGGCTGAGACGCCGACGCCGTGTAACCCGCCGGAGACTTTATAGCCGCCGCCGCCAAATTTACCGCCGGCGTGGAGCGTGGTGAGCACCAACTGGAGCGCCGAGATTTTCTTTTCCGGGTGTTCACCTACGGGGATACCCCGTCCGTTATCCCAGACGGTGACGGTGCTATCTTCGTGAATCGTCACTTTGATATAGTCACAAACTCCGGCCAATGCCTCGTCGACGGAATTGTCCACTACCTCGTAAACCAGATGATGCAAGGCGTGTACATCGGTACCGCCAACGTACATGCCTGGGCGCCGGCGGACTGCTTCCAACCCTTCCAACACTTGGATGGTAGAAGCATCATATTTGAGTTCTTCTTGTTTCAGATTGTCAACCATGGCACCTCACTAAATAATGTGCGCTCCGTATAGCGTTATTATGTCTCTGCCGGCGATTTAGCAGTGCTGGCAGCATAGGCTTGCTTGAGGATTTCTAAATATATCACCCGTTCCTGATAGAAGATAAAGAGGGAGATGGTAAGGGCCGTGCTGATGATGGCATGTCCCCCGATACCAATCAGGGTTGACCAGCTCTCCGGTGCGGGCAGAGTCCAGACGTAATTCAAGCCCTGGCTGATGATCAACGTCGCTAAGAGCAGTCCCAGAGCGCCGGGGAAATCTGCCCGGGTCAAGATGAGGCTTTCGCGCAGCGCTTGGAAGGGAGTTTTGCGGAATTGCACCATGCTGGGGATCGTGTATATACAATGTAGCAGAATAAAGACCCCGGCGGATAAAACTAATGTGATTAGAAAGCTAGAGAGGCCAAAACTGAAGAGGCTTAAAAGAGAAGTGACCAGCAAGACGGGTGAGCCTAACCCGACTAAGGCTAGTAGGAGCCAGAAGGTTAATTTCAACAGATTCCCCCAAATTTTAAGCGGAGCAGCTGGTTTCACCGGTGGTTTCTCAATCTCCTCACCAATGCGCGTCCCTATTTGCCAGAGGTAAACTGCCGCCAGCCCTAGCCCTAGGCTGGTGAGAAAGAGCACCCAGCTAACGGTCATGCCGGCGTTGGTGACCGGTATAGTGGGACGCTCTCCAAAGGGGCGCAAGAGGGTTAAATGTTTGCTCATTAAGGAGGGTACGCCCAATAGCGGTGCAGGTTCTAAGAGGGCAAAGAGGTTGTATCGCTGCCCTACTTCATCAATGACTTGATTGAGCGACTGGTAAGCTGAGACCAGCTCGGTCGTCGGCGGGGTAGCCCAAAGCACACTCAGCTTAGCTAAGAACGGCTTCAAGGATAACCGAGGGCCTAGCCAGAGGTAGGTATCTAACAAGAAGGGCAATATGGAAAGTTGCGGATAACGCGCCGCAATCTCGAAGCCCAGCGTTAAACAGGCAATCACACCCAGGGGTTGTTCGGATTCTCTTTGAGGTTTATTTTCATCTATCACTTACATATTCTACCATAATCAGGGCAAAATACGAGTGCAGGGCGTAGCGGGTCATCCGCATATTTGATGCTCTTTCTCGGCGACTCGTTGCATGAAGCGTTCCCAATCAATGATGAAGCGTTCATGTTCACAGACGCCGATTCTCTCCACCGCATCCCATGCCTCGACGTGCAACCTCAGCCGGCGGCCTTCCACGGATAGCACCTCCGCACGCAGGCGCACCTCCATCCCCACGGGGGTGGGGGCTAAGTGTTGCATATTGATCACGGTGCCTACGGTGCTCTGGTGCTCTGGTAAATATGCTTGCACCGTCTCGCGGGCCGCGTTCTCCATCAAGGCGACCAGATGCGGGGTGCTTAACGTGGGCACCAATCCACTGCCGTAAGTCGCAGCAGTCTCGGCTTCGGTGACGATATGGGTAATCTCTCCTACTAATCCTGGTTCAAGCATCTCTATTTGCTCCTTTTAAGATAAGTCGAAAGTCTAAGGTCAACTCTGAAAGCCCTCACCACGGGGGCACGGAGGGCACAGAGTTCTTTATTTTTTCTCCGTGTGTTCCATGTCTCCGTGGTGAAATGCTCGCTTACTCGCTCTCTCGCTACCTCAATAACGGTACGATAAATCCAAATAAGCACCACATATCCAGGACAAATAATCCCCCCAACAGAAGGGCGCCCCAGATGGCATTAAATTTAGCCGCAGTTAGGCCACTAAGAGCCGTGAACAACGCCGCACTCCCCACTAACGCCAACGTCCAGAGCGGCAAGTCGCCGCGCAGCAATCCCAGCCCGCCGATTACCAAACCTGCTATCGCAAGCAGCGACGTGGCGGCAATGGCTACCTGTTTATGGGTCAATTGCCGCAATCCCAGGGCCGCGATCAGAGCCAGCGCGGGCAGTGCAGGGAAGAGGTACCGTCCCTGGTGTTGCACAAAGGTTAGGTTGTACCAGAGCGGCAGCGCGAAGGTGATGAGCGTGGCTGTTCCCAATAGACAACCGGCATCTTGCTGAGTGCGAGAGATTCCCCGGTACAGCGCGAAAATCGCTTGCCACGCGGCCCCCCAAACCATCAGACCCGAGAGCAGGCCGGCTCCTAGGTAAATGCGCTGATCCAACACTACGCCCATCCAGCCGAACTGCCCCCAGAACGAGCGGAAGGTGGTGTGCAGGGCATTATGCAGGAAGAGTCCTAACCCGTCGCGCGCGATCCAGGCTGCGGTGCGCGGTTGTCCTACCACCACGGCGTGGTGACGTTGCAGCCCTAGGATGTCGGGCCAACCATAGAGCAGTGAGTTGCGCGTCCACCAGAGCGCGCCTAAGAGCAAGCCAGGGATGAAGAGCGCGGCGGCCTGGTGCAATGCCCAACTAAATGCAAAGCCGCCTCGCCGCCAGCGCAACACAATCACCAAGAGCGCCAGGGGGAGCGCCACGTAGCCCGTAGTTTTGGTGAGCAACAATGCTCCTAAGACCACCCCCAGGCTGAGCGGGGAGGTTTTGCCGCGCAGGTAACGCAAAGCCAGCCAGAGCCAGAGCGCCAGCAAGGCTTCCGTCAACGAGTCGTTGTTGACGCCGGCCATCATCGCGAGGTGCTGTGGCAAGCAGGCGACCAGACCGGCGGCCAGCCAACTCAAACCGGGGGACTGGGGCAAGACCTCTGCCGTTATCAAAGCGGTCATCACGACCACCACCGCGCCCAAAGTCAAGGAGAAAAGTCGCAAGGGGAGCAGGCGTCCCTCTCCCAGCCAGAAAATTGGTGTGGCTAAGAGATAGTAGAGCGGCGGTTGGTGATCCTCATAAGTCAGCGGCGCAATGGAGAGGTGTGGAGGGAACTGCTCACTGGTCAACCGTTCAATATAAATTTGGTCGTAATCTTGCGCGGTCATTTCAGGTAGCTGGTGCTGTTCGGCCAGCGTGCGGATGTAATTGTAGTGCGCCGGTTCGTCGGGCACTTGCCAGTGGGGAGTCTGCACCGCGTAGAGCGTGCCGGCGATGAAGTAAGCGAACAGGATGAGCAATAGCGGCCAATAACCACGTAATTGAGCAGTCGGGTAGTTTTCTCTCATCTGGCACTCGCCTTGTTAGTCAGTTAGTCCAGTAGTCTGGTAGTCGTTAGTTCGGTAGTCTCAGTAACGCGACTTTTGCGATGATGTGTTCGCTCCCTCGTTCATTCGCTTTCTCGCTCACTCGCTTTCTCGCTTCACTGTTCCTGCGGTATAAACTTTTCCAGCTCTCGGTACCACTGCCTAAAAAGAGGACATTTGCCAATGACCACAGGTACCAGCATCTCTTGCAGTAGTCGGGGTGTATGAACAGCCTTGGAATAATGCACGTTTGCTTCATCCAATGCCGCTTCCATAATCAGTGCGGAAAGTTTTTCCTCACAAGCGTCTTTTTTCTCATCTAAAGTGCTAAAATTTTCTGGTTCAGCAAAAGATACGTTATGTTGGCTGGCTAAACAATGACGCATAGCCCCGTGATGCGCACGAAAGTCTAAATCTTTGGCAAAAGTATTACTCCAGTCTGCGATCAACCAGGCTTCAATCTCAGGAGCCGCGAAACCTATTACCATCCGGTCGCTCTGCATATCAGGGAACTCGCCAAGCACGGCGTTAATGGTGTCCCTAAACAGCTTCTCACGTTCTTCCGCTACGTGACAGTCCAAATCGTCCATAACCAGAATGAGATCATAATTCTCACCACGATTTAAGGCCGCCCGTAATTGTCTGACAATACGATTGGCTAACTCTCCGCCTGTGCCCCCCCCATAACTTTAGGGGCCCATTAGCACCTGGTCTGGCCCCAGGTTTCTGGTAGTAGGGAGTTTTCCTCTCAAATTGCGCCTGCGCGAACTGTTTTCTCAAAAATGGCAGGAACCCCTTTACTTCCGAGGGGCCGCCTCCGGCAAAGACCCAAGTCTTTACCACGGCCAACCGCCCACGCTGGGATCACCAACGCGATAGAGGTCTCCTAATTTCCACCCTTCTTGCAACCAGCTCGCTACGCTTTCTTGAGTCAAACGGTTGATGGCGAAGTGCCCGGTATCTCGTTCAGGTGCGCTGAATACCAGTACGTTTTCCACTTCATCCGTAAAATGATCTAATAAATCGGGGCTGTGGGTACTGATGATAATTTGAGTTTTAAGAGAGGCGTTTTTGATCCAATGGGCAAGTACTTCTAGCCAAGCCACGTGTATACCCATTTCGGGTTCCTCTATCACCAGGAGAGCGGGCAACTGCGGCGAATGTAGGATCGTAGCCCAACACAACATCCGCACCAGGCCATCAGACATCTCCCTCAGATAAAAGGGTTCTGGGGTATCCGCAATATACCATTGCACAGCCAGTGATAGTTGCCCCGCAAAAACCGTTCTTATCCGGCGGGTAAGGGGCCAAATGCCTTGCATGGCCTGGTTGATACGCTCTTCAAATTCAAGACTATCCTCCATAAGATTGTGGAGGACCAACGTCAAGTTCTCGCCAGAAGCAGTAAGGTATCTATCCCCTTGTCCCACTTTGGGTTCTGCCTCTCGGATGCGTTTTAGATTCATGCTGTTGGCGTTGTAGAAATGCCAGTGAGAAAAAGAACCCAGCAAATTATACAGCGGAATAGGTCCAGCTGCTAGAATTGCCCCTTCAATGGTCTCCTGCTCATGCTGGTTTTGTCTAAAAAGCATTTTATCATTGAATCCCTCACCTTTCCTTCTTTCGACAGCAACATCTTCTCGGTAAATGACCGGGAAACGGTTTCCCGGTACAAACAGTAACGTAAGTCGGAGACGGCTTTGAACCTCTTCGGGCGGTAAAGGACTTAAATAGAATTCTAAATTGACCTGCCCCGGTCGTTTCACGGTTTTATCTAATATGTCAGAGCCGCCTAGCTGCATAATGGCTTTGTCGAAGCTCGAGACCTCATCCACAGAAGGTAAGCTGGCATTTTCCAGAAAACGAAAGATATTCACCAAGTTACTCTTGCCTGAACTGTTGGGACCAATTAAGATATTCAAGCTGCCAAAACTGACATCTAGCGGACCTAGGTTCTTATAGTTTTCCGCTACCAGCCTGTTAATATGATACGTGGCTTTGAAACCGCTTTCTCTCATATCTGTTCCTCTCCCTTCCTCGCTTTCTCGCTCCCTCGCCTTCTCGCCTTCTCGCTCACTCGCCTTCTCGCTTTCTCGCTCACTCGCCTTCTCGCTTTCTCGCTCACTCGCTTTCTCGCTTCTGGGGAGTGTGCTTGGATATCTGAATCAAGGGTGGTTTTTCGTAGAAAATGGGTAGAAACCGTTCTTCTCGCTTAGAGAGACGTTTGATGTTAGGCCGTAGCGCCCAGAGCGTCAACAACATAGTTGGGAGGCCAAATCCCAGTGCGTAAGGCCATCCCCCATGCCAGTAACTCAACCCTGGCAGAGAGAGCGCGATAAGGATAGAAGCCACGGAAGCATGTCCTACCAATCCAACAACCGCAATCGCCGGGATTAACAATAGCGGCAAGTTCCCTCCCCACATCGCACTGGCAATCCCCAGGCTGGTGATCGTGCCCGCGCCACCGGTAAAGCCCAGATA
Organism: Thermoflexia bacterium; assembly: GCA_011192175.1. Taxonomy (GTDB): domain Bacteria; phylum Chloroflexota; class Anaerolineae; order B4-G1; family SLSP01; genus G713. The sequence continues at coordinate 56,118 of DUEJ01000001.1, forward strand.
GAGTGAGTAATTATGCCCCACTATGCCTAGCGCCCCCGTGAGGGCCACTGCCCAGGGGCTAAGTCCCAGTGCTTTGGCTATCCAGATGCCGGCGGCCCCCTTGAAGCCATCACAGATAGCTGTTAAGAGGGCCGCTAGTGAACCACTGGTGCGCCAGACGTTGGTGCCGCCGGTGCGCCCGCTCCCATGTTGGCGTACGTCAATATGTTTGAGCACCTTGGCCCAAAGAATACCCGGCGGAAGCGAGCCTAATAAGTAAGCGGCGGCCCAGGCGATAAATAATTTTACAGCTGTTCCCATTTTTACTCCTCATTTTGTCCACAGTGTGGACAGTTAGCAGTTCTGGTAACTTGTATCTTCTCAAAAGAGTGGTGCAATCCATCCCAGAGCAGTAGCTGATCCACCAATGGCGTCCCTATCCCCAGCAACACTTTGAGCGCCTCCAGCGCTTGCAACGTGCCGATTACCCCGGCTGTGGCGCCGATAATTCCAAGTTCGGCCGGTGATTGCTGGCTGCCCGGTTCCGGCAGCTCGGGGAAGATGCACCGGCGGCAAGCGTGACCGGGCAGCACTACGCTTAATTGCCCCTCAAATCGTTGCACCCCCGCCCATACCAGGGGCACTCTGGCCCGCACACAAAGTTCGTTGATTAGAGCCTTGCTGGCTAGATTGTCGGTAGCTTCCACCACTAGATCATAATCTGCAATTAGGGCGGGGCCATTCGCACGCGAGACACGCATGATATGCGGGATGATGGTAATTTCTGGATTGAATGCCCGGAGGCGGCGCGCCGCTTGCTCAACCTTGTTTCGGCCTATCCCCGCTGGCGTGTAGAGAATCTGGCGATTCAAGTTGGTAGAAGAGAGCAAATCGTCATCAGCAATACCCAGCGTGCCCACCCCGGCGGCGGCCAGATAGAAGAGCGCGGGGGAACCCAGCCCTCCGGCTCCAATCACCAAGACACGCGCTGTCTGCAACCGGGCCTGTCCAGCTACACCAATTTGGGGAATCGCTATCTGTCGCGCGTAACGCCGATTTACTTGAACTTCGTTCATTTGCGCTCCATTACTCTCTTACCGATTCTATTCTACCAGTTGCAAACTAGCAGACAAGCTTTCTCAGCTCTTTTGAGAATAAAATACCCTTGAAAAACTGGCTTGAATATGCTATCATTAAGCGGCTTTGGGCAGGGCGCTAAACATTCTCAAGCATGGATGACCAATTCTGAGCAGCTATATCCACCTAGCATTTAACCGATAGGGAATAAATATGTATCCTGATAGCGAAATTCTTTTTCCCCCCCGTTGCATCAAAACCCTCCGGGATCTACGAGGTCCCCAGTGGCGTGAACTGATAGATCGGCTTCTCACCCTGCCCAATAATCACGAAGCGGTGTTGGCTTTCGGCCTATTGGTGATTGATGAAAGCAGTTGTCTAACTTGCAGTCTAGATAGCTACCGCGCCTCTTTGGGTTGCTGTACCTGCGCACAGCGCAGCATCAGCGGTTACAAAGGCACTGATGAGGAACTGTTGGCTGATTACCAGGAGAACCTGGCTAAGGTGCGCAAATATGCTAGCAATCCCAATATGGCTCTCGCCACAGAGATCATGCTCCAAGCAACTATGGCTCCTCCCCGGCGGCGGTGACTTTTTTGGCACTTCTGCGTAAATACCGGTTTGGATTCCTACTCCTGCTGATTCTGCTCTTGGTGATAACATCCAGTAGGGTGCTTTTCCCCGCATGGCCTTATGAGCTCACCGGTGAGGAGAATAGCGCGGCGCAGCTGCGCGGCTTGCTCCAGTGGAGTACCAACCTAGCGCGGCCCTTACCTCGAACTGCGGATGAGGGACCCATCGCTTACACGGAACTCTCTCCGTTCGGCATCAATACCTTCCTGGAGCAGGAGGTGGAGCTCGAAAAGCGCGCGCGTTCTCTCCAGCTGATCAGTGAGGCCGGGTTCCACTGGATCCGGCAGGAATTTCCCTGGGAAGATATTGAGATCCACGGGAAGGGCGATTTTGAGGATCGCCGCCACGTACCACATCGTTCCGCGTGGGAGAAATACGATCAGCTAGTCGCCAGTGCGGAACAATACCAACTGGGAATCATTGTCCGGTTGAGCAACCCGCCCACTTGGAGCCGGGCCGCCGGCGATGAGCTCGGCACTTATGCCCCGCCAGATGATTTTGCTGATTACGGTGATTTTGTGGCAGCCGTGGTCTCTCGTTACCGGGGTCGCATCCGCTTCTACCAGGTTTGGAACGAGCCGAACATCTATCCCGAATGGGGTAAGCGGCCTGTTGATCCCGAAGCCTACACCGAGTTGCTCTGTCTGGCCTACAAGCGCATCAAAGCCGCCGACCCGCAAGCCGTAGTAATCAGTGGGGCGCTGGCGCCCACCGTCGCGTTGGGTACCTCGCGCCCAGATGGCGGTAACGCGCTCATGGATACCGTATTTTTGCAACGCATGTATCAGGCCGGGGCAGGAGCCTGTTTTGATATCATGGCGGTCAACGATTATATGCTCTGGTCTGGGCCAACAGATCGCCGGATGCGGCCTAATCTGACCAATTTCTCGCGGCCCCTCTGGATCCGCGATCTGATGGTCGCCCATGGAGATGCCGGCAAACCCATCTGGCTCACCGAGATGAATAGCAATGCGGCACCCGCAGGATTACCGGCTATTTATGGGCGCGTTACCGAGGAGCAACAAGCGCGCTATGCTATCCAGGCATTGGAGCGCGTGCAGCAAGAATGGCCCTGGGTCGGGCACGTTGCTATTTGGTTCTTCAAACGGCCCTCGGAGCAGGAGCGGGGAGAGCCGTGGTACTACTTCCGGCTGATGGAACCCGATTTTACGCCCTTACCGATTTACGCGGAGATCAAAGAATACCTCAACACGCTAGCCCCAACACTTTATCAGGGGCAGCATAGCGCGGAGAGTTGGCAGCTTAACTACCAGGGGGCCTGGATTACTAGTCCGGAGGGAACAAAAAGCACTGTCACCGCAGGCGCTAGTCTGACGCTTAATTGGCAAGGTCGCGCTCTGGAGTTGTTACCCGGCAATTCCAATGCTCTCATCCGCGTAATGGCGGAGGGGCAGTCAGTGCGGGAGATCATGGTTGAGAGCCAACCGGTGCTCCTCGACCGCGATTTACTAAAACGCCAACACGCCCTCCAGCTTGTCGTGCTGGAAGGCGGGCTGACCATAAAGGGCTTTCAGGTGGAGTAAGCGCTTGCGGCGGATTACAATCCGCCGAGAATTTTAGGAGAGCGATTATTCCCCCAATGCCGCTAATTTGCGCCATTGCTCGTCAGCGGTCAGCGCCTCGATAAATTCCCTGATCTCACCTTCCATGATAGAAGGCAAGTCGTAGATAGATTTGCCGATACGATGATCGGTAACGCGATTCTGCGGGTAGTTATAGGTGCGAATCTTCTCGCTACGTTCGCCCGTACCTACTTGTGCTCGCCGAGCGGATCCAATGGCCTCTTCTTGTTCGCGTCGTTCAATCTCATAGAGCCGGGCGCGTAAGACGGTCATCGCTTGGAGCTTGTTTTGGGTCAGCGAGCGCTCACTTTCGCAAGTGACCACCATCCTGGTTGGTTTGTAGATGATGCGCACCGCCGTATCGTTCTTCTGCATGTGTTGACCACCTGGCCCCGAAGCGCCGTAGGTGCCAATCTCCAAATCGTTAGGATTGATATTGATTTCAACGGCCTCTACTTCTGGCAGCACTGCCACCGTGACAGTTGAGGTATGAATGCGCCCGCTGGACTCCGTGGTTGGCACTCGTTGAACGCGATGCACGCCGCTCTCATATTTTAGCTGCGAGAAAGCCCGTTTCCCTTCTACCCGGAAGATGACCTCCTTAAAACCACCAATCCCCGTGCGATTTTCACTGATAATCTGCAACCGCCAACCGCCTTGACGTTCAACGTAACGCGCATACATACGGAAGAGCTCTGCCGCGAATAACCCCGCTTCGTCTCCCCCAGCGCCAGCTCTGATCTCAATGATAACGTTTTTCTCATCACGGGGGTCTTTGGGGACCAATAATTGTTTAAGGCGTTCTCTTAGAGTTACTTTAGTTGCCGAGAGTTGCTTAATCTCCGCGCGGGCCATCTCCAACAGCTCGGCATCTTCGACCTCATCCAATAGTTTCTCAGTCTCGGCTAATTCTTCCCCCACAGCTCTGTAACGGCGGTATGTTTCCACCGTCTCCGCCAGATCAGAACGCTCTTTGGCATACTTGACCACCTTAGTATAATCCTGAACGATCTCCGGATCGGCCAGCAGCTCTGCTAAGTTATCAAAGCGTGCTTCTAACGCATCTAAACGTTCTAACATTTCTACCCCCTGCTGATTAGCTGATATAGCAAACGGCCCGTAACTCACGGGCCGTAGCTTAGTTTCTCTGATGGGCCTACCGGGATTTGAACCTGGAACCGACCGGTTATGAGCCGGTTGCTCTAACCGTTGAGCTATAGGCCCTGACAAGCGGGCGACGGGAATCGAACCCGTATCAATGGCTTGGAAGGCCAAGGCGTTACCATTACACGACGCCCGCAACCAGGGCATTATACCATAAGCCTGTTAGTTAGACAATCGGCCAATTGGCAAAACCTCAAAATTGTGGCATACTCTCACGAGTGAATATCTTACGGATTACGCCAAAGGAAGATCGTTATACGGTACGCGAGGCATTACGCCATACGCCCGCCAAGTTGGTTCTCATTCAGCTGCCCTGGGAAGTAGAAACGGGCTGGGATTCGTTACTTGATTACGAAGTGCTGTTAAAAACCTGCCAAGAAAAACAACTGAGCTCGGCCTGGGTAGTGGCGGATTTTACCAAACGCGCTCTTCCCCGTGAGGCAGGATTCACCGTCTTTGTCAGCGTGGCGCAGGCCGAGACTTATCTGGCCGCACACGGTACTTTCCCCGTTCCCACACCACCAGCGCGCCCAGCGCGGCCGCAACGTCCCCCCTGGGCTGAGAAGCTAGAGCCGCGGGTGTTGCGCGGCCCGCGGCCGCGCTGGTTGCTCCCCATACAGCTTGGGATATTGCTGATCGCGTTAGGCGCCATAGGAATGGTGGCTTTCCTGACGCTGCCCTCCGCGCAAATTAGCTTGGTGCCGCAACAAGCTACTTATGCCCTGATTGTGCCTATCTCCGTCTCGGCAGAGATGGACCCCGGCACCGTGGATTTTCAACGCAATCTTATTCCGGGCCGGCGCGTGGGTGATGAGTTCGAGAGCTACGCCGAAGTGGGCACTACCGGACGGGGAGACACCGTCTCAGGAAGATCCACGGGGCAAGTCTTCTTCACCAATCAGTTGGGACAGAACTATCAAGTTCCCGCCGGGACGATAGTCCGCACCTCCGCCGGCTCTTATCCGGTACGCTTCAAGACCACGGACCCCATTGACGTGCCGCCTTTTGGTCAAGCAGCGGTTTACGTCGAGGCGTTGGAGCAAGGCCCACGCGGGAATGTGGGAACCTACCAGATCAACTTTGTGGAAGGCGTGGTCGGCTTTGCCCTCAAAGTGACCAATCCCGATCCTATCACCGGCGCGGAGAGCCAGAAGACAGCGACTGTCTCGCAAGCGGATCAGGGCCGCGTCTGGGGCATCGCCGCCGAGCAGGTGCTGGCCGAGGCCAATAATGGGCTGCAAGCTGCGGCTTATCTGCAACCGGGCGAGTTTATCCCGCACCAGGACCTGATCATCCAGGCGACGCCCAAAGAAACCTACACCCACCTAGTGGGCGAGCAAACCGATGTATTAGGAGTGTCACTGCGCCTGCTAGTAACTGGATTGGCCGTCAACGCTACCGACGCCCAAAAAATCGCCTACCGCCGGCTCTCCACCCAACAACCCCCCGGCTATCGACTAACCGATACCCGCTTTGAGATCGGAGAATCCGCGGAAGAGGATGTGGGCGCTGGACGCTTCACCTTCTACGTTACCGCTCACGGCTATGCCACTGCGGAGATCAACCAGGATGTAGTTTGGGAAGCCATACAAGGGCAACGCGCCACAGACGCCCGCGCCACCTTGAGTGCATCTTTACCGCTAGCTCAAGAACCGGAGATTGTTATTTCCCCGGAGTGGTTCCCTTTTATCCCTCGCCTCCTCATCCGCACCGCAATCACCATCAAGCCGGGTAAATGGAGTGGCAAGTAACGATGATTTTATTAAAAAACCGTTACTTGTAACTCAGCCACCCTGCAAAATTCAAGAGTGGACGCAGATTTTAGAGCTTAATTTTGTATCATCTCAATATTTTGGGGGCTTGTAGCGCGCAATGGTATTCCGCCCGCCGGATTGTCAATCCGGGATACAACCGGCCCTAATCTTTTTCTTAGCGGCTTAGCGACTTTACGGCAAGCCAACTTTTTTTGTGGAGAGTAAAGATGCGTTATCTGGCTTTAGACTTAGGAGCTCGTCGCATTGGAATCGCTATCAGCGATCCCACCGGGTTGCTGGCTCGCTCCCTGGAGGTAATGCAGCGGACTTCTCGCGCCGCCGACTTTGAGCATATTGGGGAGTTGATCCACCAATATCAGGTAGCCGCGCTAGTGGTGGGCTTACCTCTCAACATGAACGGCAGCGAAGGCTCACAAGCTGCCTGGGTGCGGAATTACAGTGCGGAGTTGCAAGCGACCGTTGAGTTGCCGCTTCATCTCTGGGACGAGCGTCTCACGACTGAAGAGGCCGCCGATATTTTACGCGCGCAAGGCAAACGCCCCCGCGAGCATAAGAATTGGATCGATGCGGTGGCTGCATCAGTTATTTTACAGAGTTTCCTAGATGGAAATAAATTAGCCGTCTACTAAAAGTTAACCCTTTAGGCTGAGGGTTCGCAGGGTCAAGCCATAATTAACCGCGAATGAACGCCCAGGCACATGAAAAAAATCAACAAGCAGCGTCATCTCTGTAATCTATACTGAAATTTACTTGTTTTGCTGCCTGCCATTCGCTGATTCGCCATTTACCATTTGTCATTTGAGGTGCATAGAGTGAAACGTTTAAATTTATCGTTGTTAATAGTTGCCCTTACCTTTGTGCTGTTAGCCTGCGCGGCTGAAGCTATTTACCTTAATTTTTACATCGAAAGCCAAGCTGAAGCGCTAGCCGCGCCCGCGGGGGATGATGACCGTACCATTGCCTTTACCGTGTCCGAGGGCGAGAGCGTCCACACCATCGCCAACCAGTTGCAAGGGCAGCGGTTAATTTCTGATGCAGAGCTTTTCCGCCGCTACGTCCAATACAAAGAGCTGGACGCCGGTATCCAGGCGGGAATCTACAATCTCCGCCAGACGATGACCATCCCCGAGATTGCTAGAGCCTTGCAACACGCCGAGGCTGAAGAACAACACGTCACGTTGCCCGAGGGCAAGCGGATGGAAGAACTAGCCACCCTGATCTCTGAGCAAACCGGCATCACGCCGGATGCCTTCTTGCAACTGGCGCAAACCGGCTGGCGGCAGACGGATTTACCCGCCCAATATCCCCTTACTGGACAAATTCCGTTTACCGGAACGCTAGAAGGCTATCTCTTCCCGGATACTTACCGGCTTCCAATGGATGCCACGGCTTATGATTTAGTGGATCGCATGTTGGCTAACTTGACCCGTCAAGTGACGCCGGAGATTCAACAAGGGTTCAGCGACCAGGGTTTGACGGTCCACCAGGGGTTGACGCTGGCCTCTATCGTGGAGCGCGAGGCGGTTATTGCCGCAGAGCGCCCCATAATCGCCGGGGTGTATTATAATCGGTTGCGTGATGGCTGGCCGCTCTCCGCTTGTCCCACCGTCCAATACGCGTTGGGCTACCGTCCAGAGGAGGGTGATTGGTGGAAGAGCCAACTCTATTTCAGCGATCTGGAAATCGCCTCTCCTTATAACACCTACCGCCACCTAGGCTTGCCGCCCGCCCCCATCGCTAATCCTGGGAGCAGCGCCATCCAGGCCGCCGCCGCTCCCGCGCAGACCGATTACTACTTCTTCATGGTGGATTGCCAGGCGGGGAATGGCAGTCATGCTTTCGCCAGGACCGAGGCGGAGCACCTGACGAACTTCGAGGCGTGCGGCGGGGTTTACAGCAGTCCGGAGCAGTAACCGAAAATGGAGATTCCCATGAACGACCCAGACATCCGCTGGATGCAGCGATGCAAGCATTTCAACCAAGCCTTTGCGCAATTGAAAGCTGCCGTAGAGCTGGCTGAACAGCGGCCCCTCTCGAAACTCGAAGGACAAGGGTTGATTCAAGCCTTTGAATACACTCATGAGCTGGCCTGGAAAACCTTAAAAGATTTTCTTGAAAATCGCGGCGTTCAGAATATCTACGGGTCAAAAGATGCCACGCGGATTGCTTTCCGCACCGGCTTGATAAAAAACGGCGAAATATGGATGGACATGATTGTCAGCCGCAATCTAACCTCGCATACCTACAATGAAGCCACTGCCGCCCAGATCACCTCAGCCATTCTCGGTGCTTACTTTACAGAATTTGCCATGTTGCGCGCCAAGTTGGAAAGCCTGAGACAAGAGGAATCATCGTGAGATACGGCTTGAGAGAAACCGCCATCGAAAAAATTGGCGCTGTGCTAGCCTGCTACCCGCAAGTGGAAAAGGTAATCTTGTACGGCTCGCGCGCCAAAGGCAACTACAAACACGGTTCCGATATTGACCTGACTCTTTGCGGCGGCGCAAGTTTGACGCTGGATGCTCTCTACAAAATCATGCACGAACTTGACGACTTACTCCTGCCGTACACCATTGATCTCTCCATTTTCAACGATATCGGCGACCCAGATCTAATTGAGCATATTCAGCGCGTGGGCGTTACTTTCTATACGCGCTTGAACGGTTGCCATACGGCTTTCTAATTGGTTAAAGGGCTTTCTATCAACCTACACTCATGCGCGTGCCAATCTGGCATCGCTTTGGGATAAAGTCGTCCTCAACCGAGAGGTGGTAATCATCAAGCGGCGCGGAGTCTCTGATCGCAGCCGAAGAGTTGGAGGGGTTACGGGAGAGCGCTTACTTGCTAAGGTCGCCACGGAAGTTGGCTCACCGCTAAGACGCCAAGTTGCTAAGAAAAATAAGTTGCTGAAGGTTAGGGCTTAAAATCTCCGTGCTCTTCGCGCCTCCGTGGTGAAATACTTAGTTTTTTCAGTAGACTCAACTTTTAACTTGCAACCTTTAACCCTCAACACCGTCACCTCCGGGCGGCAGTTAAACCGCACCGCCGGAGGAATCAGTCCCACGCCCCGGCTGACGTAGACTTGTGTCTGCGCGCCTTGCACCCATCCGCCAATGAACTTCTGTCCAAAGCATGAGGGAACCATTGGCGCGCCCACCAACGGAATCCGCACTTGCCCGCCGTGGGTATGGCCGCAGAGCGCCAAATCCACGTGCGCGGGAGGCAGCATCTCCGTAAAGTCGGGGTTGTGAACCAAGAGCACGCGCGGTTCTGAGAGCGGGATATCGGAGAGTAAATCACGGAGCGCAACGTGGGCGGATTGCCACTGGCGTTGAAAAGCGGCAAAGTCCCCGCTGCCACCCCAGCGTGACATGCTCGTGTAGCCACGATCCTCGATGCCCAATAGCCAGAGCGGCGCGCCGTTAATTTTCAAGCGTGCGCGGGCGTCGCGCAGCACCGTGATGCCCGCACGTGCCAACTGCGCGGCGATAAAATCCGCATTAGTCCACACGTCATGGTTGCCCAGGACGGCGTAGCTGCCATAGCGCGGCTGGAGGGCCGCCAGCGCTTCCGCCGCCGCCCGGCTGTACTCCGCCTGGCCGGTGACGAAATCTCCGGTGAGCACCACCAGGTCTGGCGCGGCCGCATTGACCAGGGACACCGCCCGTTGGAGCAGTTCTACCGCGACCGAGGCTCCTAGATGAATATCGGAGAGTTGCGCGATGGTCAAGCCGGCCAACGCCGGCGGCAGGGCGGGGAGGGTAACGGTGAGGCGCTCCAACTCGAGCCAGCCCGGCTCCAGCCGCGTTATATAGAACGGCGCTAGCACCGAGAATAGCGCGCCACCGGCTATCATCCGCAAAAAATGCCGCCGCGAGATAGTTGCTTTAGACGGTGAATCTCCAGGCATGGCCTTACTCGCCGGGGGTGGGCGTCGGAGTAGGCCCTGGTGTCGGAGTAGCGCGCCAATGGGCGGTTCCCGTCCCGGTGCAAGGATCGTAATCCCAACCTAACGTGACGCGGAAATCAACCGGACTTTCCTCCGACGGTGTGCTCACCACATCACTCGACTGGCGTTTGTAGAGACTGAGCAACTTCCAGAGCGGTGAGCCTTTGGTAGTGGTGGTGAAGTCGGTGATGGTGGTGCGTGCTTCCCCGGAGACATCTTTGACTTCTGCCACCTCAAATCCCTCCAAGCGCAGCCGGTAAGCCGCGACCTCGCCCCAACTACTGTTGCCGGTGCCGTTCCACACCGCGACGCGATGCGCGCGTTGGGTAGCCCGACTGGTGACCGGCGGTTGCGCCGCTTCCAACATGAAATTGTACAACGCTTCGTAACGCGGCACCAACACTGATCCGCCATTGGGCGCAGTCCAGGATTCCAAGAGTGTACTGCCGCGAATAAAACGGCTCTTCAGGTTACGCATATCAAAACGGGCCGCCACCGCACCCAGATAGATCACATCTGTCAACCCCAAGTCGGTTTCGGTATTCTCTTGGTAGAGGTCCCAGAATTCAGGGATGCGCGGAAGCAGATTTTGCCCCAGGGCTTGCCGGAGAACGGCCTGCACTACCTGCTGTTGGCGACGATGGCGGTCGAAATCAGAGGTGCTCCAGCGCGAACGGACGTACCAGAGCGCGTGTTTGCCATCCAGATGATGGAGTCCTGGATTTAGGTCGATATCGCTCTGCCCACTCGCCGCCTCTGGATCGGGATAGGTATCGTGAAAAGGACATTCGACGATGATGTCCACCCCCTCCACGGCGTCCACGATACTGCGATAGCTATTAAAATCCACCATCGCGTAGTAGTGGATGGGCACGCCAAAGTTATATTCAATCGTAGCCTTGATCAATCCCGGCCCCCCGCCCGGATAGCCGTTCTTGACCCCTCGTAAATATGTCGTGTTGATCTTGTCCAGCCCCCAGGTGGGAATCCAAGCGTAGTAATCACGCGGAATTGAGATCAGGCTGACGCCCGGCGTATCCGGAAAGATAGAGGCGATCAT
>DUEJ01000010.1 GCA_011192175.1 Thermoflexia bacterium
CTGGGTCTTGAGATCCGCGTGGCGCCCGACGGGCAGGCAGCGATTGCGGTCTGGAAGGATTGGAAGCCACATCTCATCTGGATGGATATGCGCATGCCGGTGATGGATGGTTACGAGGCCACGCGCCGCATCAAAGCCACCACGCAAGGACAAGCTACGGTGATCGTGGCAATCACGGCCAGCGCTTTTGATGAGGAACGTTCGGCGATTCTCTCCAATGGCTGTGATGATTTCATCCGCAAACCTTTCCGCGAGAGGGAAATTTTCGATGTGCTGCACAAACATTTAGGGGTACAGTTCGTCTACGAGGAACTCTCCGGACCGAAGAGCGTCATGGCTCCCACGGCCCAGGCGACGCCGGAGTTGGCGGTGCTCCCGGCGGAGATGTTGGCCCGCTTGCAAGCAGCCGCTATGATGGCGGACGCTGATACTCTAGTGATGCTCATCGATGAGGTGCGCGAGTCTCACGCAGAACTGGCCGACTCTTTATGGTTGCTGGTGCGCGATTTCCGCTTTGATCTGATCGTGGCAGGGGCACAAGCGGCTCGCTAGATACAAACTCGCTCGGATGTAGGTAGCCCCAGTATCCCGGATGGGCGCGCGCGGGGTCGTCGTCCCAGGTGTAACCGACGCCCATCACGTAGCCGTTGCACTGGCCGCGCCCGCCGGCCGAATCCAGGGGGAAGAGTTCGGTGGCTGTGGCGAAGGTGCGGATTTCCCAATGGAGGTGGCTGTTGAGTCCCCGGTCGTGGATCACGCCCAGTGCCTGCCCGCGCGTGATGGCTTCTCCCACCGCGACGCGCACGCCGGCCAGATGCCAGTAGACAGACCAGACGCGCTCCCCATGCGGGAGGTGGTGCTCTACGATGAGGACGTTACCTTCCCCTCCCAGGTTCTGCGCCCAGCTGACGACGCCGTTAGCAACGGCTTGTACCGGTTCCCCGGCGGCGTGACCCCATTGCACTTTGCCGTCGGCGTCATGGACGAACCAATCCTCGCCGGCGTGCCAGAGTTGCGAGAAGGGGAGCTGCTGACCGGCGTGGTTGACGAAGCATTTGCCCCGGTCGCCCAGGCCGGGATTTTGCACGTCAAAGCGTGTGTCGACGTCTAGGGGGCCGCTCTGCTGGGGGATGTAGGGCGCCAAGCGTTCTGGGTCAAGGGGATAGGTGAAGGTGGTCGCCAGTTCCGCGCTCTGGGTGGCGACCAGGGCGGGGAGCAAGGGGCCGCCGGTTCCACTCCCGCGATAGTGGCGTAAGAGCAACCAACCGGCCAGCACGGCCAGGGAGAGAAGCACTACTCCGCAAATTCCCCAGAAAATAGCTCGTTTAACTTGATGTCGTATCATCCTTGCGACCTCCGTGGTGCTGGTTTTCTTCAGTATAACGTCTGGTAAGGAGAGGGCAACAGACACAGGGCGCGAGGCTCCCCATTGGTTGTTGTATTTTTGAGTCTGAGGGTGTATAAGGAAGACATGCTGGATTTGTTCTCAATACTCTCGCTGCTCCAGGAGGCGAGCGAGACACACACCTATCAATCCGCCGCCTGTGACCCCATCCAACCGGATAATTTGATCCGGAGCGCAGCCAAAGTAGGTGGACGCGTGGATGTGCCGATTTGCTACTTCGGAGGAGTGCTCAGTCCCATCATCCCCACCGGACAAACACTTCAGTACCAGATACACTCACTCGCAGCCGACAGTGAATTTGTTTACTATTTGTTTATGGCAGAAAGGGTTGAGTACAAAGTTTACTTACCTGTGGTTCTTCGACAATACTAGACCCGCACCACACTAAGTAGTGGTGGATGGGAGCAGCCGCCCAACAGGCTTGCGGGTGCTCAACTCATGATCTTTTGGGCAGCTTAGGAATGAGAATTAGATAAGTTGCCCCTTTCATCGTCGAATTCCCAGGGGAACTATGTCACAAATACACAAGTTATTTAATCACCATTACTTAGCAGGCCGAGCTACCAGGAGGTCATAATGACTAGCAGTAAAATGCCCAGACCATTTTTATTTTTATGCTTGGTTTTAAGCATTACCAGTATATTTATTTCGAGTTGCGAGCAATCAGTTGATGAACAAACAGCAGACGTCTCAACGGTTGAATTTGTTGATGTGCCGGGAGACGGGGAAAATATCGAGCCTTTTAAAATGGCCAGAACCGAGATAACCAATCAGCAGTATGTGGATTTTTTAAATGCGGCATTACGTAAAAACATGATTACTGTTGATCCGGCAACCGAAGCCACTAGTTGGCTAGTTCTCGATGCTAACGGTAATCAAATGGTGAACCTATTAGGAATCAGGGTAATAAAAGACCATGATAGAAATGGAATCTATGAACTGTGGGAAATGGAAAACCCGTTAAACAGATCAATGCTTGAATATGACAGTGCTAAGGAAATGTTCAACGTAGTAAATCCTGCTAATGTTGATTGGACCAGTTATTTTGAGGCTGCGACTTATCCAAATGTTGTTGATCAAATAACCGATTGGTGTGAATTTCACAAATTTTGGGCAGCTGGAGTAACGCATGAAGGCAGAGAGGTTATTACTTTTAGCAAAGACATCTATAATGCTGATGGAAGCGTTAAAGATAATATAACTTTTGCAGGACATCTGGATACAGATTGTGAATTACCTACGCTTGAAGAAGTTAAAAACTGGCCGGTTAACCATATTCAATACTACGGCGCAAAAGGATTTGCTGATTTTTATGGATACGAGTTACCCGGTTTGCCAGAGTTGCAATGGACTGGAAAAGGGGGACATGCAGATTGGGTGTATGCCACAGATGATGGTACTATAAATGACAAAAATGTAGTGTATAACGGGGGCTGGGAGCGTAGTACTGGAAAGCACAAAGGCCATCCTCAACCGGTGGCTACATTTGCGCCAAATCCTTATGGCGTCTACGATTTATCAGGAAATGTTGCAGAATGGACAGCCACAGAAGCTATTGGTAATCACGGTTGCCGGCAGAATCCGGCAGATGGCGGAAGTGGGAGTGGCGCTCCTGTAGCTACGATGCTTAGAATTGACGGAGCATGGCCTAGACCTGACATGATGTGTAGGATTAGTGACTGTATTGTGACAGAGCTAACCCGAGGAAATGATCATTTTGGGTTTAGAGTTGTAAAGAGAGAGTAAAATTTTGCCCACGACACTATATAACGAAATAAATTATTTATAACCAAAGGAACATTTAATGATCCCCAAACTTCTTAAAGACACATTCGGTCCCCAAAAATCGCAAACAATGATGACGCAACAATACCAAAAATGGCGAGAGCTAATTTTCGAGATTGATCCCGGGCAGGTCGGGGTTTCAAAAGAGCAATCCGACCGCGTCTACGGGGTACTTATGGATATTGGCATGGTTGATCGACAAAGCAGACACCCTTTTGCCTTATCGCTGACCGCATTTCCCACAGGAGAGACATCTTTTCAACCCACGGTGGGCGGCGGGATAATTGGTTTAGGGGGCGATAAAAAAATGGCGGAGACCGCCAGGAAACTAATCAAACTGGCACAAACTCTGTTGGACCAAACCCAACCGGCAAAGGATTTTTCTCTGCCTGCATCAGGCTTTGTGCAATTCTTCTTTTTCACCCCCCACGGAGTACGCATTTACGAAGAACATTTAGACACCCTGCAAACTGCGGGGAACCCTTTTGGACAGCTGCTTGTCGGCTTTGGCATTATTCGGCAATTCGCTGAACGTATCATTGATCAGCAGCGTGCCAGAAAATAGTTAGTCAGCCTGGCGACTAAAGTCGCGGCTACCCTCACTAGTCCACCTACGTGGACTAGTGAGCGGTCGACGTATGGTAATCAACTGCTCATTTTACACTTGACAGAACACTAGCCTCTGGTGAATAGCAGCTGATTACTGTGGCCTGGCTACCAAAACCGCTTGATGAATTATCCGCCCCCTCCGCCAACCAAATTTTCCCTCCGCATTTTACGTTTTGGCGTTTTACGTCTATAATTCCCTCCATGAAGGGACTAGCCTATCTAGAAGATTGGATTGAACAGCTAGTGGAAGAGCCGTTCGTGCGGCTCTTCGCCGGCCCGTTACTGCCGCAGGATGTCGCCACACATCTGGTACAGGCGTTGGAAGAGGATGAACGCCAAATCGCCGGCGGCCTGTGGGAAGCACCCTCCCATTATCAAATTGCCCTACATCCCCAGACGTTAGAGCATTTACAGACCCATCACCCCCAGCTAGAAATCGAGCTCACTACCGCGCTAGCCACGTTGGTCAGACGCCTCGCTATTCGCCCGGCGCATCTTCCTCAAATTGAGTTGGGGCCTGATGTTACGGTATCGCCCCGTGACATCCGTATCACCACCCGCGCACCGGCGCAATCCGAGGAGGAACGTACCCGCGAGCTGGATCTGAGCCGCACGAAGCAGCCGCAAGAACAGAGTTCCCTATCCATATCCGCTTATTTACTATTGCCAGGCGGTCGGCGCTTCCAATTAACCCAACCGCGCATCCGGATAGGCCGCGCGCTGGATAACGACCTCATCTTGGAAGATAGTCGCGTCTCCCGCTACCACGCCCGCCTACAACAGAAACCCGGCGGGCATCTTATCCAAGACCTGCAAAGTAACGGGGGCACCCAGATCAACGGCTATCCGGTGCGGGAAAGCCACCTGTGTGCTGGCGATCACATTTCTCTCTCCGGGGTGGAGCTCCATTATATCCAACCAGAGAAAAACCTCTCAAACCAGGGCGAATAGATGGCGACCTTTCTCTTAGTGCTGCGCTTGTTACTAAGCGTAATCCTCTACACATTTTTGGGATTAGCTTTCTACGTCCTCTGGCGCAATCTCCAGGCAGATTCGCAGCCCGCCAGGGAACCACCGCCCACCCCGGCCCGCCTCCTGGGGAAAAACGAGCAGCCTTTCACCTTGCAACCCTACACCTCCCTGGGACGCTCCGCCAACAACACCTTAGTTCTGGAGGACCCCTTCGCTTCCCATCACCATGCCCTTATCTTCTGGCAGGAAGAACGCTGGTGGCTGGAAGACCTGGAGAGCCATAACGGGACCTTCCTCAACGGAGAGGCAGTGACCATCCCCGTGCCGCTCACCGCGGGCGATACCCTCATGTTTGGCGAAACCCAGTTCGATTTCACTGACGAAAGGGACGCCGATAGTTACACAGAGTAAGGTGCTCCTCCCCAGTCATTCTTTTCTCCGTGCCCTCCGTGTCTCAGTGGTGAACCATCCTTTGAGGGTTGCCCCTCAGTCATTCTTTTCTCCGTGCCCTCCGTGTCTCAGTGGTGCACCATCTTTCCCCGTCCAGTTCCTATCTCCGCAGTAGCAAGAAGACCACCGGCGCGTCATAGACGCGGAAGCTCTCATCCAAGCGCGGTAGACGGAGCGCGTAAGGCGTATCGCAACGCTCCGCGAGAGAGCGCGTCACGGGCAACCCCGCTTCAGCCAACGGATCATCGGTCAAGGCGACCGGCCCCAGACGGGGACAGCGCGTGAAAGTCCGCACCTCACGTTCCGCCAAGACGCTCTGATACCAGCGCACCGTCCCAGCATAGCGCTCAGGTTGCCGCGTCAACGCTCCGTAACCGCGCCGGCTCGCCAGCACGATAACCACATCCTCCTCGGCAGCTGCTCTCAACGCGGACATCTTCTCCGGCGCATCCTCCGCGAAGAGCGGGAGGAAACGTTGTGCATAACGCGCAGGGTCATACTCCGGCAACGGGACCGGCAGGGGATGATCCCACTCTTCCACCGCGACTGCCTCGCCGGGCAGCAAATTCACGTAGAGCCAACGCGACGCGACCTCCCAAGGATGCGGTTGCTGGTAGACTGAGAACTGCGCCCATCCCAGAGCCAGAGTGGGCAGCAAAAGTAACCCATAGCCAATGATTGCCGGCAACTGGGCCGCCAGCGAATAACGAATCTGTCGCACGCCATAGATGGCCCAAACCACCCAGATGGGATAAAGCGGCAGCAAGTAGCGCGGATATTTGACGTAGAGGCCAGCAGTCGCTAAGAAATAGCAGCCCGTCCAGCACGCCGCCACCCGGTGACGCAACGTCAGCCGCCGCCAGCGAACCGAGACCACCGCCAATCCCCAGCAGCCCACCACTGTCACCAGCGGCCCCAATCCCCAGAGCGCCATTTGCGCCAGCGGATAGAGATACGGCCACGTCCCGGCATACTGGCGCGTATAGGGGAAATCGAAGCGTCCGGCCGCCATCCCCGCCTGGATGAGCGGGCCACGCCAGGCAGTCACGGGGCGCAGCAATGCCCAGGGGGAAACCAGCGCGAAGGCCAAGAACGCCAGGAGCAGCGTCTTAGCGGCCTGCCGGAGCAATGGCGCGACGGCGTAGCGGTCAGCAAAAAATATCCCGCCCACTACCGGCAACAGCACCCAGATCAATGAAATTTTGCACGCCACCGCGAACCCGGCCACTAGGGCCGCCCAGCGCGTTCTACGTCTCATGGCCGCCAAAATTGCTCCGGTAGCCAGCGCCGTCCCCAACGGATCAACGGTGAAGAAATGTGCCTGCTGGATAGGGAAAGGGGCAACTGCCAGCAACGCCGCCGCCCAGAGCGCGCCCTGCTCATCCAACAACACCCGGCCCAACGCCCCGGCCAACGCCACCAGCAGCACCCCCAGCAATCCAGAGAAGAGACGGAGCACGTAGAGCGGATCGGCGTCCGGCGTAGCGTTGATCAAGAGCCGGGCCAGATACACGGGCAACGAACCATAGGGGAAATCCGGGGCCGCGACATTTGGATCGCCCCAAAGGGGAGTGGATTCCGCCACACCCAACAAGAAGCGCTCGTCGGGATGCGCGGCGATGCCTCCATCCCAGGCCGGGAACGGGAGCCGTAACGCCGCCGCTAGGAGCAGCAGCGCGATCCACGGAAGACGGTAACATCGAGATTGAGGAGCCACAACTCCATTGTACCACGCAAAATTCAAGAGCGGACGCAGATTCGCGCAGATTTTCGCAGATAGAAACAAAAAATCGGCGTTTATCAGCGTTCGTCTGCGTCCTAAAGGAGCTATTCCCACCCTCTACCGGGGAATAGCTAAGCAGTAACCTTAAATCTTGCCTTCTCGTGGAGTTTGTGCTATATTGGCCAGTGTACGATTCCACTGCAAGAACCAGATTGACTCCCGCCAAGAGATAGATCAACAGTTGTTAGCCTAGGCGGGCCACTTAACAAATAACGAATACAGGAGGTCTTTGAAATGAAACGCTACACAACTCTGAAACGTGGGCTTGTCGTGCTATCCATCCTATTCGCCCCGCCTTTCCTGGTCATGGGAGCGAGGCAGTCGCTGTCTTGGCTGTTTCCCTCCGCGTCGCTCCTGGCCCGGCTGGGTATTGAGTGGTTCGCCATCACCATCCTGGGAGCGCACGTCCTGATTTCGGCGGGGCTGATGGCACTTCTGGCGCGCCGGTGGGAGCAGGACGAACGCTGGCATTTTGTCCTCACCGGTGTGGCCATTCCGCTGGCCATGCCTTTCCTGGCCTTCTGGCCGCTATCATTGCTGCTGCGGTTAGCCTACCAGCTGTTCCCTTCCGCCTCCACGCCGTGGTTGTTTTTCGGAATGTGGGCGTATCCTCTTCTTTCCGCATCACTCCTAAGTGACGTAACCCGCTACATCTTCCTCAGTCTGGCCGCGCTGCTGCCGACGCTGGTCGCGCTGATGGTGCTGATCGCCCGCGAACGCGGCCAGATTTGGCGGCGCAAACGCTTCTACTTGCTGGCCGTCGCCCTCGTATCGATTCTGGCCTTCCCGTTGCTGATGCGTTACCGGCCGGCGGTGCAAGCCGCGCACAGCGTCGAACTGCACATAGTGGAACAGCCAGGTCTGCTGGCGGGAACAGTCAAGAGATGCCAGGCGGCAGCGGAAATATGCGAGTGTCAGTACGAGCCGCTGGGCTGGGCCGCTGAGCAGACACTCGTCTACCGCAAATGGTGTGACGCTGACTACCAGATGAATGGTCAGTATCTCGGCGATCCACAGCCACCCCAGGCTTACCACCTGGACACGGATGAAATCTCGCCCTTTGACGGAGACCTGGATACGCTCACGCGCGAATCTTGTCCCCTCTCAAAGTGCGTCTCGCCGGCGCTCGCCGCAGAGCAGGCGTTCCCCCGGGGCTATCTCCCCGGCCAGTACGAAGACGCCCTTGTCTCGCCTAATGGCCGCTGGGTCGCCTTCACCGCCGAGCACATCTACGGGCCGGAGGACTTACTCGTCATATCTCACGAGTGAAACCGGTAAATTCTTCGCAGGACACTCCACTTCGTCCGATCAAAAAAAACGGCGCACCCTCCAGAGAGGGTGCGCCGTACAAAGTCATGTAATAAGATTACTTGCGACTACCATTGCGAATGGTGGCCTGTGCCGCCGCCAACCGCGCCACGGGGACGCGGAAGGGGGAACAACTAACGTAGTCCAAGCCGGCGCGATAGCAGAAATCAATGGAGTCGGGCTCACCGCCGTGCTCACCACAGATACCGATCTCCAGGTCAGGATTCGCGGCTTTGCCCTCTTCAACACAAATCTCCACCAAACGTCCCACGCCCACCTGATCCAATGACTGGAAAGGGTTCTGCGGCAGGATACCGCGCTCAATGTACTGGAGTAAGAATTTGCCCTCGGCGTCGTCGCGGCTATAACCGTAAGTCATCTGCGTGAGATCGTTGGTGCCGAAGGAGAAGAACTGGGCGTACTCGGCAATCTCGCCGGCGGTCAAGGCCGCGCGCGGCACTTCAATCATCGTGCCAAAGATGGCCGGCACCTCAATGCCCTCCTCTTCCATCACTTCTTGAGCGACACGCTCCAACTTTTCACGCTCAAATTTGAGCTCGTTGACGTGGCCGACCAACGGGATCATGACCTCTGGATGCACATCCACGCCACGCTGGGCGCAGCGGCAGGCAGCCTGGAAGTAGGCGCGGGTCTGCATTTCGGTCAAGCCCGCGTACATGATGCCGGCGCGACAGCCACGCAAGCCCATCATGGGGTTGACTTCCCACATTCCAGCGACTATCTCAAGCATAGCCTCCTCTGCCTGGAGTTCATCGGAATCGGGCGCTGTGATTCTGAGCTTGGCGACTTCTTCGATCAACTCGTGGTATGAGGGCAAGAACTCGTGCATGGGCGGGTCAATCAGGCGCATAATAACGGGCTTGCCGTCCATCGCCTCGAAAACGCCCTCGAAATCCTGTTCCTGAATGGGCAGCATATCAGCTATGGCTTCGTCGCGTACCTCCTGGGTCTTGGCCAGGATCATGCGCACGACGGCTTCGCGGGCGCGCTCATCAAAGAACATGTGTTCGGTGCGGCAGAGGCCAATGCCCTCGGCGCCAAATTCAACGGAGCGGCGCGCATCAAGTTCCATATCAGCGTTAGCCCGCACACCCATCTCGCGGATTTCGTCAGCCCAGTCCAAGAGCTCGCGCAATTCCACCTGATCCTCGTACTTGGCCTGGATCAGAGGGACTCTACCTCTGAAGACTTCGCCACTGAAACCGTCTAAGGAGATAATTTCCCCCTCTTTGATAACAACATCACCGCTGGTGAATTGACGGCGGTTCACGTCCACGGTAATCCCCTCAGCACCGGCCACACAGGGCAAGTTACTGCCCCGCGCAACTACGGCGGCGTGTGAGGTCGCCCCACCCTTCTGGGTGAGCACACCCTGGGAAACCAACATGCCGGGCACATCGTCCGGCGCGGTCTCTGGGCGCACCAAGATAACCTTCTGACCCTCTGCGGCAGCCTCGATGGCGCGTTCAGCACTAAAGATAGCGACACCTACAGCCGCGCCAGGAGAAGCGTTCAAGCCCTTAGCAATAAGTTTTTTCTCGGCCTGGGGGTCAAAGCTGGGACGCATCAGCAGATCAACGTATTCTGGCTTCACACGCATCAAGGCCGTCTGCTTATCAATCAGGCTCTCTTTTACCAGATCGACGGCGATCCTGACGTGCGCTGCGGCGGTGCGCTTGCCAGTGCGGGTCTGCAACATCCAGAGTTTACCAGACTCAATAGTGAACTCCATATCCTGCATATCCCGGTAATAATCTTCCAGCATATTGACGATTACCATAAATTCCTGGAAAGATTCCGGCAGCGATTCTTCCAAACTGGGATAGCGCGCGGCGCGTTCCTCTTCTGAAATACCACGACCCTCCGCCCACTTGCGAGAACCCTGTAAGCTGATCTGCTGCGGGGTGCGGATACCGGCAACGACATCCTCGCCCTGCGCGTTGATGAGGAACTCACCGTAGAGGAATTCATGCTCGCCAGTGCTGGGATCGCGGCTGAAAGCGACGCCAGTAGCGGAGCCCTCGCCCATATTCCCGAAGACCATCATCTGCACGTTGATAGCGGTGCCCCAATCATGAGGAATGCCTTCCGAATCGCGGTAAGCGATCGCGCGCGCGCCGTTCCAGGAATCGAAGACCGCCTTGATCGACAGATCCAACTGCTTGTACGGGTCAGTGGGGAATTCTTCGCCGAAGCGCTCCTGGTACATGGCCTTGTATTCGGCAACCAGAGCCTTCATGCCCTCCAAACTTATCTCGGTATCTAGTGCAACCCCTTCTTTTTCCTTGAGTTCTTCAAGTTTCAGCTCAAAGTGCTCGCGCTTGAAGCCCATCACGATGTCGGAGAACATGGTGATGAAGCGGCGGTAAGCATCGTATGAGAACCATTCGTTATCAAACATCTTGGCGAGGGACGCGCGCGTCTCGTCGTTTAGACCTAAGTTGAGGACGGTGTCCATCATGCCGGGCATGGACTGGCGCGCGCCGGAGCGTACGGAGACCAATAGGGGGTTAGTGGGGTCGCCAAATTTCCTACCGGTTTGCTCTTCAATGTCCCGCAACCCTGCCAGGGACTGTTCCCACATCCCTGCGGGGAACTCGCCCGTCTTCATGTACTCAACACAGGCCTCGGTGGTGATAGTGAACGCCGGGGGCACCGGAGCGCCAGAAGCGGTCATGGCCATCAAGCCCGCGCCCTTACCACCGGCAATCTCTTTCATTTCCAACAATTCGGGGTCATGCCCCAATACTTTCGCGTACTCTTCTTTCCCATTCCGAGAAAGATATACCCATTTAGTCATCTATTTCCTCCCAAATTTAGTGAGTTGTATTCGTGCAATTATACATTTTATGTGAACTGCGTCAAGAATTAGTTAGTTGGATAGTCGGCCCCTTATTGTTCGCTGACGATCACGCGGCGTTGAAGTACATACCAGTCGGCGATATTGCGAAAGCGATCGCCGCTCTGCATCAACGGCCCTATCTGCACCCCTTGTACTTGTTTATCCACCGCGTAAGTGTAAACCGGCACGTACAAGGGGAAAGCCGGTACCTCTTCCATGATCAGCCGTTGGAATTCCTGGTAGAGCTCCACCCGCCGCTCCCGGTTCCCGGTAATGCGAGCTGCCTCTATGACCTCACTGATTCGCCGGTGCCGGAACCCCGCATAATTCTGTCCTACCGGAGTTTGGGTCTCATGCCAGAAAGGATACGGGTCCGGATCTCCCGGCAAGACAAAGTGCGCTAGCGCCACTTCGTAATCGTGACTCTCCAGGGCCGCGTTGCGCACCAATGGAGGCACAGCTTGTACCGTCACCGAGATACCTAACCGCCCCCACTGTTCCGCTATCAGCCGGCCTACTGCAATATCCTCCGGTTCATCGGCCACCATCAGCGAGAAGGCCAACGGCTCTCCCACGCGGTTCCGCAACGTACCGGTGAGAGTGGGCCGAGTCCAGTTCGCCCGCGAAAAGAGCGCACGGGCTTTCTCTGGATCATAAGGATATTGCGGCACCCCCTTAGTGCTATACGCCCAAGTGCCTGGCTGCAACGTGGTTTGGGGAATGACCGCCTGCCCTTGTAATACCTCATCCACCAATCCCCGGCGATCCAGGGCAAAGAACAACGCTTGGCGCACTGCGGTAGCGGCGAAAGGAACGGTCTCGGTAAGCATCTCGTTAAAGTAAAGTAACGTCATTTCGGCCTGCGGCGCAGAGTAAAAATTAAGGCGCTCCTGTTGCCAGGCTTCCGTAAGTAGTTCTGGGGGAACGCGCCCCAACCCTTCCACTGCGCCTTCCGTATAGGCCTCAAAAGAGGCTTGCACGGTAGGATAGAAACGGAAAACAAAATTTTCAATATAGGGCGTGGGACCGTAATAACGGCTGAACCGTTTGAGCAACACCTCAGTGATCAAACCCTCTTCAACTACCACTTCTGCTGAACGGAAAGGGCCGGCGCCCACCGGGGCATAACTAAATTCGGGCAATGATGGTAAATCCGCTGCTTGGATGCCTGCCAGGATATGCGCGGGCAACAGTCCAACCGTTGTATAGTCCAAGAAAGGCGCGTAAGGTTCCTCCAACACAAACTGCACGGTCAGCTCATCGATCTTATCCACCTGCACAGATTGCCAGAGCCGCGCAATATGCGGGGGGCCTGGATAATCCGGGTCTTGCAACAACCCTAGCGTGAAGAGCACATCTTCCGCCGAAACAGGGTACCCATCATGCCAGAGCGCGCGCGGATTAAGACGGAAGGTATAGGTGATGCCGGTAGGGTCAATTTCCCAACCGAGTGCCAGGTCTGGGGCTACCTCGCCCTGCATAGTCAGCCGGGTGAGACCACTGAAGACTAGCGCCGTGACATCACTATCCGCGCCGTTGTAAAAACTGAGTAAAGGATTGAGCGATTGAGGATAACCACTCACGCCCTCGACGTAAGTGCCACCAGGCGCCGGGCGGTACTCGGTGGTATACGTCGCCGCGAGGTAAACCAACATACCGGCGGCGATCAGAAACCCTATCCCCACCAACAACACTTGCCAACCAATACGCCGGAACATGCTAGCGAGAAAGCGAGAAAGCGAGGGAGCGAGGGAGCGAGAAAGCGAGAGGGCGTGCTAGGAGGGGGTCTGAATCAGAGTAATTTCTCATTACCAAGTCTCGGGCCACGCGAATGGACGCCTTCGCCCATTCTAAATTGGCTACTATTTCTTCCGCGTATTTTCGCTGCATAGAAATTTTCCCTCTCTCCTCACACTCCCATACAGTGGCAGTTTCCCTACTTAAAACTCGATCTTCGCTGCCGGCTTGGCAGAAACCAGTAGCTCTGATTCGAGTTGTACTGGATAAAGTAGCTCGATGATTCGACGTAGTTCACCAAAAAGAGCAAAAGAACGAAGGGAAAGGAGGAACCCTTCGTTCTTTTGCTCTTTTGTCCTGCCGGCTAGCACTACCCAGCGACCAGCACGTTCGCCACTGCAACCAAAAAGAAAAACACGGACGTTCCCACCGTCAGCTGAAAGAGCAATAGTTCTACGCCCCGTCGCTTGCGAAGCATACTGGTCTGTCTGCCTCCAAAAGTCCCGCCCATCCCACTACTATGCACCTCGAAAAGTACCAGGACAATTAGCGCAATTCCCAAGATGATCTGGATGATATTCAAATAAGTCTGCATTCGTTAGTTACCTCCCCATACCAAATACTCGCGCATTATAACATGCCACAATGAAATGGCAATGGAAATTGGGGTAACTCCCAGGGCAATCGCATATAGAAAACCAGCTCCCATTTGAGGGCCAGAAACACTGCTTGGCTGAAGATTTTGCCCCACTGAGGGCCTGTTTTCGGGGTGTTTTCAGGGACAGCGTCCCCAGAAGCGGTCAAATGCGATTGCCCTGGGGGTTGTGGCGGGGCGACATACTAATTCCTGATTACTAATCCTCCCAGCACTACGTGGTTGGAGGAACACTAACTATCAAATAACAAAAGGAGAAACAGATGGAACGGAAGAATATATTTAAAAAAATAGGCTTTACCGTTTTGACCATAATAGTTTTGTTAATAGTAATGATTTTGACCAGCCAACATGTCTATATTTTGGCGCGCGTGGAACCGCAAGAAGTGGGTGTGCGCTTTCGTGGCGGGCGCATATACGAGGTTGTCGGCCCTGGCGTATATAGTGATATTGCCTTATTTGCCGATCTAAAGCGGGTTTCCAGTGAAGCGGTCTCCTTCTCTGTCGAAGACCCAGAGGTAATCACCAGAGACCGGCAACGAGTAGGTTTGCGAGTCAGCGGTGACGTCTTCCGCCCTGGCGTGGGGCAGAGTGCGCAGATACAAGAACTCTGGCCGGCGTATCGGGGATTGTATCTGAGCGATGATGCGTTGCGAATCCGCGTAAGCGATCTGGCCTTACAAGCCATGAAATCTTGCGTCGGGGATAGGTCTTTTGATGAGAACGTCATCGGGGCCTCGCGCGACGAACTACGCAGCTGCATTGATGAAAACGTCGATCTGTTAGCCAGCGGGTTGGGCTTGGTAGTCAGGAACGTGACTGTGCCCAACGTGATTCTCTCAGCGGACGTGCAAGCCAGCTTGGATGCCATCACCAAGAGCCGTTTGGATACCGAGTTGGCCCAACAGGATGCGATCAAAGCCAAGCAACAATCCGCGGCCGATCAAGCCCGCGAAGAGGGAGCCGTGCGCGTCCAACTGGCCCGGCAGCAAGAGGAAGTTCGCCAGAAGACCATCCTCTCCGACTTAGAACGCCAGCGGTTAGAGGCCCAACGTGCGGTCATCGAAGCCGAAAAATCAAACAACCTGCTGGCGGCCAAGAAAGATCTGGAGATCAACGAGATCCAAGCCCAAGCCGCGCTATCCGCGGCCCGCGCGCAACTCGCGGCCGAAATCATCAAAGCCGGGCTTTACGCAGATAATTCAGCCTATGCTTACCTGCAAGCCTTGATCACCAACGCCTCGGCGCTGAACGCCACCGACAAACTCATCTTCGTCCCCGAAGGGACCTCTCCCACCATCGTGGTGCCCGGCGCCGGCATCCTGCCCACCGTGGAGACCGGGGTGAGCGCGCCCGTGTCGGAGTAAAGAGCGATTTCACCACGAAGGCACGGAGCGCACTGAGATTTACATTTAACC
This sequence comes from Thermoflexia bacterium, assembly GCA_011192175.1. GTDB lineage: Bacteria > Chloroflexota > Anaerolineae > B4-G1 > SLSP01 > G713. The sequence goes on from DUEJ01000010.1 coordinate 14,986, forward strand.
GCTCCTGAATTAATCCATTTTCCGAAAAACGCGAGCCCTCTTTGAACTTAGAACAACTGTGCTATAATAGCAGTGGCTCAGCGGTGAACTAGTGTTCTGGCAGCCCTGATTTGAGTGGTGGCCAGTAATGTTAGCCTGGCGACTAAAGTCGCGGCTACGGTTGCGAAGTCCACCTACGTGGACTAGTGAGCGGTCGGCGGATGGTAGCCCCCTGCTCCAGGGCAATCGCATATGGAAAACCAGCTCCCATTTGAGGGCCAGAAACACTGCTTGGCTGAAGATTTTGCCCCGCTGAGGGCCTGTTTTCGGGGTGTTTTCAGGGACAGCGTCCCCAGAAGCGGCTAAATGCGATTGCCCTGCCCACTGATCATTTTACACTTGACAGAACACTAGCTTATTTCAGTGGAGCTAACTTTCAACCTTTGACTTTCGACCTTCGACTTTTAACTTCCAACTTTTAACTTTCACTTTTTAAGGAGAACCTCTCATGGCTAAAGCAGGAAAAGAAAAGGCCTTAGACCAAGCCGTGGCCCAGATCAAGCGCCGTTACGGCGAAGGCGCGCTGATGCTCTTAGGAGAAGCCACCCATCTTCACGTCGAGACCATCCCCACCGGCTCATTGGCGATTGATATTGCGCTAGGCGTGGGGGGGCTGCCCCGTGGGCGCATCACCGAAATCTACGGCCCCGAAGGGTCCGGCAAAACTACCATCGCCCAACATGTAGTGGCCGAATGTCAGAAGCGGGGCGGAGTGGCGGCCTTCATTGATATGGAGCACGCGCTGGATCCCACTTATGCCAAACGGCTAGGCGTAGATGTGGATAACCTCTATATCTCCCAACCCGATACCGGCGAGCAGGCGTTGGAGATCGCGGAAGCGTTAATTCGTAGCGGCGCGGTGGATGTGATTATCATCGACTCCGTCTCTGCACTCGTGCCCCGCGCCGAGATCGAAGGTGAGATGGGCGATTCGCACCCCGGCTTGCAGGCCCGCCTGATGAGCCAGGCCCTCCGCAAACTATCCGGCGCCATCAAGCAGAGTAACGCCCTCATCATCTTCACCAACCAACTCCGCATGAAGATCGGCGTGATGTTCGGCTCGCCAGAGACCACCTCTGGCGGGCGCGCGCTCAAATTCTACGCCTCCGTGCGGCTGGATATCCGGCGCATCAAATCCATCAAATTCAAGGGCGAGCGCATCGGACAGCGCACCCGCGTGCGCGTCACCAAAAACAAAGTGGCCCCCCCTTTCCGCGTCGCCGAGTTCGACATCATGTACGGGGAGGGCGTCAGCCATGCAGGCGAGCTATTAGATATCGGCCTGGAGATGGGTATCCTAGAGAAACGCGCTTCCTACTACTACTATGAAGGCGAGCTGCTGGACCAGGGCCGCGAGAATACCAAAACTCACTTCGTGGAGCACCCGGAACTCGCGCAGCAGATAGAGACCCTGATCCGCCAAAAAAGCAGCGGGAGCAGCCCGTTAGAAGTAGGTGTCACTGAAACTGAACCTGAAAAAACTGCAGTGGACGCGGATGAAGATTAGCCCGCGCGGGCAATCAGAATTAGCGTAAATTTTGGGGATTTTTCCCAGGGGCGCACAGCGGCCAATAAC
>DUEJ01000100.1 GCA_011192175.1 Thermoflexia bacterium
AGGGTGGCGGTGGGCGAGGGTGTGGGACTGGGCGGGGAGGTGGGCGACGGCGTAGGGGTGGGCGTCGGGGTGGCTGCGGGGCGGGGTGTAGCGAAGAACTCGGCCGTCTGGTTGCCAGTGTACATTTGCACTGCCAGGTTATTTACCCCGCACTCCCTGGCCAGAGCGGCTAGCCGCTGTAAGAGGCGCAATTCTTGACCGCTGTTGACGGCGCTGTCCAGGGCCGTGGCCAGTTGAGTTTTAACTTCTTCTGGAGGGAGGTCGCGGAGGAGGATTTGCGCGTGCGCCAGATTGGGCTGATAACTGTGCGCGTAGGCTACCAGCTGGATCCAGTCTGCCCGATATTGGCGGTGCAGCAAGGGGGGGGAGGTATCGTAATAGGCTACGGGATTTATTTTCCAAGTGTAGAAGAGCCCGGCAGCGAGGCCGAGAAGCAGTCCCAGGAGGAGGAACCAATGGGGCTTGATTTTCATGGCAGGCGCTCCGTGAGATAGGGGGCCATGGCCGGGGTGGCGACGTTGAGGTCGTGAGCGAGCCAGGTTAAGGGGGCGATGGCGGCGGGGGAGGCGTCAGCGGCGATCAGGCGCGCAATCAACTTGAGCAAGGGGGCGGTGGGCGCGGTGGCATCGAGACGGCGCAGGCGGGTTTGGGCCGCGTCTAGCTGGTGCTCGACGGCGTAGGTGCGGGCTACCAGGTTCAGATATTCATCTCGGTAGACGGGATGGAGCGCGGCCGGGGCGGTGTCGTAGTATTGGACGGGGGCAATCACCCAGCCGACGAGCAGTCCCAATCCCAGGCCGGCCACGAGTCCGATGAGCAGCCAGTACCAGCGTTTCATGCGAGGAGTTCCTCGGCATAGGCGAAGAGACTCGGTGAACCGCCAGTGTGCCAGAAGAGGAGGCGCGCGTCGGCGGCGAATGTGCCTTGTTCCAGTAAATCTACCAGGCCGCCCAACGCGCGTCCGGTGTAGACGGGATCGGTCAGGAGTCCCTCGGTGCGCGCCAGGAGCCGGATAGCCTGGCGTTCTAGTTCTCCGACTACGCCGTAGCCGCCGCCTAAATAGCTATCCACAACGGTGAAGTCGGCGGGGGCGAAGGTGGCGGGGGAGTTCAGGAGGAAGGCAGTCTCGGTAGCCAGGGTAGCTAGCTGTTGGCGGAAGGTGGCCGCCGGCTTATCAATGCTGATGCCGATAATGCGCGTGGGGAGGGAGAGCAGTTGCGCCCCCACAGTGAGGCCGGCCTGCGTGCCGCCACTGCTAGAGGCCACGATGATGGCGTCAAAGAGCAGCTCGCGTGGCGCGGCTTGTTGCACCAGCTCAACCAATCCCGCTACGAAGCCGCAGGCTCCCAGGGCGTTGCTGCCGCCGTAGGGGATGATGTAGGGTCGCGCGCCGGCTTGACGGAGGTGGGCGGCTTCCGCGTGCAGGGCGGGGCTGAGGAGCCGCTCACCGGCCCAGCGTACTTCCGCGCCGAAGAAGTGATCGAGGAGATAATTGCCATCAGGAATGGAATGGGGCGCCTCGCCGCGTAATACCAGCACGGCGCGCAGCCCGACGCTGGCGGCGGCCGCGGCGGTCTGCCGGGCGTGGTTGGATTGTTGAGCGCCGGCGGTCAGTACCACGTTGGCTTTGTGGCGCAACGCCTCGGCCAGCAGGTAGCGCAGTTTGCGGATTTTGTTGCCGCCCAGCCCCAGGCCGGAGAGATCGTCGCGTTTGATCCAGAGCTCCGGGCCGCCTAGCGCGGCGGAGAGCCGGGGGAGGGACGCCAGCGGGGTGGGAAATTCACCCAGGGCTAACGGTTTTAATTGGTTTAGTTGTTGGCGCAGTGCCTGGGGAGTCATCTGGAATATCCTCGCTCTCTGATTTGGTTATTACTCTGAGGTTATGATACCGCGTATTGAGAGAAGGGCAAAATCGCATGGCGGCCACCGGTGGACGCGGGGCCGTTTGCGAAACGACCCCAATGGCTATGGGTAGGTGGGGTGGGAAGCGGGGCCGGTGCCTTTGAGGGGCTACTGGATAATTCCCCCAAAAATAAACTTGCCACGGAGGGTGCCGGGGGATGCTTTTCTCAGAGAGAGGCTGCGGTATACTACGGACGTAGGGGCGTTGAGGGAGGGGATTTGCGCGTTTTAATGCTTTCTAAGGCTTGTCTGGTCGGGGTTTACCAGCGGAAGTTGGAGGAGCTGGCCGCCGAGCCGGAGCTGGAGTTGGTGGTGGCGGTGCCGCCGTTTTGGCGGGATGAGCGCGGAGTTACGCCGTTGGAGCGGGCGCATACGTGCGGTTATCGGTTGGAGGTTTTGCCGATGGCGCTGAACGGGCAATTTCACCTGCATTTTTATCCTCGGTGGGGGCAGCTGCTCCGTGAGGTACAGCCGGAGATCGTGCATATTGATGAGGAACCCTATAATTTGGCTACTTGGCAGGCGAATTGGTTAGCCCGCCGCCGGGGGATAAAGACGCTCTGGTTCTCTTGGCAGAATTTGAACCGGGCTTATCCGTGGCCTTTTTCCTGGTGGGAACGGTATAATCTCCGGCATTGTGATTATGCGATTGTGGGTAGTCAGACGGCGGCGCAGGTCTGGCGCGCTAAGGGGTATGCGGGGCCGCTGGCCGTGATTCCGCAGTTTGGCGTTGATCCGGTACTCTTCGCGCCGCCACAGGTGCGCGCGGGCGGGCCGTTGCAGATTGCTTACGTGGGGCGGTTGGTGCCGGAAAAGGGCGTCGATTTATTGCTCCAGGCGTTACAGGGGGTGCTGGGGGAGTGGCGGTTGACGGTGTTGGGGCAGGGGCCGGAGGAACAGCGGTTGCGCGCTTTAGTGGCAGCTCAGCCGTGGCGCGAGCGGGTGCAGTTCCGCGCGTTGATCCCTTCGGTGGAGATGCCGGCTTTCTACCGGGAGATCGACATCTTGGTGTTGCCCTCGCGCACGCGCTCCAATTGGATGGAACAGTTCGGGCGCGTGTTGATCGAGGCGCTGGCTTGTGGCGCGGTGCCTGTGGGATCGGAGAGCGGCGAGATTCCGCATGTGATTGGGGCAGCTGGCTTGACGTTCCCAGAGGGGGATGTGGTCGCGCTGCGCACCGCCTTGACGCGCCTGGTGCAGGATGGTGCGCTGCGCCAGGAGTTACGGGCGCGGGGCCGGGCGCGGGTGCTGGCGCATTTCACCCAGCGGCAGGTGGCCCAAGAGACGGCGGCGGTTTATCGGGAGATGTTGGCGAGTGTTGAGAGCGGATAGCTTGCGTCAAGGTCTGGGATAATTCCCCTGAAAAAGACAGCTCGCCGCTAAGACACGAAGACGCTAAGAAAAAAATAACCTTAAAGCCTTCGCGCCTTAGTGGTGAAATTCCTGGTCTTTGCAGTGTGAGGCAATGTTTGTTTAGGTATCCCGGGCGGAGAACTGGCATGGGAATTTTTTCGCGATTAAGGTTGTGGTGGCGACGCGGATGGGCGCGCCCGCATTTTTGGTTGGGGCAGGCGCACTGTTACCGTGGAAATGCTACCGGTGATCTGAGAGCCTACCAACGGGCGGTGGCGAGCTATGCCCGCGCTCTGAAGTGGGATCCGACCTGGACCGAGGTCTGCCTGGAGCGCGGCGTGCTCTTCTGGCGGGAGCTGCATATTCCGCGTCAGGCAGTCGCCGAGTTGAGCGAGGCGCTGCGACTTGACCCGCAACTGTATGGGGCACTTTTCAATCGCGGGGTAGCTTATCAGCAGTTGCGCGAATATGAACGCGCGGTGGCCGATTTTCGCGCTTATCTTGAGGTGGGAGAAGATCCGTACTGGCGAGAGTACGCGGCTAAGATGGTAGAGGTGTTGGGCGATTGAAAGTCGAAAGTCGAAAGTCGAAAGCCGAAAGTCGAAGGCCGAAAGCCGAAAGTTGCTGCGCACTCGCTACTATGGCTGAGGAGCTATTTATGAGACCTAGAAAAGATTTGAGGATTGTGCTCTGCTGTTTGCTCTTGGTGGTGCTCTCCGGTTGTGAGCTCTGGCCGCAGAGCACCGTGACTAGCGAGCCACAATCTACCACTGTTCCAGACGTGCAGTTGAGTGCTCCTCCAGAAGTGCTCTGCCGGGATGCGACTCAATTACGTCTTCAGCCGGTGGTGAGCGAGGGAATGTTGGACGCGCCGTTTCAATGGGAGTTGCGGGCCGCAGGTGCGGATCCGGTGTTGGCTTCTGGCGAATGGTCGTCGCGCCAGAGGGAATTGGTTATCCCTTTTCCCGTCGGGCAACTGCTAGCTCCCGGCGAGTACGCCTTGAGCGTGGTGTGGGAGGAGGAAGTGGTCGCTGGGCATGAGTTCACTATCCTCGCGCAAGGCCCGGAGCTCACGGCCGCGACGTTGGCTTTGACGCCGGTGGGTCCCGAGACGACGAATTTAGAGTTGCCCCCGCGTATATTTTATCTGCGGTACGAGTACGAATTTGCGTGTCGCGGCGCGCCGTTTTGGGTGACGGTCAATTATGGAGACGAGTTGGTTTGCAGCCGGAATATACCTTTGCCCGAGGAGCATGGGCAGGGCGTGGTGGCTTGCTATCGTCAGACCGGTGCGTTCTTTGAGGCGGGGGAATATCAAGCGACGTTGACGTTGCTGGGTGGCGAGGAGCGGACGCTCACCTTCCGCGTGGGGCAGAAGCCGGTGGAGATGGAACCGGTAGTTTATCATCCCGTCTGCGAGCCGGCGACCATCTCCATGGGATTGACGCCGACTGGTGAGCCGTATCGTCCGCTGGAACGCTTTGAATGGTATGCGCAGAGCATCTATCTGAGTGCTCAATGCCGCGATCTGCCGCCCGAGCTAGGTTGGGCGGCGCGTTGGTACCGTGATGGCGAGGAGTTCCGCGTCTATGAGGGCCGACGCCAGGGGGCGGCGGAGGGCTTTATCTGGGATAGCATCACGGGTGTGGAGAGGACGCCTTTCTTGCTGCCCGGCTACTACACGGCTACGTTGAGCATCGCGGATACTGTTCCACTGACGGTGGCTTTTCGGCTGATCCCCTACGTGCCAGCGGAGGAGTAGCGTGATCGGCTATTTCCTAGGGGGTGTTGACAAAATTAACTCAAAATGTTACTATGAAGGTGCAGCAGAGTAAGTAGGTGTAGCTAAATCGAGTTTTCGGTAACAAACTATTTTACTATTCTCGCTGGTTAAGCGGTTGGAAGGAGGTGACAAAATGAATATCGTTATCACAGTATCTCGGCAGTTGGGCAGCCGGGGAAGTTACATCGCAGCCGCCACGGCGCGCGAATTGGGACTACGTTACTTGGATCGCGAGGTCTTAAATCGCGCTGCTGAGAGGGCGGGATTCCCGGACGAGAAGATGATGGCGCTTCTGGAGGAGCAGGAGTATAAGCGCAGTTTGTTTGAGCGTATTTTGGAGGCGTTGGTTACGCTGCCCTCCGTGCCGATGATTCCCAGCGCCACTCTCCGCGAGGGATACGCTTACAATGATGTTATATCCACGTTGATGTTGAACGAGGATATAAGCTATGAAGAAGCGTTACAAGAGGTGCGGGAAGATCAACAACGGATGGTGCGCGCGACGGGTTATGCTGATTTAATTCAGCAGGTTGTTCTAGATTGTGCGCGAGCCGGCGATGCTATCATTGTGGGACGCGGCGGCCAGATGATTTTGCAGAATATGCCGGGCGTGCTCCATGTTCAGATCATTGCTCCGGAGAAGATGCGTGTGCAGCGTCTGATGCGCCGCACGGGAGTTGATGAGAAGGAGGCTCAAAAGCAAGTACAACGGAGCGATAAGGGACGGATGTACTACCTGCGACATTTCCACGATGTAGATTGGCGTAATCCGGATCACTACGATCTTGTGCTGAACACCAATAAGATGTCGGTGGATGCAGCGCAGGCGCTGATTTGTAAAGCGGCGCGGCAGTTGGCGCGTTGAGCACTGGCGACTCGCGGCTAAGTTAGCCAAAGCGCAGAGAGGGAGAAACCTCTCTGCGCTTTTTTCGCGTGTAACAGCGTTTGCTGGCCCTTCACCTTTTGAGAAGATACCTGTCTCCCGTCTACTGTTCTACAGCAACCCCACCTGGCTATAATCGCTGAGGGTTAGCTTAAGCGCTTTGGGACGCATGGGCGAACGTTCAAGGCAAACATGCCGTCCAATCAAGCTATCCTGGACGCGCGCGGGCAGTGAGTCTAGGGTGCTATGTTCCAACACGATGGAACGCTCAATCTCGCTATTTTGGATGGAGACCTCATGGGCGATGGAAGTGAAGGGTCCCACGTAAGAGTTCACAATGCGGGTATTCTCACCAATGATGGTGGGGCCACGAATAATGCTGTTAACGATCTCCGCGCCTTTCTCGATGGTCACCCGGCTGTCTACCTCTGAATCACGATCCACGTAGCCGGAGATCCTCGGCTCCAGTTCCTCCAGCACCAGGCTGTTGGCCTCTAACATAGCCGAGGGAGCGCCGGTATCGATCCACCAACCCCGGTGGATGTAGGGATAGACATCGTATTTTTGTTCAACCAGCCATTGGATCGCATCGGTAATCTCCAGCTCGCCGCGCCGGGAGGGGTGGATGGCGTTGACGGCCTCAAAAATGTGGTGGTCAAACATGTAGATGCCTACCAGCGCCAGGTTGGAGGGTGGATTCTGTGGTTTCTCAATAAGCTGGTGGATCTTCCCATCCTCGTCCAGATCGGCCACCCCATATTCTTCTGGATGGCTGACCTCGGTGAGTACAATTTGACTGTTCCATTGAGAGTCCGCGAATTGCCGGATCAGGGGGGAGATGCCGCCCTGAATCACATTGTCGCCTAAGAACATCACGAAACGGTCATCGCCCAGGAAATCTTGGCTGATCTTGACCGCGTGGGCCAACCCCAGCGGTTGTGCCTGGTGGATGTAGGTGATCTTCA
>DUEJ01000101.1 GCA_011192175.1 Thermoflexia bacterium
CCCGGCAGGCGACTGGTGGACTATCACACGGTAGGGGGAGGCTATGCTGAACCCGCATTGCTCACGGCCCAGGGCAAACCCAAGTACAGCAGCGGCGCGCCCCACACGGAACAGACCTGGCGCAGCTACCTGTGCGACGCCTCGTTCCTGGTAGCCGTGCAAGGCCCGCCGGAGATGATCACGCGCCTGGCCGAGGCGCTTCAGGCCCCGCACTGGCCCATCTACCTGGGGCGCAAAGCCTGCGTGCCCACGCGCCCTCCCTTTGATGGTGTAGGGGAGTATGGGGACCTGGAAAGTGCCTTGAAGCAGCATAATAAGTTTGACGGCCCAGTGCGCGCCGTTATCGAATGTGCGCCCACTGCTGACAATGCCGTCCGGCGGCACGATGCCGTTGACTCACACGCGCGTTGGACCTTTGGCTCGCGCTACACGTGTGAAAAGATGTTGTCTGTTCCTAACGAAAAGGAGGTCGCCCCATGTATCTCTCACGACTGATCCTGAACCCACGCACCCGCCGGGTGCAACGCGAACTTGCCAATCCCTACGAGCTGCACCGTACTTTGATGCGCGCTTTCCCGGAAAACCTGCCCGCAGGCGAGCGCGTCCTCTTCCGCGTGGACGTGGCCCCTCGCACTGGCGTGCCGGCCGTGCTGCTGCAATCCCACACCCGGCCCGACTGGGCCTGGCTCGGCGCTCCCGGCGCGCGCGATTACCTCATCCGCTCACCAGCTACCAAGGAATTCAACCTCACCTTCACGTCGGGACAAACCCTCGCCTTCCGCCTGCGCGCCAATCCCACCGTCAAACACTCCGCGCCGGGCGAGAAGCAAGGTCGCCGTGACCCGCTCTACCGTGAAGCAGACCAGCGCGCCTGGCTGGAACGTAAAGGCCAGATCGGCGGCTTTCGCATCATCCAGGTCCACATCGTCGGCGAGGGCAACCTCTATGGCCGGCAACCCTTGCCTAAAAAAGGAGCACCGCCCGAAGCGGATAAGTCCTCCAGGCCCAGATTCCACAAACTCACTTTCCACGCCGTCCGCTTCGAGGGCCTCCTGCAAGTCACCAATCCCGAGCAACTCTGGCAAACTGTCCAAACCGGCATTGGCTCGGCCAAGAGCTTCGGCTTCGGCCTGCTCTCGCTCGGCCCGGTACACTAACGCATAAAAAAGCGATAAGGCGAGTAAGCGATAAAACATCAAGACACCCGTTCACTTACTCGCCTACTCGCTTCTTCGCTCACTCGCTTACTCGCTTATTCGAGGTATCCCATGCGTGATCTACACGAACTGCCTAAACTATCCGATAGTCTGAGTTACCTCTACATCGAACATGCCATTATTGAGCAGAAAGCTAAGGCTGTCGAAATGGTGGATGCGCAAGGCCGCGTCATGATCCCTGCTGCGAATTTGACCGTCTTGCTTTTGGGGCCAGGAACCCGCATCACCCACGCCGCCGTTAAATCTTTGGCCGATAACGGCTGTACCATCGTCTGGGTAGGGGAAGATGGTACGCGCTATTATGCTCATGGGGGAGGGGAAACCCGGCGGGCCTATCATCTGCTGCACCAGGCGCGCCTGGTCAGCGCCCCCCACATGCGGTTGGCGGTTTGCCGGCGTATGTACCGGCGACGCTTCGGCGAGGAATTAGAACCTGGCCTGACTATCCAGCAGCTGCGAGGCAAAGAGGGCGTCCGCATGCGCACGTACTACGCTCAGACCAGCCTTCGCTATGGGGTGGAATGGAAAGGGCGACGGTATAAACGGGGCACTTGGGAGGCTGCGGATCCCGTCAACCGCGCGCTCTCCAGCGCCAATGCCCTGCTCAATGGTCTCTGTCATGCCGCTATCGTCTCGGGAGGTTACTCTGCGGCTCTGGGTTTTATCCATACCGGCAAACAGCTCTCCTTCGTCTACGATATTGCCGACCTTTACAAAACTGAAATCACCATCCCGGTGGCTTTCCGTACGGCGGCGCAGGGGCAGCGGAATCTGCATGCGCGAGTGCGCACGGCCTGCCGTGCGGTTTTCAAAGAAAAACGCTTACTCCAACGTATCTTACCGGATATTATGGAGCTCTTGGATTTACCTACCGAGACGTTACAAGCCGGTAAGTTAGCGGATACTGATCCGGCCCGTCCAGAACCTCTCTGGACGCCTGCAGATGAGGTAGAACTAGCCCCCGCGCTACCCGCTAGGGCTGAACCTGTGGAGGTAGCTGTAGATCAAACCGCGTTACGCCTCCGCCGGCAGCGCGCCGCAAAAGGAATGTCCGGTGGTTGGACGGTCTGGCAACTCAACCCGGCTGCTTGGCACGTCATCACCGCTTCTGGGCCGCCAGGTTACACCATCCAAAAAATTGAAGGGCAGTTCTACTGTACCTGCCCTGATTTCGCGCGTACCGGACTGGGGGCTTGTAAACATACCTTCGCGGTCGAATTGTTCCTCGCCTCAGAAACTAGCCGCTTGGAGGAGGAGGCATGATTGTGATGATCCTGGAGAAAGTCCCGGTGAGTTTACGGGGTGAACTTACGCGGTGGCTCTTAGAACCCCGGACCGGTGTCTTTGTAGGGCACGTTTCTGCCCGGGTACGCGATAAGCTCTGGCAGAAGTGTTGTCATTCCAAGCAGGCTGGTGGTATCACCCAACTGTGGTCCACTAATAATGAGCAGCGTTTCCAAATGCGGATGTGTGGCGCGACGCAACGCGAGGTGGTGGATTTTGAGGGCGTGCAACTGATCCGTATCCCCGTGCCACGGGAAACAGAAGCTCTCTCACTCCCGTCGTAACCTCTCTATTGAGGATTCCGACGGCAACCAGCCGGGGCAAACTGTGCTCTGGGTGCAGAATCTCCGTGTGCATCTACGCCCCCTCGGATTTGCTTCGATTGCTTGCCTTCTATCAAGAACTAGCTATAATGCCCTTTAACAGCCAAATAAGTCAGTTGTCAGACATGTCTGTTGTCCCCACGCCCGTGGGGGTGAACCGCGAATTGACATTGCGTTTGACGCCATGGC
>DUEJ01000102.1 GCA_011192175.1 Thermoflexia bacterium
ATGGGTGGGACGCATTCTTGCTCAAACTCAATCCCGGCGGGCAGGGCACGAATGATCTGGTCTACGCTACCTATCTGGGTGGAGATGAAAATGAAAGTGTACATGCATTGATCGTGGACGCCGCCGGCGCCGTCTACCTGACCGGGGTAACGGGATCCCAGGATTTTCCCACGACCGCAGGGGCCTTCGACACCATCTGCGGCACCGATGATACCTGCAACTATGCGCCCGGCTGGGGACCCTACCCGGACGCTTTCGTCACCCGCATCAACCCCGATCCGCACGGCACAGCGCAGGGCAACCTGCTCTACAGCACTTTCCTGGGCGGCGCGGATTATGAGAACCAGATGGGCGATGGGGATCTCGTCCTCATTGCGCCAGGCGAGCTCTACATCAGCGGGTCCACCCGTTCCCCGGACACCTTTCCCATCACACCGGACGCCTTCGCCCGCGAGCGGACCGGCACGAGTTCCGATGCTTTCGTGGTGCGGCTGCGGATGGACAGCAACGGCGCGGATGATCTTGTTTACGGTAGCTACGTAGGCGGTCATGATGTGGATGGGGCCAATGCGATTGCCTGGAACGGGGGCGACATCGTCACCGTCGCCGGTCAGACGTGGGATACGACCCTATCCGGGGATTTCCCCACCACGCCCGACGCGCTCTATCCTGACCACAACGGCGGCGGCGAGTACAACTACGACGGGTTCCTCTTCCAATTGCAAGTCCCTCCGTCCCCTGACCTATCCACCTCGACCAAGACAGTTGCGCCTACCGCGGCCGTCGCCGGCGAGGTCGTCACCTACACCGTGCGCTTGATCAACAGCGGCACGCTCAGCGCCACCGTTGCCGTCACCGATACCCTGCCCGCAACGCTGATTCCGCGCGGCGCGCCGGCGGCCAGTTCGGGCGCTGCGCCCGGCGTGGATGGTCAGACGATCACCTGGTCGGGGATTGTGACGGAGGACACGACCGTGCTCCTCACCTACGCCGCTGAACTCACGTCCACGACGACGCTCACGCCGACTGTGGTCAACACAGCGCAGATCAACGACGGTGTGGGCCACGTCTACCCGCGCAGCGCCTTCGTCAACGGATACAGAGTCTTTTTGCCGCTGGTCCTGCGGAATTAAGCGCCGTAGCCGGCCATCCTTCTACACGCCAAGCCCTCCGAGGCTTGAGGGCCTCGGAGGGCTTGCGCTGGCTGCGAGGTATGGAAACCTCGGCTACAGTGCCCCGCGTCTCTGTGAACGGGGTTAGCCGGCTGGAGCCGGCGTTGCTGCGTAGCATGGGCACTTCATGCCGGGGCATGCGAGGCTTTACGTGGGGCTAAAGCCTTGCTTGGCGGCTACATCCCCTAATGCTTGGAGCATTAGGGGGAGACGGTGGACGAAAGTCCCCCAGGGATTATCCGCCTAGTGTGCGGGGGCCAAATAGAGGAGCACCGCGCAGAAATGGCAGATGCTGCCGCCTAGGACAAAGAGATGCCAGATGGAGTGGGCATAAGGCACCTTTTTTAGTGCGTAGAAGATGGTGCCGAGGGTGTAAGTTGCTCCGCCGGCTGCTAGCCAGATCAGCCCGCCGAGGGAGATATTGACTAATAGTTTTTTCAACACCACCACACTCAACCAGCCCATGAGAATGTAAGGTAGTACTGTGAGCTTTTGAAAGCGGTCAATGAAGAGCGCTTTCAAACTTATTCCTAAGATGGCTAGTCCCCAGATGATGATCAGCAGTGTCCAGCCCCACGCGCCGCGAACCCCAATCAGCAAGAAGGGGGTGTACGTGCCGGCGATGAGGAGAAAGATCGCTGCGTGGTCGATAATTTTAAAGACCCGTTTCACGGCAGGGCGTTGGAAACTGTGATAGAGAGTCGAGGCTAAGTAGAGAATGATCAGCGTGGCGCCATAGATGCTGAAGCTGACCAGTTGGCGCACGTTCCCGTACCGGACGGCCAAAATGACCAAGAGAGTCAAACCCGCCACACTTAACCCGGCTCCGATGCCGTGGGTGATACTGTTGGCGATCTCTTCGCCTAGCGTATAAAGCCGGTTGTTGGCCGCGCGCTTCTGTAACTTTTTTAATTTAGTAGGCATGATGTAGCCATTATACTGCGCATGGGGCTAGAGGCAACTGGGTGGGAGGGCACGCAAAGGATTTCGCGGCTACTTTGACTAGCAACGGCTACTCGAATTGCAAGATATAGCTCCCGTAGGCGGCTAGTTGGGGAACGGGAATGTAGGCGTCGCAGCCGCCCTGCGTGTTGATGACCGGGGCGTTGAGCGGCCCCGTGCCCAGCAGGAGCGCGGGTTGGGTTCCCGCGACGAAGTGCCTCGCCGGCAGGGTGAGCGCGTAATCTTCTACCGGTTTCCCGCCCAAATTGACCAGCACCAGCAATGTCTCCTCGTCCGAGGTGCGCAGCGTGGCATAGACGGAACGGTGCGCGGTCGGCACGACTTGCCACGCGCCGATGCGCAACGCTTCATGCTCGTTCCGTAGCCGGATCAAGGCCCGGTAGTGGTTGAGCAACGAGGCCGGCTCATCTTCTTGCGCGGCGATGTTGCGCTCGGCCAAATCGTCGTAGTAGCCGCGCCAGGGTGCGCCGGTGGTAAAGCCGCCCTCCGCTGTCCATTGGAGCGGGCGACGGAGGTTCTCGTCGGGCTTGGCGCCTTGCATCCCTAGCTCCTCGCCATAGTAGATGAAGGGCACGCCGGGAAAGGTCAACTGGAGCGTGGCCGCGACTTTGGCTTGCGCGTCATTGAAGAGCTGGGAACGCGCGCGTGTCTGGTCGTGGTTGGAGAGGAAGGTGCTGTACTGTCCTGGCCGGTAAATAGCGGTCACGGATTCCTGCGCCAGGGAGATAGTGGTGCTGCGCCCACTGAGTGCTGCGCTGAGGATAGCATCGGCCAAATTGAACTCGAAGGCGCTATCCAATTCAGCCTCCAAATAGGGCCGGATTTCCTGACTATTGCTCCAGATCTCGCCCACGGTAAAGGCCTCGGGATTAAGGCTCTTGTAGTAAGCATAGAAGTCGGCCAGCCAAGCGTGTGTGCTCGGCGTGTTTTCTACCGCATGGCCCTCTTCGATGAGATGTTTGATAGCGTCTAGGCGGAAGCCGTCCGCGCCCATATCGTCCAGCCAGAAGCGGATGACTTCATACATCTCCGCCGTTACTGCTGGATTCTTGTAGTTGAGATCCGGCATTCCCTCCCAGAAAAGCGCGTAATAATAGCCGTTCGCCGTCTTTTGCCAGCCCCGCGGGCCGGGTTCCTCCGCCCAGACGTACCAATCGCGTTTGGCGGAAGCGGGATCGTTGGCTTGCTGGAACCAGGGGTGTTGCGAGGAGGTATGGTTGAGCACCAGATCGATGATGACGCGCATTCCGCGCGCGTGCGCCGCTTCTACCAAGCGCAAGAAGTCCTCGTTGGAACCGTACTCGTCATCCACCGCGTAGTAATCCACCACATCGTAGCCGTGGTAGCTGGGCGATTGCTGAATCGGCATCAGCCAGAGGCCGGTAACGCCCAGGTCGCCGGTGGTCGTGGGGTCGCCATCGTTGAGATAATCGAGCTGCGAGATCAACCCCGCCAAGTCTCCTACCCCGTCCCCGTCGCTGTCGTAAAAACTGCGGACAAAGACCTCGTAGAAAATGGTGTCGTTCCACCAGGGGAAGCCATCGGTGCCGGGCGGCAACGCGCCATCCGAGCCGACCGGTGAGACGGAGAGCGGTGCGCGTCCTGCCGCCGGGTTGGAAAGCGTCGGCGGGGGGAGTGGCGTCGCAGTGGTGGTTGGCGGAGGCGGCGTCAGCGTAGCCGTCGGCGCCGGGGTGTTAGTCGCCGTGGAGGGAAGCGCGGGCGGCGTCACAGGCGGCGCAGCGGGTTGACAGGCGGTGGTAAATACCACCAAAATCAAAATCATGCCCAGATGGCGAAGTTTGCTCATCCTGAACTCCTTTTCTGATAAATTGACAGTCTCTGTACCCTGATCATGCGAAATCAGAGTGAGCCTTATTCTTCCTCTTCGTCACAGGGCGGCCTTAACATTGCCACGTTCTTGACCTTACTGCCGGGGAAGATCGTTTCTTCCAAGATTTGGAACCCATAATGCTGGTAAATGGGGATGTTTTCGTCCCGGTGGGTTTCTAGAAAACAAGGCAGGTTCTCCCGATCTAATTTCTTAAATAGGGGTCTGAGTAATCCACTGGCGTACCCTTGTCCTTGTAACTGGGGAGCTATGCCAATGATCAGCAGATAGGCATGTTGAAAAGGCGCGAGACGCTCGTGTGCGGCGCGCATATAATTACTGCTAGGTATTTGCCTCAAGGCCAGCTTAATCCCCATGCGGAGTGCGAGAGGGATGACGCCACACCGCATTTGTCTTCCTAATGTCATCTCCGCTCTCGCGGAAGGGACCCACGCCAGCACTCCCTCCATAGCGGGCGACGTGGCGTATACCTCACCATACGTGATCCCGTAGCGCACCACAAATTCAAACATGTAATGCACTTTTTCTTTTCTTTTTGATGCGTCGGGGATAAAGTGTATCCACAGTGGCTCGTCTTGGAATGCTTGCGTCAGTGTGCTGGCAGCGGCTTTGAGATGCGCTTTCCTCACGCGGAAAAGACGATTTAATCCAGCGGTCATGTTAATCTCCTGTTATTTGAAAAAATTGCCATCTCTGTATCTACTCAGCCACCTTACCAAATTCTAGAACGGACGCAGCTGCGTGCAGATCTTCGCAGATAAAATATAAAATCAGCGTTGATCAGTGTACAGCTGCGTTCTAAAAAAGCTATTCTTACAAGCTCCCTGGGGAGGGGTGAGTAGTAGTATAACCCCTCCAGCTGGGTAATCTGTGGCTCACTCCCGGCGGTAGGGTTTGAGCAACGCGGCCGGATAGGAAGCGTTCCGCCCGGCGATGACCAGCGCGCCGATAGTTACCAGGTAAGGCAACGCGAGGAAGGTCTCATAAGGTATCGGCAGTTCCAGGCCCATAGCTTGCAAGCGGAGTTGCAGCGCGAAGGTGCCGCCAAAGATGAACGCGCCGCCCACCACTTTGAGCGGATCCCAGTTACCGAAGATCACCAGCGCGATGGCTACCCAGCCGCGTCCAGAGATGATACCGTGGGTGAAGGCTCCCAGTTGGGCTAGAGAGAGAAAGGCTCCTCCGACCGCCATCAACCCGCCCCCCAGGCCCAATGCGAGATAGCGCACTAAAAATACGTTCACGCCGGCGGCATCGGCCGCCTCGGGGTTTTCCCCCACCGCGCGTATTTTGAGGCCGAAGGAGGTGCGATAGAGGAGCCACCAAGCCAGCGGCACGATCACCAAAAATGTTAAGTAGGTAAGCAAATACTGTTCCGAGAGCGGCCCCCACACCGGCACGTCGGTGAAGGGAGCTAATTGCTTAAAAGATTCAATCGCCGGCGGCGTGGAACGCCCCCCATATTGCAAGCGATAGCCGAAGAGTGCCAGGCCACTGAGCAGGAGCGTGATACCTAAGCCCGAAACGTGCTGGTTTACGCCCAGGGTGACAGAGAGCAACGCCATCAACAGTCCCGCCAGGATGCCGCTGCAGAGCGCGGCTCCCAAGCCTAGCCAGAGCGAGCCGGTGAGATCCGCGACGTAGAAGCCGATAAAAGCACCGAAGAACATCGTTCCCTCGATGCCCAAGTTAAGAACCCCGGCGCGTTCGGCGTAAGTTTCCCCGATGCCGGCCAGCGAGAGCGGCGTAGCTACGCGCAATGTCGCCGCCAGTAAATTGACCAAAAAAGTGCCCATTAGAGCCTCCGAAGGTGGATGCGGTAGCGTTGCAATAAGAACATGCCCAAAGTTACCAGCAACATCGTCGCCTGGGTGACTTCGCCGAGATAGACCGGGACGCCCAGCGCGCGGCTCACGGTCTGTGCGCCGGTATCGATTAGACCGAAGAAAAACGCGGCGGCCCCCACCCCCAGAGGATTGAGCGCGCCCAGCGTGGCGATGATGATGCCGGTATAGCCGTAACCCGGCGATAATTCGCCGATCAGGTGAAATTGAATGCCGGCGACCTCGACCATGCCGGCGATGCCTGCAATCCCACCGCTGACCAGCGCCGCGATCAGCGTGGTGCGCTCCACGCGCACGCCGGCGAAACGGGCCGCTTCTTTGCCCAAGCCTACCGCCCGCATTTTTAAGCCAAATCCCGTGCGCGAGAGCACGAACCAGAGCGCGGCTACGGCCAAGAGCGCGATGAGAAATCCCAGGTGGAGGCGTGAACGGGCGACCAATTGCGGTAACTGCGCCGAGGCGGCGATCTCCGGTGACTGCGGCCAGCCGGATTCGGGGTCACGCCAGGGACCGTTGAGTAGCGCGCTCACCACGTAGAGCATGACGGAGTTGAGCAGCAACGTTGTTACCACTTCATCCACGGCCAGCTTGACCTTGAGCAGTGCCGGGAGCAGCGCCCAGAGCAAACCCGCCATAAATCCCCCCAGGAGCAACAGCGGGATGACTAGCCAGGCCGGCAAGCCGCCTAACGCCACGCCCAAGCCGGCCGCAGCGATGGCGCCAGCGTAGAGTTGGCCCTCAGCGCCGATATTGTAGTACCCGGCGGCGAAGGCGAACGTCACTGCCACTCCGGTCAGAATCAAGGGGGTGGCCTTGACCAAGACCTCTAGCACACTGACCCGGCTAGAAAGCGGCGCGATCAAGAAATAATAGTATGCTTCTAGGGGGTTAGCTTTTCCCCAGATAATCAAACCCGAAGTCAAGATAAAAGTCACCACTAATGCTATCGCCGGTATCAAAATTCGGCTCCAACCCGAAGGTACAGTAGTTTTTTCAAGTGAAAGTTCATAATTCGCGATCTTCATCCAGTTGCCTTCTCCTTAACCACATTACAGCAAAATTAACGCCGCTGTTATTTATTACACGGAATAATGCAGCGAAAAAACCCCAAATTGCCCGTCTTTTCTCAGTGTGGCTCGCGGTTTTCTTGATGTTACTCTGTGTGAGAGGCAACTTCTGCCTCTAGATCTTTAACCGCACCCGCCATCAGCAGCCCTAGTTGCTCGACAGTCGCGGTATGGACTGGCAAGATACCTACAATCTCCCCCTCGTACATCACCGCGATGCGATCTGAGATAGCCAGGATCTCATCCAAATCCTCAGAGATCATAAGAACCGCCGCCCCACGCGCACGTTGTGCCAAGAGTTGCTCACGCACGTAGTCAGTGGCGCCCACGTCCAGGCCCCGGGTGGGCTGCGGCGCAATCACCACTGCCGGCTCCCGCGCTAACACGCGCGCCAACAATACCTTCTGCATGTTGCCGCCGGAGAGAGTGCGAATACGGTCAGTGGGGCGCGCCTTGATTTGGAATTGCTCAATTATCTCAGCTGCGTGGCGGTAGATGGCCGAGCGATCTAGCGTCCCGTGATGGATGAATTCGGGGAGGTACTCCAACGCTAAATTCTCGGCCACGCTCAGCTCCCCTACCACGCCCTGATGGCGATCCTCTGGAACACGTCCTATTCTGGCCGCCGAGAATTGCGCCGGCGTCAAACCGGCCAAATTCTGTCCATGCAACCATATCTGTCCCGCAGTTGGAACGCGGATGCCACTAAGCACCTCGGCCAATTCCGTCTGCCCATTACCCCCGACCCCGGCGACACCTAGGATCTCACCGCTCTTGATGGTCAGATTAATATTCTTGAGCGCGGGCAAATTTTGGTCATCCACAGCAGAGAGCTCCTGTAACCGGAGCACCGGTTTCCCCTCTTGGGATTCCGCGGAGCGCGTCACGCCAAACGACTCTCGTCCCACCATCATCCGCGCCAGCTCGGTCTGGGAAACGTCAGCGGTGTTCACCGTCCCCACGACCGCTCCATCCCGCAACACCGTCACGCGGTCGGTAATGGTCATTACCTCGTCCAACTTGTGGCTGATGAAAATTACCGAGAGGCCGTCGGCACAAAGCCGTTCCAGCGTCTCGAAGAGCGCCGTCACCTCTTGGGGAATCAGCACCGCCGTCGGCTCATCCAAGATGAGCACGCGCGCATGGCGATAGAGAGCTTTGAGGATCTCGACGCGCTGTTTCTCGCCCACCGACAGATGGCGGACCAGAGCGGCCGGGTCTATCTCCAGGCCAAAACGCGCGGCCGCCGCGGCGACTTGTTGCTCGATAACCGCCCGTTGTAGGCGGAATCCAGCGGTGAACCCTAACACCACGTTTTCCGCCACGCTCAAGGGTGGCACCAGCGCGAAATGTTGCGTCACCATC
>DUEJ01000103.1 GCA_011192175.1 Thermoflexia bacterium
ACGCTGTCTAAGGGCATGCCGATCACGTCGCCCGCGGGCAGCGCGAGTAAGCGGCGCGCCAGAGCATCCGCCACGTAGATTTCACCATCTTTGTTCGCCACCAGCAATCCGACGATGCCCTGGTGGTTAGCTTCTTGTTCCGGGTGCGCCAGTAACTCCTCTTTTTGGGTTAAGGCCTGTTGTAATTTCTGCGTTACTCTGGCGTGTTCATCCGTGATTTCATCCAAGCGTCTTTTCATCTTGGTTAATCTGTGTCCCATGTGGTTGCGTTCTTCGATCAGGATCTCCCGATCGTTTACCAGATCCTGAACTTCCTGTTGCCAGAACGCTAACGCGGCCTCGTCGGTTTGCGCGGAACTTTGTTCAAGCTCTTGGTGCAGCCTGGAGAGCTCCTGCTCACGTTCTCGGATCCCCTGTTTGAATTTAGCAATCTGTCCCTTGAGAGCTTGGATCTCCTGCTGGGCGGCGGCCAAGTCCTCAAGAGGTTCACTTTCGTGTTCGCGCAGGCTAAAAATAGAGCTGCCACGTTGTTTAGCGCGGTTGATGGCCCCGCCTACCAGAGACGCAACGAGATGGTACGATTCTAATTCTGCCGTTGCCCAGGGTCGTTTGGTTTCGGGATTGCCAAGCAACAGCAGGCCAATGCGCTTTTTCTGGACACAGAGAGGGAGCACCAGCAAGGGGCCGCTGGTGGGGTAGCCCAAAGTTTCATGTAACGTGCGTTGCCAGAGCGGGGGATGTGCGGCTTGACTGATCTTCGGCGCTCCCTTATCCCAGATTTCCAATAGAGGGGGGAACTTTGTTAGATCAATGGTCGGGGTTTCAAGTTCCCCGGTGGGCGGATGTCTGGCTACGATGCGTAAAAAGGGGTTCTGCTCGTTATCCGCCAGAGCAATGGCGCAGATATCGGCGGCAAAAAGGTGGGCCAGGTGGGAGGAGGCGATGAGGAGGGATGGTTCTAGTTCTCTGGCCGTCTCGATTTTCTCCAACAGCGATTGTAATTTTGAGATGTAAGTTTCTGAGCTGGTGATGAACGCGTCTCTGGGGGTGACGGACTGATGGGGGGGGGGCTGCGTGCTGGTTGTTGATGTTTGCAGCCGGGAGAGATAGGCGGCGAGGAGGGGATAGGCGATCAAGGCGCTTAGTCGTTCCCAATCGGAGAAGTGCAAGCTGGGGACCGGCCAGCCAAGTTGCGCGATATGTCCTAATAACCAGAAAATTAGCCAGCCTACGGCCCATTCCCACTCCAGCGGGCGCGCAGCGAATTGCACGATGAGGTTGCTTGAGAGTAAAATGATGGCGGCTATTTCCCAGATCAACTCGTGCGCGGTCCCGTTATAGGCTCCTCCCGCCTGGAGCAGCGGTAGCCAAGCGTTGAGGGCATAAAAGTAAAAGCCGCCAGCCAGAGCGAGGAGTATACTCAACATCCAGGTTTGCCAGGCGGCAGGATGATAACCTAATGTGGCCCAGAGCAACAACAGCAGGCTGATTACTTCTACTAGGCGTTCCAGAGGCGGGAGTGCAGCGGCCGGTATCAATATGCCTGCATCTCCCAGCAGGGCCACTCCGATGAGTACGACGCGCCCGCAGAGCATGGCGCCTATCGCCCAAGCCCACCGCTCTAAATTCGCTGCTGGTTGGCGGAGGGTCAATGCAGCAATCAGCGCTTGTTGCAGGGCAAAGAGGGTGATCAGAAAATAAACTAGATCTCCTGGTGGCTGGGTGAGTATTTGGATAGTTTCGTGTAAAATATTCATAGTGAATGTGTAAGTTTTGTTTTGATGGGATGTGATTGAATTATAGAGCAAAGTCAGCGGGTGGCAACTGGTAAGCGTGCCGCTTGTATGCCGAGGGACCCTTCCTTCGGCTATTCACAAAAAGTCACTATTGACAATTTGTGAATAGTCTGGTATTATTAGGATGGAGGTGATAAATGCCTGGACGCGGTAGACGTAGACATGGTGGGGGACCACAACCCCACTGGGGACGCCGGAAGCGTATCCTACAACCATTGATCTTGCTGCTCTTAGCTGAAAAAGCAACTCATGGGTATGGATTAACGGAACGTTTGACAGACAATTACGCATTGGGAGCGATAGTGCCCCAGACGATCTATCGGGCTTTGCGTGAAATGGAGGAGGCTGGCTGGATCGCTCCCTCCTGGGATCTGGAGAGCGGGCAGGGGCCGCCACGCAAGGTTTACCAGGTAACACCAGTGGGTATATCCGCATTAGAAATATGGTCGCAGGAGATGCAAGGCTTACGCGGCATGGTGAACGTTTTCTTAGAATCTTATCAACAACTACACCAGGGGAGGTGAAGTAGATGTTTGGATTCGGCAGAAGTAGAGGATTTGGACGTGGTTTCATCCGTGGCGGCATTTTGGGCCCCCGGTTCGGGCGCGGGCAGTTCTTTAGACGTGGGTTTGGGTATGATCGGATGGGAAGGCGCATCCTCTTTAGACGTGGGCGGCTCTCCAGGCGCGGATTTGGACGGGGCCTGATTTTCGGGCGCGGTAGAGGCCGGGGCTTTTACTAAATCTGCCCAATAACGGGGCCTCAAGGGACAGTAGAATTACCGTATCATCTCAGAAAAATAGGGCCGGTTGTATCCCGGATTGTCAATCTGGCGGGCGGAATACCATTCATTTCGCGCTACAAGCCCCCGAAATATTGAGATGATACGAATTACCCTTATCAATTATTTTATCAGAGGAGGTGCAGATGTTTGGATTTGGCAGAGGCAGAGGTTTTGGACGTGGCGGGGGCCGTGGATTTGGCCCCGGACGGGGAGCTTGTTTGGGCTACTATCAAGATCAAGGTCAGTGGCCCGCGTGGTCGCGGATGGCCGGTGGGCCTGGATATTGGCGCTCGGCAGCCGCCGACGTGCCTCCGTATGGGGCACCCAGTAGCGAAGTCGCCGCACTGCGAGCGGAAGTAGTTGAGTTGCGGGAGCAAATTGAGCTGGCTCTCAGCGAACTATCAGCGTAGCATTAGTAGCACAACTATTAACCAGTATCTTATAGAGGAGTATATCTTATGAAAATAGCTATCAGTGCCAGTGGAACGACTTTAGCCGCACGAGTGGATCCGCGCTTTGGACGTTGCACCCAATATCTGCTCGTGGATACCGTCAGCGAAAGTTTTGAGGTATTGCCCAACGCGGCCGCCATGGCCGGTGGCGGGGCCGGGATTCAAGCCGCGCAAGCAGTTGTAGGCAGCGGAGCGCAAGCAGTCATCAGCGGGAACTTGGGACCCAACGCTTTCCAGGTGCTGGAGGCAGCCGGCATTCCCTCCTACACCGTCACCAACATGACTATCGCCCAAGCCGTGGCCGCCTTCAAGGCCGGCGAGCTGACCTCCGTGGGCGGGGCCACCAATGCAGCTCACTCAGGTACCAGGGAATCTCAAGCCCCCGTCGCTCCAGCACCCGTTGAGACAGGAGAAGTAGCGGCTCTCAAGCAGGAGGTCGCTGAACTGCGCAAGTCGGTCGCGGCGCTGTTGGAGAAGATCGACGCAGCGAGCAAATAAAGGAACCAAGGGGGAATGAGAGGATATCAGGCATGGAGATTATACCAAGCGAACCGAGTTTACCAGCAATCAAGGGAAGCGTGCTATCCGAGGAGAGCTCCCCGCCGGTTATTGAGATAGACCCTCATCTGCTCCCGGAACGTCAGTTAACGCAGAAGAACCAGCTATTCCAGCAGGGATTGGAGGTACTTTCTGGGCTGGCGCGGTTGGCGATGGTCTGGGTGGAAAGTCGGGAGAAGCGGTTGGCTACGACGACGACCACTCCAACGCCCACCACGAGAGATTCTGCCCTTGTTCCTAATGTGCCCTCAACGACTCCTATCAGTAACTTCAATAACCCTGGTCGGGGACGGCAAGGTGGACGTCGCCGGCAACGACGACAAGCTAAGGGTAGACGGTAGATTAATTACGTCTTTTGTGCTTCAAACTTCAACGTTCCTGAAAAAAAATCTGATTTTCTCAAAAATACAATGCTGTATATGGCTTAACTACCATTCAGTTTACTATATGCAATGGCGTACAGCTGTAGAAATCCGATTTTTCGCAGTGTAGAAGTAATTTGTACAATCTAGTACGTTTAGCAAGAGGAGGTTAGCAATGGGTATTTTCGGACGTGGCCGAGGGAGGAATGTAGGTGGCGGACGTGGCGGTGGTGGGCGCGGGCAGGGCCAGGGGAATAAACCTGGTTCTGGCCCTGTCGGAATCTGTGTTTGCCCTTCATGTGGACATACGCAGTCTCATCAGGTAGGCGTCCCTTGTTACAATTTAACTTGTCCCAAATGTGGCGCCAAATTAGCCAAGCAATAAGTCAATTCCAGGCCGCCGAGATCTTCAAGATCTCGGCGGCCTAATACTTTGGGTCTCTGGAAAAGGATGACTCACCACGGGGACAGAGAGAACACTGAGGGAAATTCAAGAGCGGACGCCGATGCGCGCAGATTTTCGCAGATAAAAACAAAAAATCGGCGTTTGTCTGCATCCTATAAGGCACCAAGACGCTCCTCGTTCTCAGGAGCACGGTGACTTTCGCGTACCAACCCGGACTTGTCATTCCGAGCGGAGGGCTGTTTTTGGCCCGTAGCCGAGGAATCTCTCAACTTCAAAACTAACTATCTTGCGGTAGCGGGAGATTCCTCGCGTCGTGACCGGCAAACAACACCGGTTGCTTGCTCGGAATGACATATCTGGTAGTTTCAATTTACCGAGATTTATACTTTAGGAGAAAAAAAATGCGTATTGCAATTTCAGCAGATAATTCAGCGGGCTTAGAGAGTATCGTGGCTCATCATTTTGGACGTTGTCCTTATTATGCCTTCGTCGACGTCGAAGGACGAGAGGTACAAAATGTAACCGTGCTCCCCAATCCTCATTATGAGCAGCACCGGCCCAATGTGGTGCCCCCCTGGATCGAGAAACAGGGCGGAGACGTGATGTTGGCAGGGGGGATGGGACGCCGCGCAGTGGCGCTCTTCAAACAAGCTGGCATCCAGGCACATACCGGGGCAGCTGGCACGGTGCGCCGCGCGCTGGAGCAATTCTTGGGCGGCAAATTGGAAGACGCCCGCCCTTGCGAAGAACACCAGTATGCCGGCGAACACGAGCACGCCGCAGATGAAAGCGGGGAAGGCGAGCTGACCCGCCTCAAGGAAGAAGCCGCCGCTCTCAAGGCGGAGTTAGCGGAAGCTGCCCAGAGATTGGATAGTCTGGGCTGACCGGCGACGATGATCACGCTCACTTGTGTAGTTGAGGACCGGGCCATCCCTCCCTTCAAAAATGAACACGGGTTGTCCATCTTGATCGAGTCGCCGGCGGGCAAGGTGCTCTTCGATACCGGGAGCAGTGGGAGCGCGCTGCTCCACAACCTGAGGTATCTTAAACGTGATCCCGCAGAGTTGGACGCGGTGGTACTGAGCCACGCGCATCAAGATCATACCGGCGGGTTACTGACGCTCTTACCTTATCTGCCGCCGGGGACACCGCTCTACGCTCATCCCATGCTCTTTGCCGGCCATTACTCTGACCACGGTCAAGGCCCTGAACATACTGATCTGCAGACGCCCACTGTTCAAGCGTTGGCGCAGGTGACGCTGCGGCTTAGCAAGCAGCCGCAGGAGATTGTGCCCGGCATCTGGACGACCGGCGAGATTACCGAGCGACCCTATCCCGAAGGACGGAGCACGCATCACACCATGTTGGTGGATGGGAAGCATGTCCCGGAGCCTTACGCGGATGATCTCTCGCTGGTAGTTGAGAGTTCTCAAGGGCTTTTCCTGCTCTGCGGTTGTTGCCACGCCGGACTGCGCAACACGCTAGCGCACGTGCGCTGTCATTGGAAGCCACCCGTCATTGGGTTTGGCGGCGGGACGCATCTCCTAGGAGCCTCCCCGGAGCGGATCCGCCAGACGGTAGAAGCTCTGACCGCAGCGAGGGGACCTGAGATGGTCTGGTTGGGGCATTGCTCCGGCGTCTCATTCATCCGTGCCATGCAATCTGCCGTAGGTGAGGAGCATTTTCGCCGCTGTTCCATCGGCACGGAGATTCAGCTCGCGTAAGAGAAATAAGTTTCACTTGCGGCCCACCACTGCCGACTGAGTTGGTGGGATTTTGATGTTAGTTTTATTATCAAACCAAGAAGGATTTTACTGAAAAAGGGACGCAGATAAACGCAGGCTGCGCACGCAGATTAAAAATAATAAATCAGTATTTATCCGCGAAAATCTGCGTCCAGAAAAACAAAAGACACGTTTCTTAGGCTAAGAGTATCTTCTTTTCAGTGAAGTCGAGGAGTGTTTTCCCAAAATGAAAATTACCATAGCCAGTGGCAAAGGGGGAACCGGCAAAACTACGGTGGCTTGCAATTTATTGTTGACCTTGGCCGCCGGGGAATTTGCAGACCGTCCCGAAAAACTGACGTTTTTAGATTGCGATGTGGAGGAACCAAACGCCCACATCTTTCTCAAGCCCACCATCACCCGCGTGGAGGAAGTGGGACTGCTGATACCGGAAGTTAATCCGGAGTTATGTACCTATTGCGGGCGCTGCGCGGAAGTGTGCGCGTTCAACGCCATCACGGTAATTGGCAAGAAGGTGCTGGTTTTCCCGGAGCTCTGTCATGGCTGCGGCAGTTGCACCTACAATTGCCCGACCGGTGCGCTCAGCGAGGTGCTCAAGCCTACCGGCCGGTTAGAATGGGGGAGCGTGGCCGTCGGAGAGCGCGCGATCAACTTTGGGCAAGGAGTGCTGAATATCGGCGAGGTGATGGCTACGCCGATCATCAAGAAATTAAAACAACAAGGGTTATCAGAGGACGCGGAGTCGCTGGCGATTCTGGATGCGTCGCCCGGCAACTCTTGCCCGGTGGTGGAGACCATGCGCGGCACGGATTTTGTGTTGCTGGTGACAGAGCCGACGCCTTTTGGCTTGCATGACCTGCGAGCCGCCGTGCAGGTAGCGCGTGGCGAGTTGGGTTTGCTGGTCGGAGTGGTCATTAATCGGGCGGGCATAGGAGACGAGAGCGTGGAGCAGTTCTGCGCAGCCCACGACGTGCCGGTATTGCTACGCCTTCCGCTGGATCGCCGCATCGCGGAGGCTTACGCGGAGGGGAACCTGATGGTGGAGGTGTTCCCGGAATACCGCGACGCTTTTGCGCAATTGTATCTGCGCGTGCGGGAGTTGGTGGGTTAACGGTTCGAGGAAGCTTCCGCTGAAACAAGCTAGTTAGCCGCTAAGTTGCCAAGACGCTAAGAAAAAAACTAAAAATCTGCGTCCGAAATTAAAAATGTCAGGTGGCTAGGTATCAGGTTAAAAGAAACTCAATGCTACCTGTCAAAAAGGTATTTTTCTGAGGGCTAATTTTCAAATCTTCGCGCCTTGGTGCCTTTGTGGTAAAAACCTCAGTTTTTACAGTAGCGCCAATAGATAGAATTAGAGGAGAAATTCAATGAAACAGATTGTGGTACTGAGCGGCAAAGGTGGTACCGGCAAGACCAGTGTCGCGGCCGCGTTGATTGATTTGGCCGCGCGTGAAAAAGAGCTAGTCATCGCGGATGTGGATGTGGATGCCGCGAATCTCGGTCTGGTATTGGAACCAGAGCAGGTATCAGCGGCCATCTTCAAGAGTGGCTCACTGGCCTGGATTGATCCGGAA
Organism: Thermoflexia bacterium; assembly: GCA_011192175.1. Lineage (GTDB taxonomy): Bacteria > Chloroflexota > Anaerolineae > B4-G1 > SLSP01 > G713. The sequence continues at coordinate 7,678 of DUEJ01000103.1, forward strand.
GCATGTAGCAGTTGTGGGGAATGTCATGTCGCTTGCCGCTTCGACGCCATCATTCCTCCCGGCGCAGCGGGGGAACCTTACCGTGTCGATGCGTTGGCCTGTGAGGGGTGCAACGCCTGCGTCTATCGCTGCCCCGTGGGCGCGATCAGTACATCAAAGCCGGTGGCGGGCGAGTGGTACGAGGCCGCCACGGCTTACGGCCCGCTCTTCCACGCACACCTCGCGGCCGGCGGTGAGAACTCCGGTCATCTGGTGACGCTGGTCCGGCAGCAGGCGCGGCTCCGCGCGTTGGATGATGAGCGTCCGTTGGTGCTCATCGACGGGCCGCCGGGGATTGGCTGCCCCGTTATCTCCGCCGTCTCTGGGGCGGACCTGGCACTGTTAGTAGTGGAACCGACGCTCTCTGGCGCGCACGATTTGGAGCGGGTGTTGGCGACCACCACGCATTTTGGCGTACCGGCGCAAGTCATCATCAACAAGGCCGATCTGAGCGCCGCGCGCGCCCGCGAGATAGAGGTGTTCTGCCAAGAACACCAGATCCCGGTCCTCGGCCAGATCCCCTACGACACCATCATCACGGAAGCGATGGTGCAAGGCAAAAATATCATCCAATATCAACCGGATGGAGCCGTTGCAAAGGCGATACGTGAGATTTGGGGTAAAATAGGGGAGTGGTTAGGTAGGTAGTTGGCACGTCTCAGATTGAAGATGAGGCTATCTGTTAGAATGATTGCAGGAGTTACGAGGTGAATAGTGTGTATTATGAAAACGGAATACGATTTTTCTAAGGGCACACGTGGCAAATTCTATCACCCCGATGCCGTGTTTAACTTTCCCGTTTACCTTGAGCCAGATGTGCATGACTTTATGGATAAACTGGCGGCGGAACAGGATATTGACATCCAGGAATTAGTCAACGAATGGCTCAGAGTAAACATCTAGCTGCTTCGGAGTGTTCGGCTATCACATTGAGCGGGGACGAATCAATCTAAAACTATCTTTTTCTTAGCGTCTGGGCGTCTTAGCGGAGAACTAGCTTATTTCAGTGGAGCCAATTTCTTTTCTCCGTGTCCTCTGCGTCCCCGTGGTGAAACTCTTGTTTTTTCAATCACTTAGCACTGGAGGGAAATTATGACTTTAGAACCCACGTTACGCGAGAAAATTCTGACCAAACTGGTTGAGGTTATCGATCCGGAAACCGGCATGGACGTGCTCCGCATGCGTCTCATTGAAGAGCTGGTGGTGGATGAGGAGAGCGGGCAGGTTAGTTACCGTTTCCGCCCCTCCTCGCCGCTCTGTCCCCTGGCAGTTAGTTTAGCGCGGGATATCAAACAAGCTGTCGGCAGCGTCTCTGGTGTCCAAGCGCAACAAATTGAGGTGGTGAATTACATCCACGCTGAAGAATTGACCGAGTTGATCAACCAGAGCGACGTCTAAAAGCGTGCCATTAGCTATTAGTCGTTAGTTTGCTAGCCATTAGTTAGGGATTATAAATGCCAAACAATAAACGTGATTACTTAAAATTATTACTGGAGCATTACTGGTTCGCGCCGCCGGTCGCGCTCTGGCGCGCCATCGAGTTGCGCAGCGTGGCAGCGGAAGAATTTCCACGTCCCATCTTGGATCTGGGTTGTGGCGATGGTCTGATTGCCGCCGCCCTCTTTGCACATGAGCCGCCCATCGAGGTCGGTTTCGATCCCTGGTGGGAGCAGTTGCGCCAGGGAGCTGCCAGTGGGCAGTACAAACAGGTTCAGCAAGCGCTGGGTGACGCGCTGCCCTACCCGGATGAGAGTTTCGCTTGCGTCTTCAGCAACTCCGTCCTGGAACATATCCCCGCGCTCCAGCCGGTGCTCAATGAGGCGGGGCGCGTATTACGCCCCGGCGGACGGCTAATCGCGACCGTGCCCAGTGACGCTTTTCGCCGTCTGTTGGCCGGTTACCGCGAGCGTATCTCAGTGGGCGACGTTGAGGGCGCGGAAGCGTATGCCAGCAACGTCGATCAGCAGCTGGCGCACCATCACTACGATAGCCCCCAGGAGTGGACCGCGCGGTTGGAGAGTGCTGGGATGCGCTTGAGCACGGCCCGCTACTATATTCCCGCCGCCGTGGCCGCGATCTGGGATCGGAGTAATCACCAGTATGGCATTTACGCCGAGGGCCAAGCCTTCTATCGGTGGCTGGCCTCCCCGCGCCTCAAGCGGCTGGGCTACCAACGGTGGCTCCAGCATTTGATTGTAGAGAAATTAGGTCGTGACTGGCGCCGTCTCTACGAGATGAATGTGCCTGTTGGCGGCGTCGGAGCAGGATTACTGATAATCGGAGAAAAAATATGAGCTATCTTGATCTGACTACCCCTACACACAAGACGTGGGATGCTTTTGTTGCTGAGTTCCCCGGCAGCAGTATCTTGCAGACCACCTGTTGGGGCCGGCTCAAAGCGGATTTTGGTTGGAATTGGGAGATTGTGGCCCTGGGACGCAAACGCGCTCCTACCGCCGGGGCGCTGGTGCTCTACAAGCAGCTGCCGCTCAAATTGGGGACCATCGCTTATGTCCCGCGTGGCCCGCTGGTCGCTTGGGATGATGAAGCACAGCTCTCCGCGCTACTACAAAATATCAGCGCTAGCGCCCGCCGGCACCGTGCCTGGGCGCTCTGGATGGAGCCAGAACGGTTGGATAAGCCCGTTATCCGGCAACAGCTGCCCGCCTTTGGATTTCGGTCCAGCCCCACGCACATCCAGCCGCCGCGCACCATCCTGGTGGATCTGGCCGTCTCCGAGGAAGAAATTCTCACGCGGATGAAATCTAAGACCCGTTACAACATCCGCTATGCCGAGCGACAAGGCATCACTGTGCGTCAGGGTTCAGTCGAGGATGCCGCGCTCTACTACGGCTTGATGGCGAAAACGGGCCAACGCAACGAGTTCGGTATTCATAGTGAGACTTACTATCGCCGGGTGTTGGAACTTTTCCTGCCCCCCGGCAACGCGGCGTTACTTATCGCGGAGGTGGAGGCTGAACCGGTGGCGGCTATCATTGTTTTCACCTGGGGAGAGAAAGCGTGGTACATGTACGGGGCTTCCGCAGACCAACACCGCAATAAAATGCCCACCTACGCTCTGCAATGGGCCGCCATCAAATGGGCCCAGGCACGCGGTTGCACGACTTACGATCTCTGGGGCGTTCCCGATTACAACGAAGAGATATTGGAGGACGAGTTCACCGAGCGCAGCGATGGCCTCTGGGGCGTCTACCGCTTCAAACGCGGCTTTGGCGGCCAGGTCGTGCGCTTCGCCGGGCTGTGGGAAAAGGTACTTAATCCGCTCTACCCGTTGGCCCGCAAGGCGCAACAGCGAGCAAGCAGGGGGCGGTAGGCTGGACGCTCTGGTGGCTTCCTGGCAAGGGCAGTTCCTGCAGGAGATCGGCCAGAGCTAGCGAGCGACTGAAGTCGCGGCTACCGTTGCGAAGTCCACCTACGTGGACTAATACACAGAACAGGGGGAGCCTTGGTTCCGGACACCGAGCGCAGTTCACACGCAGGATACCGACCACAGCTAGTGGGTTGACTATTGACTACCCGACTTTCGACTTCTGACTATAGACTAGCGAGCCTGGCGACTGAAGTCGCGGCTACCGTTGCGAAGTCCACCTACGTGGACTAATACACAGAATATGGGGAGCCTTGGTTCCGGATACCGAGCGCAGTTCACACACAGGATGCCGCCCACAGCTAGTGGGTTGACTATTGACTACCCGACTTTCGACCTTTGACTTTCGACTTCTGACTAATGAAGGACTATCTATGACAAAATTCAGACGCTTAGCCATACCCGCAGTCATTTTAATTGAGCCGCGCGTCTTCGCCGACGACCGGGGCTTTTTCCTGGAAACCTACCAACATTCTCTTTTTGCTGAGTACGGTATCCCGCACTTGGTGCAGAGCAACCATTCGCACTCCCGCCGCAATGTGCTGCGCGGGTTGCACTATCAGAAAGCCCCGCTGGCCCAGGGCAAGTTGGTCACCGTTATCTGTGGAGAGATCTTTGATGTGGGCGTTGATATCCGGCGCGGTTCCCCCACCTACGGCCAGTGGGTCGGGGAGGTGCTCTCGGCGGAAAATCACCGGTTGCTCTACATCCCGCCCGGCTTCGCCCACGGTTTCTGTGTCTTGAGCGCGGAGGCGGACGTGGTCTATCAAGTGACCGTCGAGTACTCGCCCGCCCATGACCGGGGTATTCGCTGGAATGATCCCACCATCAATGTTGATTGGCCCGTCAGCGAGCCGCGACTCTCACCCAAGGATCTGGGGCAGCCGCTGCTCGCCGACGCGGATAATAATTTTACGTAGCTGCTACTCTATTTCCAGACTCTTTTGGATAGCGGGTAGATAGTACTTCTCGGTGTACTCCTTGACCATGCGGCGGGTGGAGAACAGGGGGCCTACGGTGCTGATGGATTCTTTCATCATCCGGACCCAATTGCGGGGGACGCCGTCGCGGTCTTGTTGGTAATAGAGCGGGATGACTTCCTCTTCCAAGATGCGATAGAGCGTCTTAGCATCGGTTTCGTCCTGTTGCCATTCTTCCGAGAAGTGCTCAACGCTATCCAGGCTCCAACCATTGCGCCCGTTGTAAGCCTCGGCCCACCAACCATCTTCCACGCTCAGATTGAGCACCCCATTGAGCGCCGCCTTCATGCCGCTGGTACCGCTGGCTTCCATGGGCTTGCGAGGGGTATTAAGCCAGACATCCACCCCCTGCACTAGATAGCGGGCGATGTGCATATCATAATCTTCCACAAAGGCGATCCGCCCCCCCATCGCTGGATTACGCGCCCAGTTGTAGATTTCCTGGAGCAGCCGTTTCCCCGGTTCGTCGGCGGGATGCGCTTTGCCGGCGAAAATGAACTGCACCGGGCGGTAGCGATGGTGGATGAGCTTCTTGAGCCGTTCAATATCGCGGAAGAGCAAGGAGTAGCGTTTGTAGGTGGCAAACCGCCGGGCAAAACCGATTACCAGCGCGTCGGGATTGAGGAAGATGCCGGAGGCCA
>DUEJ01000104.1 GCA_011192175.1 Thermoflexia bacterium
CTCCCACCAACCGCCCGATCTCCGCCTCCACGGGAATACCAATCGCGTGGCAAGCCTCGACTACTTTGCGCACCTCAGCCACATTCTCCACATAAGGAAGCTTGGAGGCGTCGCGCATGATAGAAGTGAAACCCACGCTCAACGCTTCCATCACCGTCTTGAAATCGGGGCCGTGATCCAGATGCACTGCCACCGGGACGCTGGCGCGCTCGGCAGCCCGGCACACGATCATCGGCAAGAAGTGCAAGCCCGCATAACGCAGCGCGCCAGATGAAATCTGTATCAAGACCGGCGCTTGCTTGACTTCCGCCGCGCGAATAATCGCATGGGTGATCTCCAAGTTATTGGTGTTAAAAGCTCCTACTGCATAACCATTCTTTTGGGCATCCAATAATAGTTCTTTACTCGTAACTAACATCAATAGCCTCCTTAAAAAGAGTTAAATATAAACCGATACCGTTAATAATCGTTATTCATTCGACTAGCTACCCATTAATCATAGCCCAAAACCTTCCTTTGGCAAAAAAAGTCACTAGGGACGCAGGTAAACGCAGGCTACGCTCGCAGATCAAAAATTGAGTCTACCGCGTAAGCCCCACCCTCAAAAAAATAGGAGCAATAACCACTTTCAAGCGTAAAGAAATAACTTGCTCTTGTAGCTAGCTAACGTTACACTAAAATGCCAGGTGGGCGACTACCCCCCCTCAATTATTCCAATAAAAATTAACCTGTACTCTAACCAACAAATGGAGGAGCAATGCAACCATCAGAAGTTCATCAGACGCTCAATAGCGTTATGTTAGCCGATGGCGAACCCATCGTCGTCGATCTAGAACGTTCCCACGGAAGCTATCTGGTCGATGCCCTGACCGGCAATGAATATCTCGATTTCTTCAGCTACTTCGCCAGTCAGCCTGTGGGACACAATCATCCCCGGCTCCATGAACCGGAGTTCTTGCAGAAACTGACTCTCTCGGCCATCAGCAAACCTACCAATTCTGATGTCTATACTACTTTCCTGGCCGATTTCGTCGCCACCTTCAAACGTGTGGCGACGCCCGCATCCATGCAACACCTCTTCTTCATCAGCGGCGGCGCGTTGGCCGTAGAGAACGCGCTCAAGGTGGCCTTCGATTGGAAGTTCCGGCGTAACCTGGCCAACGTGCAAGCTATGGCTAGCTCCAAGTGGGACTATCGCCTGGAGGGTGGGGGCAGCCGCGTGATCCACTTTAAGGAAGCCTTCCACGGACGAACTGGCTACACCATCTCCCTGACCAACACCACCGACCCTCGTAAACATATCCACTTCCCCAAATTTGATTGGCCGCGCGTGCTCAATCCCAAATTGAGTTTCCCCGTCACGGACAAGGTGTTGGCCGCCGTCAAACTGGCCGAACAGATCGCCATCTCGCAGATCGAGCAAGCGGTCCAACAATATCCCGGCGATATCGCCGCGCTTATCATCGAACCGATCCAGGGTGAAGGCGGCGACAACCACTTCCGCCTGGAGTTCTTGCGTGAGTTGCGTCGTCTGGCAGATGAGCACGAGTTCCTCTTTGTGGTGGACGAAGTGCAATCTGGCATGGGGCTGACCGGCAAGATGTGGGCGATAGAACACAGCGAGATTTTGCCGGACATCATCGCCTTCGGCAAGAAATCACAGGTCTGCGGCATTATCGCCGGGCCGCGCATTGACGAGGTTGAGCACAATGTCTTCCAGGAATCCAGCCGGCTCAACTCCACCTGGGGCGGCAACCTGACGGATATGGTACGCTCCCAACGTTATTTGGAAATCATCGAGGAAGAAGAGCTGGTGGCGAACGCCGCACAGATGGGCGACCGCTTGCTCGCAGGGCTAGAAACCCTCGCCGCCAATTACGCACTGCTCAGCAACGCGCGCGGACGCGGCCTGATGACCGCCTTCGATCTCCCCGATAGCGCCACTCGTGGCAAACTACGCCAAACCATGATCGAGCAAGGTCTCTACACCCTTACCTCGGGACCCAGATCCATTCGCTTCCGCCCGCTCTTGGACGTGACCGCCGAACAGATCAATAAGGCGTTGAATATCTTAGAGTCAAGCGTGAAAAAAATTAGCCCTTAGCTGGTAGCGATTAGCTATCTGCTATGTTAATCTTGGACGCGGATTTGCGCAGAAAAACGTCGATTCTTTAGTTTTTTCCGGCTCGTCCGCGTCACCTTTTTTGAAAATACTTCACCAACGCAACTCCCTTGGTCTTGAAGCAGACTTTAAATTTGCGACTTTAGACTTATTCTCAGAGGAGGAAATCAGAATGAACCCCGCAACTACGCAACTGCCGCATTGGGATATGAGTACAGTCTATCCGGGCCTGGATTCCGCCGAATTCCAAGCCGGTCTCGAGGATGGCATCCAAGCGCTTGATAAGCTGGTCGCCCAGTTCGACAAGCACGGCATCATGCTGCGCGAGTTGCCCTTGGAGGCGAACACGGAGACCAGCGTCATCTTCGAGGAAATACTGGCGAAGTTCAACGCGCTCGGCGCACAGCTCCACACGCTCGAAGCTTACGTTTACAGTTTCATCAGCACCAACTCCCGCAACGAGACCGCGCAAGCCTGTCTCAGCCACCTGCAACAAGAGTTGATCCGCTTCTCTCAACTATCCACCCGCTTCACCGCCTGGATCGGTTCGCTGGCCGACGTGGAGGGACTCATTGACAATTCCAAACTGGCCGCAGAGCACGCCTTCGCGCTCCGCAAAGCTGCTATCCAAGCCCAACATCTCATGTCGCCGGCGGAGGAAGCGTTGACTTCTGATCTACGGCTGACCGGTGGTTCAGCTTGGGTAAAACTCTACAGCAACGTCACTTCCCAGATCAATGTCTCGCTGGAATTAGAGGGCGAGGAGCAGACGCTCCCCCTCACCGCCGTGCGCAACTTGGCCTATGATCCCGACCGGGATGTGCGACGCCGCGCCTACAACGCCGAACTCGCCGCCTGGGAAGCCAACGCCCTGCCCATCGCCGCCGCGCTCAACAGCATCAAAGGCGAAATGCTGGCGTTATCCAAACGGCGCGGCTGGGAGACACCGCTAGACGTGGCCCTCTTCAACAACAATATCGACCGTCAAACCCTAGACGCCATGCTGACCGCCTCGCGCGAGTTCTTCCCCGAGCTGCGCCGCTACCTCAAGATCAAAGCGCGTGGGCTGGGAGTCTCTAAACTAGCCTGGTACGATCTCTTCGCCCCGCTAGGCAAGAGTGAAGAACAGTGGGAATTTGCAGAGGCGCAACAATTCATTCTCACCCACTTCGCCAGCTACTCGGAGCCACTGGCCGCGCTGGCCCACCGGGCCTTCACCGCAGGCTGGATCGACGCCGAACCGCGTGCGGGCAAGGAGGGTGGAGCGTTCTGTATGTGGCTGCGCCAAGGGGAATCGCGCATCCTAGCCAACTACCAACCAGCTTACAGCGGCATGGGAACCCTGGCCCACGAGCTGGGGCACGCTTATCACAACCTGCGGCGCGCAGAGTGCAGCTACACCCAACGCAGCACTCCCATGACCCTGGCCGAAACAGCGAGCACCTTCTGCGAGACTATTGTCCGCGAAGCCGCGTTGGAAAAAGCCAATCGCCAAGAACAGCTCGCCATCATCGAAGCCTCGCTACAAGACTCGCTCCAGGTAACAATGGATATCACCAGCCGCTTTATCTTTGAACAAGAGGTCTTCGCTAGACGCCAAGAACGCGAACTCTCCACCGCCGAGTTCTGCCAAATCATGTTGGAGGCGCAACGCGCCACTTATGGCGAGGGCTTGGATACGGAATTCCTGCATCCCTACATGTGGGCCGTCAAATCACATTACTATGGGAGCACTTTCTACAACTTCCCCTACATGTTTGGACAGCTCTTCAGTCTGGGCCTCTATGCGCGTTATCAGGCAGACCCGGACACTTTCAAAGCCAGCTACGATGATCTATTAGCATCCACCGGCATGGCTGAAGCTGCCGAACTCGCCGCGCGCTTTGACATCGACATCCGCACCCCCGCTTTCTGGGTAGCGAGCTTGGGAATCATCAAGGAAGATATTGACCGCCTGGCAGCGTTGATTCCGTGATCCAGCTACCTGCCGACTCCAAAAACGGGACGTAGATTGACAGAGATGAATGTTGATAAAAAATACTTTTCCAGGGAAAACCTAAAAATCTGCGTCTAAAATTAAGGAGAGGCTATGCTAACTCCCCAATACAGCTACCGTTACCCGCGCCCTGGCGTCACCGCTGACGTGATACTCTTACATTCCAGCCCCGAGGGCGAAAAAGTGTTGCTCATTCGTCGCCGCGATCCGCCTTACGCCGGGCGCTGGGCTTTACCCGGCGGCTTCGTGGAAAAGGGAGAAACGTTGGCCACCGCAGCCCGCCGCGAGTTGTATGAGGAGACCGGCTTAGGGGCAGGAACTTTGCGACAATTCGCCGCTTTCGGAGAACCGGGGCGTGATCCACGCGGCTGGACCATCTCGGTAGTCTTCTGGGGAGAGGTAAAAGACACCCCGCGCTTGCAGGCGGGCGACGATGCCGCCGCAGCGCGCTGGTGGCCATGGGATGAGTTGCCCCCGCTAGCCTTTGATCATAGGAAGATACTGGCACAGTTTCGAGAGCCAACCGGGTAAACAAAAAGACCTCCGATTTCTGATAAAAACGGGACGCGGATAAAAAATCTGCGTTTTTCTGCGCCAATCTGCGTCCAAAATTAACCGAACCGTCCGCTTCCATCTGACCACCAACACCATAAGCTATCTCTGGTTTCACTAAATGCGTTATCTCCTCAACCCGCTGTAAAAACTTCGGCCACAACGCCACGCTCTCATTCTTCTCATTCTTACCATGATACTTCAAACCAATGACAGTAAGGAATGAAAGTTTAATAACTTACCTATTTCGTCGTCGAATCCCCAGGAAAACTGCCCCATAAACGCACAAATTATTTAATCACCGTTCCTTAGCGTCTTAGCGGCCAACTAGCTTATTTCAGTGGAATCATACTTGTCCCCGCTAAAAAAGAGTATCTGCTCAAAAAATAGGGGGGAATAGCTATAGCCAGTTTCCGGGACCAGCCCCCTTATCTTTCTACGCAATCAGCCGGAGCAACTCCAGGTCCGCGCGCCCGGCCCGGGAGCGTAGCATTACCCACCCCTGAGTTTGCTTTCTACTTGGCTTTCTCTATAATGTGATTCAGCATAAACTACGAATAGACGCTAATTTTAGTAGTTTTTGGCATTCATGCGCGTGAATTAGCGGTTAAAAACTGTTGTTAGCGAAAGTCCTAAAAGATACAAAATCACCAATAAACACATTGGCTTACTCAAAGCAACACTTATCAGCTGGATTGTCCAGTAAGGAGGATTCGTCGTATGAAAACTGACATGCATGGGGTCTTGGGGTTGGTTTTGGGCGGTGGTGCCGGGTCCCGACTCTATCCGCTTACCAAGTTACGGGCCAAGCCGGCGGTGCCGCTAGCCGGTCACTATCGGTTAATTGATATTCCCATTAGCAACTGCATTCACTCTGGTATAAATCGTATCTACGTGTTGACGCAGTTCAACTCGGTCTCCCTGCACCGGCATATTACCCGCGCCTATCATTTTGATAATTTTTCTGGGGGCTGGGTGCGGATTTTAGCCGCCGAACAGACACCGAGGAGCGACGGGTGGTACCAGGGAACGGCGGACGCTTTGCGTAAACAGCTCTTTCAACTTCAGGTACCACATTCCACAGAGATGATCATCTTATCCGGCGACCACCTCTACCGCATGGATTACTCTAAGTTTATCCGTTTTCACCGTGAGCATGAGGCTGATATTACCATTGCCGTTAAACCCGTCGGGGCTGTGGATGCGTCACGCTTTGGCATTCTCAAGGCGGATGGGGAGAGTCGTATAGAAAGTTTTGTGGAGAAACCGCCCGCCGGTGAGCTGGATGGCTTGGAGAGTTTGCCAGGCGCTGCGCCTTATATGGGCTCCATGGGGATCTATGTTTTCCGTAGTGGGGTGTTGATAGATACCTTGCGAGATGAAGCTGGCTCCGATTTCGGACATCACATTATCCCGGCAGCTATCAAAAAAGGGATGCGGGTCTACGCTTATCCCTTTGAAGGTTACTGGGAGGATATCGGCACGATGCGGGCTTTCTATGAAGTGAATTTAGATTTAGCTTCCGCCAATCCAGCTTTTGATTTCTTCGATGCGAACTGGCCCATCTACACGCGCGCGCGTTACCTGCCTGGCAGCCGCGTCATAGATTCGGATATACGGCAAGCCATCGTGGCCCCGGGCGCGATTATCGAGGAAGCCGCTATTCGGCAGAGTGTGGTGGGCTTGCGCAGTATTATCCGCGCGGGCGCCCATCTCCATCGCGTGGTGATGTTGGGAGCGGATTATTATGAATCTGCAGCGGAGAAAGCAGAAAATAGGAAACTAGGCTTGCCCGATATCGGAGTGGGTACCGGGAGCGTGATCGAAGCCGCCATCTTAGATAAAAACGTCTGCATTGGACGCAACGTGGTAATTAGAAATCACGCTGGCCAGCCGAATGAAGAGACCAAGAGTTACACAGTTAAAGATGGCATTGTCGTTATTCCCAAAAGCGTCACCATCCCTGACGGCACGATTATCTGAGTAGGCTTGTCATTCCGAGCGACCAGCAGGAGCGCGCCTGCCGGGAAGCGAGGAATCTACTACTGAGCAAATAGCAAATATTCTGCCAAACAGACATCCGATTTCTGACTGCAAGAAATCAGATGTCTCTCCTATCAGATCTAGCCAATCTCCCAACGAGGGTTAAGCGGTCAAGAGATCTTTTGCCATTCGCCCCATTTGCACTTCCCCCAACTAGCTATATACTCATTTCTGTCTCCGACCCCACTGTTTCAGTGGGGCGATAGGGCGGAGGAGTGACCGCTCCCCCGCCTGCCGTGTTTGCAAAGGAGGCAACCCTTCTCTGCCATGAGAAGGGTTGCCTCCTTTTTTCTTTTTACCCCCAGCCGGGTAACTGGATTACAATTCAACCTGACGCGGGTTGGCGCGTCAAAATCAAATTACCTTTAAGGAGGTATAGTTTATGTGGATGTTGCGTATTGATATGACTGATCGTTCGTATAAATTGGAAGAAGTCGCTGAGCGCTACCAGAAATTAGGTGGCCGTGGTTTGACCTCCACCTTGATTCATGATGAGGTGGACCCCACCTGTCATCCGCTGGGCCCGAACAACAAGCTGGTCTTTTCTGCGGGGATACTCAGTGGCACACCTTCGCCCTCTTCGTCCCGTATCTCCATCGGCGGGAAATCCCCGTTGACCGGCGGGATCAAGGAGTCTAACTCTGGAGCCGGCTTCGCGCCGGCCCTCGCCAGAATGCGCGTCAAGGCGGTGGTAGTCGAAGGGCAACCAGCTGAGAAAGGCGCCTACTGGATGGTTCACCTGACTTGGGATGGCGACAAGCCCGCGGTGGAGTTCCTGCCCGCCGCTGAATACGTGGGTGAAGACCTCTATGTGAGCTACGCCAAGCTCTACGAGCGCTTTGGGAAGCGCGTACACGTGGCTGGCGTGGGCAAGGCCGGCGAGCTGGGTTATAGAAACTCCGGCGTGGCCTTTGACGATATGCGGCACAAACCGACCCGCTTCTCTGGACGGGGTGGTCTGGGCGCCGTGATGGCGAGCAAGGGCCTCAAATTCGTGGTGCTCAATAGCGAAGGCGCGCCAGGCGTGGAATATGCCGACAAGGAGCTCTTTATGCAGGGCGCCAAGAAGCTACGCGCGGCCCTGGGTGAGCACGCCCTCACCAAACCCCAAGGCGCCCTGAACACCTATGGGACCTGCGTATTGGTAAACATTATCAACGAGGCGGGCGCTTTCCCCACGCGGAACTTCCGCACCGGGCGTTTTGCAGGCGCGGCCAAAATCTCCGGCGAAGCGATCTTCGAGAACAACAAGCAGCGCATGGGCAAGGAAATCTATAACCACGCTTGCAGCCCCGGCTGCGTAATCCAATGCTCCAACACGATCTACGCTGAGAACGGTGAGGAAATTGTCTCCTGTGTAGAATACGAATCCGATTGGGCATTGGGCGCTAACTGTGGTATTGATGATCTGGACGCCATCGCCAAGATGGTCAAGCTCTGCAACGCCTATAGTCTAGACACCATCGAAACCGGTGATGCCATCGCCGTGGCGATGGACTCCGGCCTGCTGGAATTTGGCGACGCCGAGGGAGCCATTGCCTTAATCGAACAGATGGGCCATGGCGAGCCACTGGGCCGTATCTTGGGCGGCGGGACGCAAGCCACCGCCGACGCCTTCGGCAACCCGCGTTCACCGGCGGTCAAAGGGCAAGGTATGCCTGCTTACGAACCGCGCGCCATCAAGGGGATTGGCGTCACCTACGCCACCAGCACCATGGGCGCCGATCACACCGCTGGTTACACCATCGCGCCGGAGATCGCCGGCTCTGGCGGCAAGGTTGATCCCTTGTTGGCAGATGCTTCCAAGGCGGACTTGAGCCGGGCCTTCCAGAAGACCACCGCCATGCTCGATAGCACCGGGCATTGTCTCTTCATCTCCTTCGCCATTTTGGATATCCCCAGCGGCTTTGAGGGGATGATTGAGGAGCTCAACGGTATGTTAGGCACTCACTACACCGGCGACGAGGCTGTCGCGTGGGGCGGCGAGATTCTCAAAGTGGAACGCGCCTTTAACGAGGCTGCTGGCCTCACCCCGGTGGATGACCGCCTGCCGGAATTCATGAAGTACGAGCAGCTCCCCCCGCACGACGTCGTGGCCGACGTCTCCGACGAGATCATGGACCAGGTCTACGGCGAACTCTAGACTTTTTCTGCTCTTAATACGGAGGCCCGCCGGGGTATCCTGGCGGGCCTCTTGTTGTAGACATCAGATTCATTAAAGAAATCTGATGTCTTTAGGTACGAGGAGCCAAACCAATGCGCATCCAAGTAAAACTCTACGCCAGCTTGCAACGCTACGCCCCAGAAGGCACCGCTATCGGGCAACCGTTTGCCGTCGAACTACCGGAGCAGAGCTCCATCGCGGTTTTGATCATCCATTTAGGCATCCGCCCGCGCGAGACTAAAGTAGCCTTCGTGGACGGGCGCGCGCGCGCCGCAATCTACCGGCTCCAACCCGGCGACGAGGTCGGCATCTTTCCCCCGGTCGGCGGTGGCTAGGGGAGTTAGCGGGTTAGCCGTTGGCGGGTTAGCTGTTAGCCTGTTAGCTGTTAGCATTCGCCATTTGCCATTCGTCATTTGCCATTCGCCATCAAGGAGTAAGCATGCACATTGAAGTCTGGCTTTACGGCCCGCTGGCCCGCTACGGCGGTAGCGAGGGGAAGATCGCGGCCCTGGTGCAAGCGGAGCTACCTGCTCAGAGCACCGTCGCCGATTTATTAGCGTCACTGGAATTACCCACTGAGGAACGCGGCATCACCTTCATCAACGGCGATCTGAGCGCCATGCCCGGCCTGCAACCGGATTTGGGGCGTATTCTAAACGACGGGGATCGTATTGCCTTCTCCCACTTAAAAAGCATGTGGCCCTTCCAATACCGGCACGCCGCAGCGCTAACCGGCGAAATGCAAGGCGCGGTGCAAGCGCGCGCCGATGGTGGCATGCGCTCCCGGTTTGATGAGGAGCAGCTCTCGCCTGGCGAATAAATTCGCGGCTACGGTTGCTAAGTCCACCTACGCGGACTAGCTGCCAGTGCCATGTCGAGCTAGCGGAGCATGAGCGCCGCGCCTGTGAGAAGTCTCTCACTTCCGCCGCTAGTTCTACCTGGATATTAGAGATTCCTCGCTAACGTACACCTCGCGTGGCTCGGAATGACAAATAGTTTTAGTCACCGTAGCCGCGACTTCCCACGGCTCTGAGCCGTATGGCAGAGGATGGCTCGGTTCTCCTGACTTTCGACTTTTGACTTTCAACTAATCCCTTCCCCCGCCAGATAGCCGCTGCTGAAGGCCGCTTGCAGATTAAAGCCCCCGGTATCAGCGGCGATATCTAACGTCTCTCCCGCAATGTACAATCCCTTAACCAGCTTGGAGGCGAATGTACGCGGATTGATTTCCGTCAGCTGCACGCCGCCAGCCGTTACCATACCCGCCTCCAAGGGCAGCGAGCCGGTGATCTCCCAGCGAAAGCCTTTGAGGAGGCGCACTAACACGGCTCGCTCGCTGGCGCGCAGGCTATGAACCGGGCGCTCGGGGCCGAGATGGCTTAACTGGGCCAGCTCCGTGGCTAGCGCGTGAGGTAGCCAGCCCTGGAGCAAGTTGTGCAAATGCTGTTGGGGTCGCCGCTCGAACTCGCGTTGGAGCCGGCGGTTGATTTCCTCTACGTTCATGCCTGGTTTTAGATCGATGAAGAGGAAGACTTGTTTGCGGGCGCGCAGTGCATCGACCACAGCTAACGACATGGTGAGGATGAGCGGCCCGGAGACGCCAAAATGGGTAAAGAGCATCTCCCCCGTGGGCGGAACGGGGTAAGGCGGGGCGAGTGGTTCCTCGCGCCCACTGGCATCTCTGGTGAGGAACCGGCAGCAGATATTCCGCAGACTGACGCCTTGTAAAGTTTTGGCGCGCCCTTTTTCGCGCACCACCAGCGGCACCAGGGCCGGACGCAGCGGCACGATGGTATGGCCGACCGCCTGCGCCAGCCGGTAACCGTCGCCGGTGGAGCCGGTGCTCGGCCAGGAAGCCCCGCCGGCCGCCAGAATCACGGCCTCGGCGGGAATCTGCTTACCTCGGCGCGTCGCTACTCCGCGCACCTTGTCGCCGGCGAGAAGAATCTGTTGTACCGGGTTCTGATACCGGATCCGGGCGCCATTGCTGGTCGCGTAACGCAACAGCGCCGCGCGCACATCCTCCGCCCGCCCGGAAGTGGGGAAGATCCGTCCGCCGCGCTCGACCTGCGTCGGCACCCCGTAGCGGGCGAGGAGCGCCAGCAGTTCCTCGCGGAAGAAGCGATAGTAAGCGTTGCGCAGAAATTGCCAGTTAGCCCCATAATACTTGAGGAATTCAGCGCGCGGCGCGCTATTGGTAAGATTACAACGTGATTTTCCGCTGACCAGAATCTTCTTCCCGGCCTTATCCATTTTTTCTAACAATAATACTTCCGCGCCTAACTCAGCGGCGCGTCCGGCGGCCAGCAAACCAGCCGCCCCCGCTCCGATCACAATCACACGTGGTGACATCTACCTTCTCCTTTGAAAACAGGTCAAAAGTTGCAAGTCAAAAGTCGCAAGTCAAAGGTCTAAAGTCTGCTTCGAGACCAGGCGTTGGCGTTAATGCAGCATTTTTATTCGGCTAACCACTAACCGCTAACCCGCTACTCAGCCCCACTACCATCAATCGCAAAACATCATCCTCGCTCGTATTGCAAACCCGGTGATATTCCCCCGCGCGGACTAACGCCGCGTCGCCGGGGTGCAGCGGGCGCACGATGACGGGGCTGCCGGGAGTAGGGTGATGTTGCAGTTCCCCTGCCCCAGCGATGACGTAGAGAAGGCGGCTTTCGGCATAAATTTGCATCCCCTCTGCCGCGCCCGGTTCCAACGTGCTAGCGTGGAGATAAACGAAGTTGGCAGCGGCCAGCAAGTCCTCTTCCGTGCCCGGCTGCTCGCTGAAGAGCCAGCGGACCACTGTCTCGCCGTTTCCCTGGAACGGCGCCGGCATCTCCGGGGCGGGGGCGGCGGGCTGATAACGTACCGGCTTGATATGCGCGGCCCGCTTGTAGATCACGCCAGAGACCTCATCGTGCGGTGCGCGGTTGATATTGCTCCACTTGGCCTCGCGGTGAAATTTCTCACTGGGGAGAGGATCCGGTGCCCACGGAACGTCTTGAGGATTCTGGTTACTCATCTGCGCTCCTGATGGTGTATGGCTAACTAAGGGGACAACTACTTCTGGCACAAAAACCAAGCATTTTGCCCCGGAGGACTCTAGGCCCTCCGCGCCTCTGCGATGAGGGCTTTCATAGAAGCCCCCTAGGACCATCACGAAAATGCTTCACTAACGCCAATCCCGGGACTTGAAGCAGACTTTAGACCTTTGACTGCCAACTTTAGACTTTCCTCAGAATAAATCTTGCGGCATTTCCAGCTGTTGTTTCAGCATTTCCCCGGCTGTTTGAGACACAGTTGGCGGCTCCTTTTCCACAGCCGGTAACGTTACCGTGAACGTCGTGCCCACACCTACTACACTAGCCACTGTGATCTTCCCTCCCAGAGCATCCACAATCTGCGCACAGGCCGGTAACCCCAGGCCGGTACCGCCGCGATCCCCTTTGGTGGTGAAGAAAGCTACCCAGATTTTATCTAGCAGTTCCGGAGGAATACCGGTGCCACTATCAATCACATCAATAGCCACCATCCCCGTACCGTTAGCCCGATAAGCCCGCAAGGATAAGCGCGGCGGCACGCTAGCGGCCATCGCCTCCATAGAATTCTTGAGCAAGTTGATGAAGACTCGTTTGATCTGCATCCGGTCAGCATAGAGTAATGGCAATTCCTCCTCCAACTCAAACTCCACTATCTCAGCGGGCAATCCCATCGAAGCAACCGTCTCACGCAACAGCGCCCCCACCGCAAAGGGCTGGATCCGCCGTTCGCGCGCCGGGCCGATGAGATCCTCTTTGATGTGTAGGATGGCGGCTGCACTCCCGGTGATAATCTCCAAATCTTCCAGGATCGACGCGACGCTCACCATACGCCGTAGCCGTCGCCAGTCCCAACGCTCCAACCACGCCTGTACCGGCGCGAGTTCAACTCCTTGTTCCTCCAACTGCGCCACGGCCTGCGCCACCAAGCGCGCATATTTATGCTCGCGGACTTCCGCCGGTTGTTTGGAGAGCAACGTATGCGCCGCCACCAAGTAGCGCGTCAAATCTTCTCGGATGCGATCCGCCGAGGCCGGGATGGGCGCGGCTTTGTTCCCTACCCAATGGATGGCCTCCCCGGTCGCCGTGGCTATCGCCTCGAACGTCTTGGTACGCAAGAGCTGCTCGTGAGCAGCTTCCAAATCCTCCACCAACTGGGCATTGTGAATGGCTACCGCCAGCTGATCGGCCATCGCCTGCAAACTGGTAATATCCTCCTCGCTGAAAGCGGCCGCCTCCCGGCTCTGCACCGTCAACGCGCCAATCGCCTCATCGCCCACTACCAGCGGCAACGCCATCTCCGAACGAGTGCGCGGCAGGAGTGGATTCTTAAAATGTACCGGCTCCTCACCCACGTCTAATGCAATCCGGCCCTGGCGCTGGCTGAGAGAGGCTCCGATCATCGAGAAGCCTCCCACTTTAAGCTTATGACCCGCGGCGACCATCGTCGCCCCCGCCTGTCCCCGCCCCGCAGATAAGATCGCCCACTCACCGGTCTCATCCAAGAGAAAGACGCCCGCGTAGTAAAAGCCATACGCCTCACAGATAACATCAACCATCTCGCGGAGCAACTTATCCAGGTCTAAAATCGAAGTAATATCTTTAGCTACCGTTGAAGCCACCTTCAACAACCGCGTCCGGCGCTCAGCCTGTCTCAACAAATGTTGGTATTCACGGTGCAGTTTCGCGTTTTGGATGGCGATAGCCAGCTGATCAGCCATGCCCTGCAAGACCATCACATCTTCATCTTCAAAAGCCGCCACCTCAGTGCTCTGCACCGTCAGCGCGCCAATCACCTCATCCCCCACCAGCAGCGGCAACGCCATCTCCGAGTGCGTATCGGGTAAGAGCGGATTCTTGAAGTGTACCGGCTCCGCGCCCACATCCAACGCGATCAAGGCGCGATGTTCGCTAGCGGCGCGCCCGATCATTGAATGGCCGTTCACGCGCAACTTATGTCCTTGCGCCACCATCTTGCGCCCGGCCTCGCCCCGCCCCGCGTGTAACTTCATCCAACGTTTCGTCTCGTCGCTGAGGAACACCCCCGCGTAATAAAAACCGAATTCCTCGCAAATCACATCCACCGTTTCCCGTAATAACCGGTCGGGATTCAAGATCGAGGTTATATTACGGGCCACCTTAGCAGCCGCTCCCAGCAACGTCGCCCGATGGGCCGCGAGAGCTACATCTTTATCACTCATCGTAATTCCTTCCCTAAAATTGTTAATGGCAGCTACTGCAAAAATCAAGTATTTTACCGCAAAGACGCCCAGAAAAATCTGGGGATAAAACTATTGCCTGCTCCCGGTCTCCGTCTCTGCCAGCGGCAACATCACCGTAAATGTCGTGCCCTCACCGACTTTGCTGGCGACCGTAATCTCGCCGCCCAAATTCCCCACAATCTGCGCGCAAGCCGGCAATCCTAGCCCGGTCCCCCCGCTCTCGCCCTTGGTCGTGAAAAACGCCACCCAGATTTTGTCCAATAATTCTGGTGGAATCCCTAGGCCGCTATCCGTCACCGCGATAGCCATGAACCCCGATTTTTCGGCTAACCGGGCGTCGATCCGTAAACGTTGCTCTGCACATTCCGCCATCGCTTCCATAGCATTTTTGAAGAGATTGATGAAAACTCGCTTAATTTGTACCCGGTCAGCGTGCAAGAACGGTAACTCGGCAGCGCATTCAAATTCCACGACCTCCGGCGGCAAACCCATCCCCGCCACGATCTCGCGCACTAATTTCTCTATCTCAAAAGATTGTACCCGCTGTTGGCGCGCCGGCCCGATCAAATCCTCTTTGATATTCAGGATCGCCTGCGCGCTCCCCCCGATAATCTCCAAATCCTCCCACACTGAGTCCACGCTAAGCATCCGTCGCAATCGCGGCCAGGAGTACCGCTCCAACCAGGCCCGCGTACCGGTCAGATCAAGACCGCCTTCCTCCAGCTGCGCGACCGCCTGCGCGAGCAACCGTTCATATTTTCGCTTCTCTTCCGCCGGCAGCTGCGCGGAGGCCAACAATTGCGCGGCTACCAGATATTTAGCCAAATCTTCCTTGATGCGCCCCACACTACCTGGAATCGGGGCCGCCTTGTTCCCCACCCAATGAATCGCCTCGCCGGTCGCCGTAGCTATCGCCTCGAACGTCTTGGTGCGGACTAGCTGCGCATGCGCTTCTTCCAAATCCTCCAACAACCGCGCATTGGTAATCGCGACCGCCAATTGATCCGCCATGGCTTGCAGGCTGGTAATATCCTCCTCGCTAAAAGCGATCTTTTCCTGGCTCTGCACCGTCAGCGCGCCAATCGCCTGCTCCCCTACCAAGAGCGGTAACGCCATCTCCGAATGCGTCTCAGGCAAGAGCGGATTTTTGAAACGTATCGGGTCGTCACCCACGTCCAGCACGATGCGCCCCTTGCGCTGCGCGAGACAAGAGCCAATCATAGAAGCTCCTCCCACGGCCAACCGGTGCCCGTCTGCCACCATCTGCGCGCCAGCCTCCCCGTATCCCGCGCGCAAAACAGCCCACTCGCCACCTTCATCTAGCAGAAAAACCCCGGCGTAGTAAAAGCCGTAAGTCTCGCAGATGATATCCACCGTCTTGTTAAGCAGCGTGCCCATATCCAAAATGGAGGTGATATCCTTACCTACCCGGGCCGCAGCCTTCAACAACCGTGCGCGCCGCTGCGCTTTCTTCAGCAGAGCCTGGTTCTGACGGTTCAACCGGCGGTTTTCCCCCAAGGTCTGAGTCAACTCGCGCACCTTCTCCTCCATGCGCGCGACCAACGTCCGTTGGTAAACCTCGCGGAAAGTATTATCTTGCAGATATTCCCGCTTACCATCTAAGAACGCCGCCACTTTGTCGGGGAAAGTATCGGGATCAATCGGTTTGGAGAGATAGCCATCACAGCCAGCCGCCAGCGCGCGCTCACGAACGTGCTGCGTCACATCGGCCGTCAACGCCACCACCGGTACCTGCGGCAAGAGCGCCTTGAGGCGCGTCGTTACCTCAAACCCGTTGAGATGGGGCATGTGCAAATCCACCAGAATCAAATCTGGCCGCTGCGCCACCGCCATATCCAGGCCCTCCAACCCCTCCGCGGCCTCCAAAAGCTCATAGCGCCGCGAGAGGAGCCGGCGCACCAGCAAGCGCACGGAGAACGTATCATCAATGCAGAGGACTACTTGTCTAGCCGTCATATCTGCCTACCAACCAAAAAGTAAGAAACCATCCTGAATTATACGCCTTAAGAGAACAGAAGCAACCGCGCACGCCATTATTTGTGTCAAGGCAAAATTTTGTAGTACAATGTGACCGTTCTCCGGCCATTTTTTGGCTCTTTACCAACATGATTCACCACGTTCACGTAACCTGGCCGCCAGAACAGAAAGCCACACCCGCACGTTCCCCTCTTTACCCCTAAGCAATCCCTATCAGGAGGAAAAATGACCACCACAGAAAAAGAGACCTCGGCAACCGTCAACGGTCGCCTAATTGCCGTCAACCGCAGTCACCTGCGGACCGAGCCCAAAACCGCCGGTGTCTCCGGCGAGCTGGTAGCCGGTTACGGGCTGGTCGGCGACGCGCACGCCGGGCTTAACGAGCGCGAGGTCGCGCTCATCGCCGTAGCCGAAATTGAAGCCTTCAATCGCACCCATCAGCTCGGTGCGGGGCCAGGTTCCTTCGCCGACAACCTCACCATCGCCGAGCTGGATCTGACCCAGCTGCAAGTGGGCGACCAATTGCACGTCGGCCCCACCTTGCTGGAAGTAGTGCAGCTGGGCAAACCCCGCTCGCAAGCCCACAGCTATAACTTCAAAGGCCATTCCATCCTCCCCGACGTCGGTGTCTTCTGCCGCGTACTGGAAGGCGGCCCCGTCCAACAAGGCGCTACAGTCACCATCCTACCCGCTTCACAGAGGATTCACAAAGTCAGAGAGAGAATTTGAAAAACCGGGCCAACCAAAGAGTTTATCTTGAATTTACCCCTTTTTTAACCTCTCTGTGTATCTCTGGGTCGGCTTTGAGTTCTCCGTGTAGCTAATTTTCAACTTATTGCCAGGAGGTCCAAATGTCTGTCAGCACCCGCCTAACCGCAATCTCGCATACCGTCCCCGAAATAACTTTTGATAACCAAGCCAAGTTCATCTTCTTCAGCGATTGCCATCGCGGCGATAATAGCTGGGCCGACGACTTCGCGCATAATCAGGCGCTCTTCTTCCACGCCTTGCAACATTACAACCGCGAAAAGTTCACCTATATCGAGGTCGGCGATGGCGATGAGCTCTGGGAAAATTCCGATTTCTCCCGCCTTAAACGCGCGCACAGTCATATCTACTGGCTGCTCAGCCAATTCTACCGCGACGACCGCTTCCACCTGCTCTACGGAAACCACAATATCGTCTGGAAAAATCCGCAGGCCGTGCAAGAGCACCTCTATCACTATTTTGACGAAGTAGCGCAGACGGAGAAACCGCTTTTCGAGGGCATCACGCCGCAAGAGGGATTAATGCTCCAGCATCGGGAGAGCGGTCGACGCATCTTAGTCACCCACGGACATCAAGGCGACCTCTTTTCCGAGACCCTCTGGCCCCTCAGCCGTCTTTTAGTCAGAGTGCTCTGGAAACCGCTCCAGATATTGGGATTGCGCGACCCCACCAGTCCCGCCCAGAACTACCAGAAGCGCAACCAAGTAGAACAGGAAATCATAGCCTGGATTCAGCAGGAACAATGTCCCGTCATCTGCGGCCATACGCATCGCCCCGTCTTCCCCAATCCTGATGAACCAGCCTACTACAACACCGGCAGCGTCGTCCATCCACGCTGCATCACCGGCATGGAGATTGAAAACGGGGAGATTACGCTGATCAAATGGTGGGTGCGTCCGAATGCAGCGGGGTTACTTCAAATAACCCGCCAGGTCTTAGAAGGGCCGCGTCCGGTCGCCGAGATGTGAGAGATTCTATTTCGTGTTAGCTCTGGCCGGGTCTCCCGACCACGCCATAGCCTACACATTCTTAGAAATTCAAAGGGTGGAGAGGAGTAATTATGGTTATTGATACGCATGTACATCTACAATTTAAGGCTTACGCCACGGATTTGCCGGATGTGCTAGCCCGCGCAGCGGAGACGGGTTGTTCTGCCGCTATCATCCCCGGCACGACTTTGGCCGATAGTCGCGCGGCGGTGAGGTTGGCGCAAGCACACGCGGGCGACCCGTGCGAGCTCTACGCCGCCGTGGGCATACATCCCACCAACGGGCACCAGTTGGACGCTGAGACAATCGCGCAGTTGCGCGAGCTGGCGCAAGAGCCGCGCGTAGTAGCCATCGGCGAGATCGGGTTGGATTACTACTGGCCCTCAAAAACCAACCGGCGCTGGCAATGCGCCACGCCAGCCGAACAGCGCCGGGCGTTCGAACTGCAACTGGAATTGGCCGCTGAGTTTGGACTGCCGGTCATCGTGCATGACCGCGAGGCACACGCCGAGACGGTGCAAATTCTGCGCGACTGGGTAGCAACAGACACGGGGTACACAGGGACATTGCACGCTTATGCCGGCGGCCGGAGCTATCTGGAAGAAATGCTCGCGCTGGGATTCTACCTGGGCATGGACGGGCCGGTCACTTTCCGCCAATCCTCCGAGCTCCACGCCGTCGCGCAAGCAGTACCGCTGGAACGGTTGCTCTTGGAGACCGACGGGCCTTATCTAACGCCCCACCCCTACCGGGGGAAGCGCAACGAACCGGCTTATCTGACCTACATCACGGCGCGGATTGCGGAACTGCGCGGCACAACTCCAGAGCAGATCATGTCCGCCACCACCGCGAACGCCAGACGCTTGTTCGGGCTACGACTTAGCTAACTAGCATCTCAGCGGCTTGCTTCCTCGCTCACTCGCCTTCTCGCTATGGTATAATGCGCTCAATTTAGAGAATAAAGAGATGTCTTGGCAAGAATGTTATGAAATCCAACCACCTACAGTACCATGTTTTGTTGCGAGAAGAACTTCAAGCGGTAGAGCAAATCATGCTCCAAGACCATGTCCACATCCCCCCCACGATGGCGTCCCCCATTGAGAACCTCATTAAAAGCGGCGGGAAACGGCTGCGCGCAGCTCTGGTCTTGCTAACCGGGCGGCTATACACGGTCAAATCGGAGCACGCGCTGGCTATGGCGGCGGCGGCGGAGATGTTGCACGTAGCCACCCTAATCCACGATGATCTCATTGATGGCGCGGCACTGCGCCGGGGAACGAAGACGGTGAACGCGCAATGGTCGCCGGGAGCCACAGTGTTGGGTGGCGATATTGTCTTTTCTTGGGCCACTCGTCTGGCGATCCGCTGCCAGAGTCTGCCGTTGATTGATAGATTCTCCGAGACGCTGGAAATTATTTGCACTGGGGAACTAAACCAGATGTTATGCCAGCAGGGGCGTCTTCCCACCCAGGAGGAGTATTACCGACGTATCTTCGCCAAAACCGCTTCGCTCTTCGGGATAGCGGCCGAGTCCGCCCCGCTATTGGCCGAGGCCGGCCCCCAAGAATGTCAACGAATGCGGCAGTTCGGGGAATTATCGGGAGAAGCCTTCCAGATTGCAGATGATCTGTTGGACTTCACC
>DUEJ01000105.1 GCA_011192175.1 Thermoflexia bacterium
CACTTGTTGCCGCGCCGCACCGCTTTCTTGATTTCATCGGCCGTATCGCCTACCACAATGCCGATTTCATCAATGCCCGCGTCGCGGATCGCTTCTATCACGCGGAAGAGCACCGGCTTATTAGCTACCGGTATCAACTGCTTGGCGCTGGTAAATGTCAATGGATATAGCCGGGTGCCCTTGCCACCGCTTAGAATTAAACCTTTCATCTTGTCTCCTTTTTAGTCCGATAGTCAAGTACGGGGATTTGCCATTCGCAATTTGCTATTTGCTCAATATCCGGCCAACATTCCGCCATCCGGGGCGTCGGTGAGTACCGCTCCCAGCAAGTTGACGTTGAAGCGGGCGAGGAGCTCTTGGGCGGCCGCGATGT
Source organism: Thermoflexia bacterium (assembly GCA_011192175.1). Lineage (GTDB taxonomy): Bacteria > Chloroflexota > Anaerolineae > B4-G1 > SLSP01 > G713. The sequence goes on from DUEJ01000105.1 coordinate 374, forward strand.
GGTCGCGGCGGGTGTGGCCGGAGCGCGTGACTAAGAGCAACCCGTCACTCTTGGCGGCCAGCGCGGGGGTATCCACTACCGCCGTCACCGGCGGCGACTTGAGAATCACTAGCTCGGAGTCGGCCGCCAGTTGGGCCAGCAACGCACCCATCTTCGCGGAGCTCAAGATATCGGCGGGATTGGGCGGCGTAGCGCCGGCGGGGAGCAACCGCAGGTTGGGAATCTCGGTCTGCGCCAACTGTTGCGTGACCTCGGCGGCCGGCTGCGTGATGGCATGCGCCAGCCCGCCCGACTGCTCCGTCTCAAAAATCGCGTGGAGGCTGGGGCGGCGCAGATCGGCGTCCACCAAGATGACGCGCTCGCCGGCTTGCGCTGCTGCCACGGCCAAATTGACCGCGACCTCGACGTCTGGGACGTCTTTCTCCGGAGCCGGCGACGCTATCACCAACGTCTGCAAGGGTTTATCTAAGGCTGCGTAGGTTAGGTTAACCCGCAGCGCCCGGTAGGCCTCCGCGGCCGGTGACTGGGGTTGGGCTAACATCAGAATCTGCTCTCTATTCATGACCATCTCCTCACTTTTGCCTGGCTGAGGACGGCGGAATAATTCCCACCACCGTCAAGTTGGCTGCCTGCTCCAAATCATGGGCGGAGCGAATCAGCCCCGCGTCCAACCACTCCATGCCGATAACTAACACCGCGCCGATCAACAAGCCAAAGATGCCGCCGGCGGCTGTGTTGATCATCGTTTTGGGGCGGAGCAGATGGTACCGCGGTTCTTCCAAGATGGTAGCAAAGACGCGATCCGGTTTGAGTTGCAGCTGATTTTCACTATCGCGCCATTGCACCAATTGCTCGGCCCAGGCTTTGGCGATGCGGTTAGCTTGCTCGCCATCGTAATCATCCACGTCAATCTGGATGGTTAGGTTCTGCGTATCCGAGGCCATCGTCACATCCCCCTTGAGATCGCCGGGAGTGCGCATCAATCCCAGCTCTTCGATCACCTGCTCGGCGACAGGCCGGCGGTAGATGAAGGAGACGTAGGAATCCATCAGGATTTTGACTGTCTGCGCGGCCCCCCAATCGGTGCGTCCCTGGATGCCGATCTTCACGCTGGAACGATAGACTGGTGTCTGCAATTTGCTAAAGCCGAACGCTCCCCCGGCCGTAACCAGAACGGCTAGCCCGATCAGCCAGCCGTGTCGCCGTAGGATTTGCATATAGTCTTGGATATTCACCCTCTTCCTCCTCTGAAAATAAGTCGAAAGTCTAAAGGCTCCTCTGAAAAGCTAACTCCACAAGTTCTGGAACTCTGTCACGTGCTTACTCCCCACGTAGACGCAGGCGTACTCGACGGCAATAGGGGCAATAGGAGCCGCTATACTGTCTTCCGCAAGTGTGGCAGGTTCGCGTTTCTACTCCTCTTTCCCGGCTTTCGGTGGGAATCAAGAGGAGTGAGACATCCTCACCCGCTTGGCGGTCGAACCACTCGTTCAGATGTGTATTTCCTATCATCCAGCGCCCATCTTGCGGATTGCGGTGTAACCGTCCTTGCGTCACCCGCGCCTCCAGTCGATAAGCGTCGGAAATTAGTTCACGAATACTGGCTTTCCGCTGTGTGCCCATTTTTGCCTCCTCGGCCATTATAAATGGTTTAGGGAGGAGGGCAAGGTTTGGATGATGATGGGGAATGGGGTGCAGCTGAAGTCCGCGTGCCAAGCAAGCGAAGCCTTAATGGACTAGGGCCGGTCTCCTGACCGAGCCACCCAAGCGAGAGAGCGAGGAAGCGCCCCGTAACCTGGGCTAGCCCGTTGGAGCCAACGGGGCACCGTAGTCGCGCTTTCCCAATCGCGGAGCTAAAGCATTCATTAGCGCCACGTTGTCATTCCGCGCCAGCAGAGCGGTAGCGATGCGCCCGCGAGGAATCTCTACCCCCCGCTGTGCAGGACACCCGTAGCCGCGAAAAAATGGGACGCAGATGAACGCGGATGAACGCGGATGAACGCGGATAAATGGCGCATGGTAGCCCCACTTGCGCGTTAGGAGCGCGGTATGGAAACCGCGGCTACTTAGCCCGTGGTCTTTAGCCACGGGGGAGGCTAATTTGTCATTTGGCGATTTTCTAGTCTCCCAGAGGATAAAGTGCTCCTGTTGCGGCGGGTGCGGTGACTGGCGGTAGAAGTACCAGTCGAGGGGGGCCTCGCAGAGCGGCGGGAAGAGGTTGGCGCAGCCGGGGATGGGGTCGCCGGGGTGTGTGCTGACGGTGAATTGCGCTCCGCGCAGGGCGGCGGTCTCCACGCCGGCGGGCGGAACGTACTCGGCTGGCGTGAGGAGCAGGTGGGGCAGGACGAGGGGGCAACTATCCACGACTTCCAGCGTGGGGAGGTCGCGGAGCGCCCAACGGAGCGCGGCGGTGCTTCCCGGCGCGCCGGCCAGCACGGTGACGGTGAAGGTCTCCTCGCTCTCGTGGTGGGTGATGCGCAGCTCTTCCACTGTGCGGCGGAGGTTGCGCAGGTCAGTGGAAGCGGCGGAGGCAATCAGCGGCTCGTTGACGTTAGCAGGCCGCGCAAAGTTCACGCCCCAACTAAAACTCAGCTGGACGAGGAGGAGCGCGACGCCCGTCCCGACCAGCAATGCTTGCCACGTTGCCGCACGGCGGGTTAGGGTCTGGAATCCGGCCACTAGCAGTCCCTGGACGATGATAATCAGCGCGAGAAGTAAAAATTCCAGCCCGTTTTTGAGATTGGAGGTCTGGCGGGTGAGGGCCAGCCCGGCAAAGAGCCAGAAGATCAGGCTCAGTGGCGCGTGGATTCTAGCGCCGCGCCAGCGCCAGCGAGGAATCTCGCGCAGCAGATAGCCACCGGCATTCCCCGCCAGCAACGTCAGCGGGATGAGGATAGCGAGCAAGGAGAGCGGTTCTGCGCCTGGCCGGAGCGCGGTGAGCAAGACGGCACAGAGCGTCCAGAGTCCCCAACTGGTGAGTTCCCGCCGGTTTTTCTGGCTGAAGAGAAGCAGCGCTCCCACGCCGGCCAAAAGCAAGGTGAGCGGTTCGTAGAGTAACAGGAGCGCGGGGTTAGCGGACGCGGCTCCGGCGGCGTGCCAGCCGGTCAGCCAGACGGCCAGACCCGCACCCGGCCCGCTCCAACCACTCCAATGTGCTCCCAGCCCGATAGAGATGAGGACGGCTCCCGCGAGACCGGCGACTAGTCCCGCTTTAAGAGTCGCGCGCTCCGGCGCAGGGAGTCGCGTGATGGCCCATGCCAGCAAGCCGGGTAGCAGCACGTCGTAGAAGACCGGGCCGCCGGTCAAGCCCAGCGCCAGACCGACGGCGATGGCGGCCCGCTGCCGTTGCGGGGAGAGTTCTGGTTGCCAGAGCGCGGTCAGCGCTAACGCGCCGCCCAGCGCGCCGGCACCGGCAGCGGTCAAGTGCCGGGAGGCGAAGAGCGCCAGCGGCGGGAGCGCGAGCAGTCCAGCAGCGACGAGTGCGCCACCTTCACCTAGCTGCCGGCGCCAGAGGAGCGTCAGGAGCACCAACGCGCTGCCGAGCAGGGCGGGGAGCAGGCGCGCCAGACCGTCACCCGGCCCAAAGAGCGTGAAGAGGAGCGCGTTCCCCGTGAGGAGCAGCGGGCTGGCTGCGGTGAGCGGCCACGCTGCCCCACGGCTCACGTCCCAGGAAGGGAGCGCGAGTAACGCCTCGTCTGGGCTGAGTGGCGTGTGGTCTAACGCTAGTAGTCTGAGCACGGCCGCGAAGATCAGAAATGCAATCCAGTATTTGGTTTTAAGTTGTTTTTTCATGGGGTAGCCTGTTAGCGGTTAGCGGTTAGCGGTTAGCAGTTAGCGATTAGCGGTACACCTTCGTTTTGGTAAACCACCACTTTTAATTTTGGACGCAGGTTGGTGCAGAAAAACGCCGATTTTTTTAGTTTTTTTAGCAGCGTTCATCCGTGTTAATCTGCGTCCCATTTTGGTGCTTGGTAGATCGTTACGCCAGCGTTCTGGTAGACCACGGGGAAGAGTTCCGCGAATTTTGCCAGGGCGGGGGCGGGGTAACGGTTGCGCTCCGTGGGGCCGAGGTAGATGTAGGTCACGTGGTAGCGGGCTAGCAGTTCTCTGGTCAATGCCGGGTCGAGGGTGGTGAAGAGTACCTCCAAGTCTTGCTCGCGGCGGGCCTGCTCGTCGTAGTTGCCGCGCCACTGGTATTCGTGCCCGGCCCAGCCGAGCACGGCCGGTAGGCCGGTGAAGGCGGCAACGCGCCCTGCGTAGACATAGGCTTTATGCTGGTCGCCGGGCGTCTCCAAAATCACCGGCCGCCCATCAATGTGCGCGTTGAGCCAGTGGATGGCTGCCCAATCGTCGGGATGTTTCTCCGCCAGCCAGGCCGCGCCATCTAGCGTCCCTGCGCCCGCTTCGCCGTAGAAGTTGCGGTTTTGGGAGGCGCGCGCGGGGATGGCGTAGAGCGGGTAGAGCAGCCCGGCCATGATCAACAGAGTGCTCGCGGTCAGGGCGATGCGGTGCAGTATATGGGTGGGTTTTCTGGTTAGCCACCATGCGCCGGCCAGACTCCAGCAGACCCACGCTTGGAAGTAGAATTTGAAGATGGTGTTCATCCGGGTGCTGAAAATATCCTTGAGGAAGATGAACTCCGGGGCCAGCGTCAGGCCCAAGCCGAGGAGCGCCAAGAGCGCGGGGAAGACGAGCTCGGTCTCCAGGAGCGGCGTTCGCGGGCGGAGGGACGCGGTCAGCAGGGCCACGACGCCGGTGAGGAGTAGCCACGCTGTCCAGGGATGGAGGAGGCGGTGGGTTAGCGCGGCGATGACGACGTCCAGTTCCACGTTTTGGCCCATGAGCGGCTCGCCGCGCAGAATGGCTTGGAGGTAGGGCGTGCCGACGAGCGCGCCGAGCAGGAGGCTACCGAGGAGGATTCCGCCCAGTAGCAGGACGCTCTGGCCGAGGATTGGCAGCCAGTGAAGCTCGGCTCGACGGCCGACGGCATGGAGTACTCCCAGCAGCGGGAGGAGGAGGGGCAGGAACATCACGGCGAATTGGGGCCAGTGGGTGGCGTTGAAGAGGTTGGGAAGGATGCCCCCGGCTTGGGAGCGCAATCCAATCCAGAAGGGGAGGTAGAGGAGGATACTGTATGCGCCTAAGATGAGCACGTCCGGCAGCAGTTGCCAGCCGAGATCGAGGAGCGGCGCGGTAGGTTGTTCCCGCCGGGCACGCAGCAGGAGCACGGCAACCGTTAGCCCTAGATAGATTGGCAGGTCCCACGTATTAAGGAATCCAAGCGCTCCGATCACCAAGCCGTATCCTGACCAGAAACGGCAGCGTGCGCGCCAGTGCCGGGGGCCGCTCTCAGTATTCCCCCAAAAACTCAACGTGGCGGGATGACGCCAGAGGTTTAGCGCGAGCGCGATGGCGAGGAGGACGAAGGGGAGGGCGAGCAGGTGCGGGTGCATGTCGCCTAAGATGAAACTGAAGGCGGGGAACTCGTCAATGACTTCTTGGTGGAGGGGGTGGGCGGCGGTGCTGATGGGGGCGTAATCGTGGAGGGTACGGGAGGCGCGCCACCAATCGAATTGTGTAGGGGCGAGCCAGGCGGCGGTAGTGGGCGGGGCGGCGAGGCCGCGAATATCCAGCCAGCGCCAGAAGGCAGCCGGCAGGAGGCCACGAGCGTGCAGTAGTTGCGCGAGGGCGGTACCGTTGCCCGGCAGCAGGAGGAGGAGCGGAGCGAGGAGGGCCGCGCCGGGACGGGGAGTTTTTCGCAGGTCGTAGAGCACGCCGTAGGCGGCGACGGCAGCGAGGGCGAACCAGGCGGCGTTACCCAGGTTGAAGGCGATGACGCTGGGGAGGCCGGAGAGTTGGGTGAGCATAGCCAGCAGGAGGTAGCCCAGGTAGTAGTAGGAGATGGCGTAGCCGGAGAGCCAGGGGTCGTGGGGCGGCATGGCGGGCGAGCGGAGAAGGGCGTTGAGGAAGGCGATCTCCATCCATTTCTCGCCGCCAGCCGTGGCGATCTGCGGTTGGGTGGCGCGGACGGCGGTCCAACCCAAGTAGGCGAGGGCGAAGAGGACTTCGGTGAGTAAGATAAAGGTGCGGTGGGTCTGCCACCAGGCGCGGAGCTCGGGCCAGTTGCCGCGCAGCTGCCAGATTCCTAGCGCGAAGATGAGGCCGGCGGAGGTAAGGATGGCGGCGGGGCGGTTGGGCCAGAGGTGGAGGATGTTGCCCCACCAGAAGAGGAGACCGCTGAGGAGCAGTCCCAACGGCTTGGCGACGGCGTAGCCCCGCGAGGGGAGGTTCCGCAGCCAAGCGAAGGCCAGCGGCAGGCCGGCCAGGGTGAAGAGCTGTAAGGTTAGGTACATGTTAGTCTCTGTTTGAAAGTCAAAAGTCGAAAATCAAAAGTCTAAAGTCTAAAGTCTAAAGTCGAAAGCCGAAAGTCTGAAGTCGAAAGTTGAGGCGACTGAAAAAGCCAAGTACTTTACCACAAGGGCGCGAAGGATTTTAGCGTCTTGGCGGCGAACCAGCTTCTTTCCGTGCAATCAAGGTTAGAAGTTGAACGGCTAACAGCTAACGTCCAACGGCTAACAGGGCTACAGCGACCAAAAAAATAACGGTCAACAACAAGTCCCGTGCCCAGAGCGCGCGGATGTAAGTGGCGCGATAGCCCCAATGTAACATCCAGAGTATTAGCTGATAAGCTCCCGCTACCGGTAACGCCCAATTAAGCCGGCGCCCCTTCCAAAAGAGAAAAGCAAAGACTAAGCCGCAGACGCCACAACAGGCATAGAGCACTCCCAAGAACGGGAGCGGGATGGCCACTGGCCAACCTTCCAGCGTGGCGCTAACTACGGGCGTCATTCCAGCCCGCAGCAGGTTGAGCAATCCCACCAGTAGAAAGAGTATGGCTAATATATATCGTCGTTTCATAAGAGGAAATTGTACCTCGGCAGAGGTGAAACGTGAATCTACAAAATTTCATTACTGAGACACGGAAGGTACCGAGTTTTTTATTTTTCTCCGGGCCTCCGGGGCGAGAATTACTCCTTAGTTAGGTTTGCGCGCTACGAAGAAGAGATACGCGCCTTGGTCGGGCAACGGCTCCTGGTAATAAGGGCGCAGAAGCGCCGCTGTTAAGGCCAAGTTCCAATTTGTCGGAACCAACAGCCAACGCCCAACAAGCTTCTTGACCAGTACCGTCGGCAAGCCAAGCGGATGTCCCCATTCCAACGCCGCTAACGCCCTCGCCGAGAAGTAGGGCCACCAGCGTTCCAACCGCAGACCGGCGTGTTCCAGTCGCTGCTGCCAACCAGCGGCGTCATCGTAATAGCGATGGCGCGAGATGCGGTCAAAGAGTCGCCGGTACGCTTCCGCCGGGCCGTGCAATCCGACCGCGTCCAGAGCACGCCCCATGGAGAGAAACCGCCGGAAGTTCGGCCCCGGCACGCAGAAGTAGAACCCGCCGCCGGGTTGCAGCACTCGCGCCACTTCCGCTAGCACCGGCTCAACTTGGGGGATATGCTCCAGCACGGAATTGCTCACCACGGTAGCGAACGCCGCTGCCGGATAAGGCATCCGCGCGCCGGCGGCATGATTGAGCAAGGCGTGGGCTGGATGTTGGCGCGCCTCTTGGAGCGGGCCCCACCAGGGATCCAACCCCACATCCAGCCGCTGGGGGAAGGCCACGGAAGCGAAATGTCCATCCCCGCAGCCCAAATCGAGGACCGGACGCGGCAGAGGCAGTTCCGCGTAGCAGCGCACTTCCACCGCGCGCAAGAGCGCGCGAAAAGCTGGCAGCTCGCGGAGTTGTTGTTCAAATGTATCTAAGCCACGCTCCAGATGAGGCGGTTGTGGGGGAGCTATGGTTATATCAATCATTAGATCCTCATTTAAGTCAAAAGTCTAAGGTCGAAAGTCAAAAGTCTAAGGTCGAAAGTCAAAAGTCGAGAGTCGAAAGTCGATTCCAGTGAGCGATCTTTTTTCAAGGGGTTAAAAAGGGACAGAGCTCTGCTACGGTATACAGAGAGTTGGCGTACCCAAAACTATTAAGGAATTCCAGTACCTCAGTAGCCGCTGGAGTTTTCACGGCAGCCAGACAGCTGGAGGAGAGCTCGCCAGTCTCCAGGTACTCCTCCCAGAAACGTTGCGCCAGCAGAGCGACTGGCTGGCCGGGCTGTTCCGCCGGGAAGGCCAGCCGTGACAGTATATCGTAACGCACTTCAGCCTCTGAGATATCTCCCAATTGCAGAGCCACGGTCAAGAGCCGCCACTGAGCCAACGCCTCCAACCAGCGCTGCTCTGTGACCTCATCATACCAGAGGCCGTATTCCTTCAACTCCGCAACATGGAGCACGCGCAAATAAGACTCAGCGGCCGCATCATAATTCCCCGCTAACAGCGCCGTGTCCCCATCACGCAGCGCATGATAGCGCCACTCAGAAGGTCCCAGTACCTCAGCCGTCTGGGTGAGCACGCTACCGTTCCAGGCCCAAATTTCCCGGGAGGGTCGCTGCGGGCCGGCCCCCACAGAGCCGATGCCGCCGCTCTCTCCCACAATTTGCCCCTCCTCCAACCAGAAATCCGCGTAAGGCAGCGAGAATAAGTCCGCTGGCAGCTGCTCCTCGAAATCCGTCCCGTTCCATGCCCAAACATGCGCGGTGTGCCAACAGGTGTGCGCGCCACAATAAACCTCCACGAAGACCAGCTCGTCCAACCCGTTGGTGGTCAAATCCGCGCTGCCCACCAAGTAGAAATATGCATATTCCTCGGTTGGATAAACATCCAGCAGTTCTATCTCACCCGCCTGGCAAGTATAAAGAGCCATCATCCCCGGCGGCGGGAAGGTCTCAGCCAGGGGATCAATGAAACTCACGGCGATCTCCAAGTCACCAGTGCCAGTTAAATCCGTGGTCAAGGCGCCTTTTCCCATGAGCGGCAATGCCTCCCAACTCTCCAAGAGCGCGGTAAGCGCGGCTGGATCGCCGCCGGCGGTTAGATAAGCGCGCAAAGTGTCCAGATACCCCACCGGGAACTCGTCAGGACGCGGGGGCAGCGTCACCTTCGTCCTCGGCGGACAGAGATTGGGCGTAGGCGTGGGAGGGGGCGCCGCCGTTGCGGTGGCTATCTCCATAGATGGAGTAACCGTTAATAGCTCGCAGCCCAGAGATAATATCAATATTCCTATACTCAACAACAACCTGCCGGGTGAACGCGACACTTAATCCCCTTGCGTGATAGTGAATTTACTGATAATAGTATAATCGCTGGAGAAGGAATAACAAGCGCACAATTGCACGCCTGGCAAAGCCGTCTATAATGAGACTATCTAAAATCAGGAGGGCACAGCCTATGCAAGAACCTTTTACCCTGGAAATGACCGAGCCAGAAGATCGACTTGGCGCGCTGCTGGATAGTTACACCCCTCAGAATCCCTGCCAAAACGGGGAGATAATCAAGGGAACGTTGGTGCGCGTAAGTGAGAAGAGTATACTGGTGGATATTGGTAGCAAAAGCGATGCCGTGGTTAGCCTCCGTGAGGTAACCCGTCTGGCGCCAGAAAAACTAGCCTCCTTGCAAGCCGGCCAAGATGTGTATGTGTATGTTTTGGATAATGGAGAGACAAACGGCACCATTTTGGTCTCGTTATCTCAAGCCGCGGAACAACAAAGCTGGGAAAAAGCCCGCACTTTGATGGCAAACCGGCGAACTGTACAATTGGCCGTGACAGCTTGTAACAAAGGTGGAGTTATCGTACAAATGGACGATTTACAAGGCTTTGTACCCGGCTCGCAGTTGATGCCTAAATGGCACTCGCTCCAAAATCCTGCGGTTCCACAACGCCGTTGGGAAGCCGTAGTAGGCCACTCTCTCCAGTTGAAGATCATCGAAGTGACGCCGGCAGATAATCGATTGATTTTCTCTGAACGGCAGGCCTACGATCTCCAAGCGCAGAAACTCGAAACTTTGAACGCGTTGAAAATAGGGTCTGTCCGAGAAGGCGTAGTCAGTAATATCGTCAATTTTGGAGCCTTTGTCAACGTGCAAGGCGTAGATGGCTTGCTCCATATCTCCGAGCTCTCTTGGGAACGTCTCGACCACCCTTCAGAGGTGGTCAAGATTGGTGAGAAAATCCAAGTATATATCCTCGATACCGATCCTCGCAAAGGGTATCTCAGTCTAAGTCTTAAACGCCTACAGCCCGATCCGTGGCAAGAGGTCCGTAACATTTATCATGAAGGTGATTTAGTGGAAGTTGAGATCGTCAACTTGGTTGACTTCGGGGCCTTTGCTTGCCCCCTCGAAATGCCCAAAATCGAGGGTTTGATTCATATTTCGGAGTTAAGTGAGGAACGGGTAACTGATCCAGCCACCGTGGTACAAGTGGGGATGCGCAAAACCGTGCGCATCATCTCCCTACAACCAGAAGCGCAACGGATCGGCTTTAGCCTCAAGCGGGTGAAGGAAAAAGCCACGCCAACCACATGAAATCTCAAATCATCCGTCCTATCGCACTCGGTATATTTCGGAAAGATGATACCATCTTGGTTTTTGAAGGCTACGATAAGAACAAAAACCAATGTTTTTATCGTTCGCCTGGCGGAGGCATCGAATTCGGCGAACCAGGGCATGTGGCGTTAACTCGCGAAATACAAGAGGAATTCAACGCAAGAATAATGGAGCCTCATTATCTCGGTATGTTGGAAAGCATCTTCTGGTACCAGGGCGAGAAAGGCCATGAAATCGCCCTGCTCTACGAAGCCCGCTTTCAGGATACCCACTGGTACTGCACACCGACTATCAACGGGTATGAGGACACTGGGGAACCCTTTACTTGTATCTGGAAAGAGTTGAATTCATTCAACCCCATAACCCCACTTTATCCAGCAGGTCTACTAGCAATGCTAAAGTAGTTACGGGGAATTAATTGATGCGTTATCTAATCGCCAATCTGGAATGTCCGGTCTGCGGTGCGGAGATTGCTCTGGCTGCGCAGACTGCTCAAGTGCAATGCCCTGGCTGTCAGAACCAATTTTCGCTGCGCGGCCGTCTTTGCCCCAATTGCGGGCGCTATCACAACAAGAACGTCTCTGTCTGTGAACAATGCGACCGCCCGCTGGAACTCCGTTGCCCGGAATGTGGCGCCTATAACTGGAGTGGCGACGAGGTTTGTCAACAATGCGGTGCGTCCATCGATCTGGTAACCCGCCTGCTCAAACAGACTGATACCACCGAGCGACTACAGCAGCAGATGGTGGATTCGCGCCGCATTAAGGAGCAAGGGGCCGCGTCATCTAACGCGCGCATGGAACGCATGTTAGCGGAGGAACGCGCCGATATAGAGGCTCTGCGGCGGCGTCAATTGGAGCAACAAGCAGCGGAACGTAAATTGCTGCGCACGATGGGTCTGCTTATCGGCGTGATGTTAGTAATTTTTATCGTTTACATGTTGCTCACACTCTAGTCCTGCTAATTACCCCCAGTTAGACAAGGAAAACCGAGTATCGTAAAACTACGTCCGCGCTCTAGCCCCCGGCTTTCCTCCTGTCCAGTATGGGGAAAGGAGAGCAAGATGTTACATCAAACTAAGTTAGTCCGCCAGCTTCCAGAACAAGCTGTCCAATGCCGCGTTTGTGAGCATTATTGCACCTTAGCGCCCGGTGAATGGGGCCAATGTGGAGTACACGTCAATCGTGGAGGGACTCTCTACCTGACAGTCTACGGGGAAGCCATTGCCGCGCATATTGACCCCATCGAGAAAAAACCCCTCTTCCATTTCCTCCCCGCTGCAGAGGCGTTCTCCCTCGGCACCTACGGCTGTAATTTCAGTTGCCGCTGGTGCCAAAACTGGCAGATTTCACAGGTACGGCAGCGCCAACCCACAGAGAATCTCGGTGAACAGCTTTCCCCTGCCCAGATCGTGCAGTTCTGCCAACAAAAAGGGCTTGAGGTTATCGCTTACACCTACAATGAACCGACGGTCTTCTTTGAATACAGCTACGACACCGCCAAACTGGCCCACGAACACGGTATCAAGAACGTCTATGTCTCCAACGGCTTTATGACCATCGACGCCTTGAAGCGCATCGCCCCTTACTTGGATGGCATCAACGTTGACCTCAAAGGGTTCACGGAGGAACTC
>DUEJ01000106.1 GCA_011192175.1 Thermoflexia bacterium
CTGGGGCGTAATAGTGCAGCAGCAAGAAGCGGAGATCCTTCTGCCGCTGCGATACCTCCAACGAATCGTCTGGGGAATCACGGTGCTGATGGTATTTATCTTAGCCGGGCTCTTTTTCTTTGCCCTGCGCCAGGCGCTTACGCCTATCACGGGGTTGACCGAGGCGGCGGTAGCTATTGCGGCCGGTGACTTGACGTGCATGGTGCCCGTGGAAAGCGGGGATGAATTTGGAGTGCTGGCGCAAGCCTTTAACCAGATGACCGTCCAGTTGCACGATCTGATCGGTAGCCTGGAACAACGGGTGGCCGATCGTACGGCGTCCCTGGCCCGCCGGAGCTCCTATCTGGCAGCGGCAGCGCAGGTGGCGCGAGATGCCGCCGCGATCCGTGACTTGAGCCAACTTCTGGATCAAACCGTCCGGCTTATCTCCGAGCGTTTTGGTTTCTACCACGCCGGCATTTTCTTGGTAGATGAAACGGGGGAATATGCGGTGCTGCAGGCGGCCTCGTCGGCCGGTGGGCGGCGTATGTTGGCGCAAAAGCACCGGTTGAAGGTAGGCGAGGTCGGCATCGTGGGATACGCTGCCGGGGCCGGCGAGCCGCGCATCGCGCTGGATGTGGGGCAGGATGCTGTCTTCTTTGGAAATTTGAACTTGCCGGATACCCGTTCGGAGATAGCCTTGCCCTTGAAGTCACAGGAAAGGGTGATTGGCGTGCTGGATGTGCAATCTATAGAGCCGGGGGCTTTTACCGAGGAAGACGTAGCAGTGTTGCAGACGTTGGCCGATCAGATAACTGTGGCGATTAGCAATGCGCAGCTTTTCCAGCAAGTGCGAGAGAGCCTGGAGACGGAGCGGCGTCTCTCCGGGGAGCTGAGCATCCAGGCCTGGCGCGCGCTGTTGCATGCCCGCTCGGGGCTGGAGGTCCGGCGTAACCAGCAAGGTCTCCATTTACAGAGAACCGAAGAGGCCCCGGAGAGCAGGGGAGCAGAGGGACTGGCTTTGCCGATCGAGGTACGGGGCCAGACCATCGGCGTGCTGAATGCCCGCCGGCCCGCCGGCGGCGCCCCCTGGACGGAAGAAGATCAGAGCTGGTTGGAGATGTTCACCGAACAGTTGGGCACGGCACTGGAAAGCGCGCGGCTCTATGAGGATGCCCAGCGTCGCGCTACGCGCGAGCAGCTAGTTGGCGAAGTCTCGGCCCACATACGTGAGTCGCTGGATATGGACACCGTGTTGCAGACTGCCGCGCGCGAGATCAGTCAATTGTTGGGGTTGGCCGCGCTGGACGTGCGATTGAAGATGGCAGATAAGTCATGAATGACGGATGGAGATCAGGATTATGGACGAGAATGAAAAAGAAATAATCGCGCAGGGAACCTCCTCTTTTTCAGAGAATATCCTGGTCTGGCGGCAACAATTGATCCAGCGGGTGCTGCGGGTGATGGTCGTCTTTGGGTTGCTTATGGTCACAGCCGGTTCTTACACTGCTTACACCAACCATGATCTATGGGCGGTGGGTGTCTACATTGGAGTTTACGTTGCCCTCGTATTTTTGACGCTCTGGCAACAGGCGCCTTACGTGTTGCAGGTAGGTATCACGCAGTTATTGCTTTATACTATTACCCTCGTAGTTTTTATCACGCGGGGCATTGGCGATAGTAGCAGGCTCTACTTGCTCACCATGGTTTTTGTTTCCGGGTTGTTTTGGGGCTGGCGGGTGAGCCTTTTTACACTGGGACTTGCCTTTTTGACCATGGTGGGGCTGGGTTGGGCTTTTACTACAGGCGCTATCACTGCTTACAAGGAGGTCGTCTCTACCGACCTGAACTCTTGGGTGGCGCTTACTATCGAGCTGCTCAGTATGAGTGTTTTTATAGCGCTCCTGTTGAATTACTTTACCTTGCGCTTTGATGGCTACATGACCCAAAGCCACAAACTGGCCCAAGAACTGGCGGAAAACCAGGAGCGGCTAGAGAAGCAGGTGCGGGAGCGCACGGTGGACCTGGAACGGCGGAGCGCACAGTTGGAGATGGCTGCTCAAGTGGCGCGGGAAGCGGCGGAAATTCGAGATGTGGAGCAGTTGTTGGAGCAGACAGTACAGCTTATCTCGGATCGCTTTGGATTTTATCATACGGGCATATTTTTGGTCGACGCGGCCGGCGAGTACGCGGTGTTGCGCGCCGCCTCGTCGGAGGGCGGGCAGCGGATGCTGGCGCGAGGACATCGCTTGAAAGTAGGCGAAGTGGGGATCGTCGGTTACGCCACGGGGCGCGGTGAGCACCGCATTGCGCTGGATGTGGGCACAGACGCAAGCTACTTCAACAACCCGGATCTGCCCGCTACCCATTCCGAGATGGCGTTGCCGTTGCGGGTGCGGGGAAACATCATCGGGGCGTTGGATGTGCAGAGTAGAAAGCCCGCGGCGTTCACTCCGGAGGACTTGACTGTGTTACAGACTCTAGCTGACCAAGTGGCGGTAGCTATCGAGAACGCCCGCTTGTTCACCACCTCGCAGGCCGCCCTGGAGGCGACGCGGCGCGCCTACGGTGAATTAAGCCGTGAGGCGTGGGGAGAACTACTCCGCACGAAACGCGAATTGGGTGCGCGTTATGATCCCCAAGCCATTCTTCCGCTAGATGAACGCTGGCGCGAGGAAATGAAGCTGGCTGTCAGGGAGAAGAGAGCCGTTCTGGCTGTGGATGCTCGCTTGGATACAATCGCTGTGCCCCTCACCGTGCGCGGGCAAGTAATTGGCGTGCTTGATGCGCACAAGCCCGACGCTGGCGGCGCGTGGATGCCAGAAGAGATCGCGCTGCTGGAAACGCTGGCCGAGCAGTTGGGCATGGCGTTGGAGAGTGCGCGGCTCTATGAGGATTCCCAACAGCGCGCCGCGCGTGAACGATTGACAACGGAGATCACCGATAAGATGCGCCGCGCCGCCGGGATAGAGGATATCGTACAGACTGCGGTGGATGAGCTCTATCAAGCTCTGGGCACCTCACGGGCTTTTGTACGTTTAGGTAATTTACCCGCTTCTGGTGCTGCGCCTGATGCTGCGATTGATGGCAAGCCGGAGCGTGGGGAAGGTTAAATTCTCAAGACCGTTGATATCTTTAGATAAAAGAATTTCACTACGGAGGCCCGGAGGGCAGAGTATCCCGGATTGTCAATCCGGCGAGCGGAATACCATTCCGCGCTACAAGCCCCTGAAATATTGAGATGATACGGTAGAGGGTTGAATTGAGTGGGGTTATGGCATGAAAGAAAACTATAAGATGAGTAATCAAGCGTTCTTTCGCGCTCTGGTGACACGCGCTACGGAGGCTATCGCGGTTATTGATAGGGCGGACCGGCTGCTTTACGCAAATTCCGCTTGCAGTGCGCTCTTGGGTTACGCGGGCATGGAGCAGGAATTGCTTGGTCTACCCTGGACCGACTTTCGGCTAGCCGGAGAGCAGGATACCCCCTCGGCTACTCTCTTCTCGCGAGCCGTGGATGCTGGTTGGCAAGGGGAACTGCGCTTGCAGCCCCGTAACGGGCAAGAGTTCTGGGCCGCAGTGGCGGCTTATCCCTTGCCCGGCGAGGATAAAGTTGCCCTGATGATCCATGATATCACCGCGCGCCAACAGAAGCTCATTGAATACGCGCGGGTGAAGAAATCGCTGAGGCGTGAGCAGGAGTTACTGGATGCGCTGATGAACTATCTTCCTGATTGGATATTCTTCAAAGATGCTGACTCGCGTATTATTAGGAGTAGTCGCACCCATGCTGAGGTATTGGGGTTAGCTGATCCTCAAGCGGCCATCGGTAAAACTGATTTTGATTTCTTCCCGCCGGAGGACGCCCGGAAATTTTTTGAAGAGGAGCAGGCCTTGATGCACTCCGGGCAACCGGTTATTGGGCGTGTAGGCCCTACGCCGACTCAGGAAGGCGATATCTCCTGGCGTTCCGAGACTAAAATACCCATGCGGGATGAGAAAGGGCAAGTAACCGGCTTAGTGGGTATTTCCAGAGATGTAACTTCACTTAAGCTGGCGGAAGAAGAATTGCGGCAGCGTCAAGGGCAGCTGGAGGAGCTGGTGGCCGCGCGGACTGCTGAGTTACAAGCGGAGGTCACCGAGCGCACCCGATTAGAACAACAAGCGCGGGAATCACTGGCGCGTCGCGCCCGTCAGGTACAGCTGAGCGCCGAGGTGGCTCAGGAGATCATTGCACTCACCGATCTGCAGGAATTGCTGCAACGAGTAGTTGTTTTGGTGAAGGAGCGGTTTGGTTATTATCACGCGCAGATTTTCCGCCATGTTGCGGGGAGAGATGCAATGCTAGTAATGGTGGGCTATGGCGCGGCTGGCGAGAAGATGGCGGCGGCGGGGCACACACTCCCTTATGGGAAAGGCGTCGTGGGGACGGCCGCGGCGACCGGCGAACCGGTGTTGGCCGCGGATGTGCGGGCAGATCCTCACTGGGTGCCGCATCCCGAGCTGCCGGCTACCCAGGGCGAGCTGGCCGTGCCTATCAAATGGCGCGCAGAAATCTTGGGGGTCCTGGATGTGCAGAGTGCTACCGCCGGCGCGTTGACAGCTGAAGATCAACTTTTGCTCCAGGGACTGGCTGGACAGATTGCCAGCAGTATCGCGAGCGCCCGTTTACTGGCGGAGACCCAGCGTTCCCAGCAGCGTTACCGTAATCTCTATAATCAGTCCCCAGATTGCTACTTTTCGTTAGGGCCAGCTGGGACCTTCGTGGATATAAACGCCACTGGTTTGCGCTTATTAGGTTATGAGCGCGCGGAATTGGTGGATAAAATGCGCTTGCCGCAGCTGTTGATCCCCACAGATCGCGCGGTCTTCCAGCGTAACTTCCCCAAGATCAAACATGAAGGGCGGCTCTCCAACGTGGAGGTCACTTTTCAGCGCCGTGACGGTTCTACTTTCCCGGCGCTGGTGGATGCCACGGCTATTTACGACGAGGAAGGCAATTTCAAGCACACTCAAACTATTGTGCGTGATATAACGGAGATCCAAGCGGCGCAGCTAGAACGGAAACAGGTCTTGGCCGAGACGCAAGTGCTCTATCGTGTCAGCCGGTCCTTGATTACGCAGGAGGATCTGCAGATCATGTTACGGACAGTGATTGAGGGCGTCGTCGAAGCGTTGGCTGCTGACCGGGCGCTGATCATCATTTTTGAGCTGGAAACCCGGCGCGTGCTTTATTACCTAAAAGCTGGCCCCGGCTCAAATGCTCTTGATACTACGGTCCCCTTTGAAGAATTGTGGGAGGGATTAAGTGGGTGGGTGTTGCGGGAACGGCAGCCGGCGCTCTCTCACAAAGGAATTCCTGACCCGCGTGAAAGTTCTCTGGTGCAGGAGCGCCGACGCAGATCGGGGAGCGGTTCCATCATTGTAGTGCCCCTGCTTTATCAAGGCGAGTTGTTGGGGACCTTGACCACAGTGCGCCGCTTGAGCGACCCCGATTTCGTGGAACGGGAAGTGGACTTGTTGGCTACTTTTGCCCAGCAGGTCGCCGCGACAGTGGTGAACCGCCGTCTGTTGGCGCAGGCGCAGGCGCGAGCGCAACGCGAGCAACTACTCCGAGAGATCAGTACGCGGGTGCGTAGTTCCATTGATGTGGAAGCTGTGATGCGCACCGCGGTACGGGAGCTGGGTAACGCCTTAGATCGGCCCGCCTTTGTGCGGCTGGGCAGCGCGGCAGAGCTGACGCGGGATTCTAGCGAAGTAACGGCGTCAGAAATAACGTTGCCTGAAGGAGGTAAATGATGCGCCGACTGGCAGCAAAAATCAGAGCGGAACTGCCTACCTTGACCGCGGAATATGCACGCGAGCTGGCTAAATTACCGGGTTACGCAACGCTGCCGGCTAAGGAGCATTTGGCGGCCTCGCAGTATGATCTGGAACTGGTGGCAACTTGTTTGGAAACTGGCGTGACTACAGAATTCCACCGGCACGTCAGAGAGCGGTTGACCAAGCGGTTGGAGGAGGGGTTTGTAGTTGAAGTCCTGGTAGAGGTCTTGATTGTATTAGAGCAAGTACTCGTTCCCTTAGTTACGGAGCTTGTTGCGGCTAAATTCCTCTGGGCGATGTTCTCTAGAGCGCAGAGAATTGTGATGCAGCGTATCGTGCAACAGTCGCAGCGCTCGGAGAGCCGGTATCAACAGTTGGTCTTGCGTTCCCCGGTGGGCATCTTTCGCACCACTCCCGAGGGGCAGATAGAGGAAGGGAATCCCGCCTTTTTGGAGATCACCGGCTATGATTCGCTGGCGGCTATCAACGCGGTGGGCGTGACTTCCTTATATGCTAATCTAACGGAGCGGGAACAGCTCTTAACTCTGCTGCAAGCGGGGACGGTTACTGAGTTTGAGACTAGTTTTCTTCGTGCGGATGGTCAAAGCATCACCGTCGCTATTGCGGCACGGTTAGCTAGTGATGAAAAGAGTAGCGGGCAATGCTTGGAAGGAATCGTCCAGGATATCACCGCGCGCCAAAAGTTGGAGCAGGAACGCCGCCAGTTGGCGCGGGCCGTGGAATCCATTCATGATGCGGTCGTGATCACCGATACCCAGGGGGCGATCCAATTCGTCAACGCAGCATTTGAAGAGTTGACGGGTTATGCGCAGGCCGAGGTATTGGGGGAAAATCCACGGATACTCAAGAGCGGAAAACAAGGCGATAAGCTCTACGCCGAAATGTGGCAGAGTATCGCCTCCGGTCAGCCCTGGCAAGGCGAGATGACTAACCAGCGTAAGGATGGCACCTACTACGAAGCGCTCTTGACTATTTCTCCGATCTACACTGCGGCGGGGCAACTTGAACAGTTCGTCGCGGTGCAACGTGATATCAGCGCACGCAAAGAGTTGGAGCGACAGATTAGAGAGACCCTGGAGCGTCGTGCTCGCCAGGTGGAACTGAGTACCGAGGTGGCGCAGGAGATCGCCGACCAGACTGATTTAACGGTGCTCCTGCAGCAGGTGGTGACGCTGGTTAAAGAACGCTTTGGTTACTATCACGCGCAAATTTTCCGCCACGCACCGGCCCGGAATGCGATGGTGGTGGTGGCTGGCTATGGCCCGGCCGGGGAAGAGATGGTGGCAGCTGGACATAGCCTCCCTTATGGCCGCGGAGTCGTAGGTACTGCCGCGGCGACCGGGAAACCGGTGCTGGCCGCGGATGTTACCCAGGATCCTTACTGGGTACCCCATCCCCATTTACCGGCGACCAGAGGGGAATTAGCGGTACCCATCAAATGGCGCGCAGAGGTGTTGGGGGTCTTGGATGTGCAGAGCGATGTGGCGGGAGCCTTATCGCCGGATGATCAGATCTTGTTGGTGGGTCTCTGCGGGCAGATCGCGGTAGCCATCCAAAATACCCGCCTACGGCAGGAGACAGAGGAACACTTGCAGGAGTTGGAGCGGTTGATGCGCACCATGAGCCGCGAGGGCTGGGCCGCATTACGGCAAACAGCCGCAGTGCGTGGTTATCTCTTTGACCGTACCGGGATTGCGCCCGCTGCCGAGCTCTGGAATCGAGAGATAGGGTGGGTGGCGGAGCATGGGGTAGTGACCAGCGCGATTTCTACGGAGCAACCAGCGGCGGCCGCGCCGGTGGTGGTCCGGGGAGAGTTACAGGGGGTGTTGGGAGTGTACGAGGATTCAGACGCGCCGCTCACTGCAGAAGATTTAAGTTTGCTAGATTCCGTATCCAGGCAAGTGGCACAGGCGTTGGAGGCCGCGCGACTCTTCGAGGAGAGCCGGCGGGCCAGATTAGCGACGGACCGGCTCTATAATCTTAGCCGGGAGTTGACCGTGGCTACGAGTGCAGAGGAGTTGATTCAGGTGTTGCGGCGTCCGGCTGCCGAGAGTGGAGCAGCTGAAGTCAAGCTCTTCTACATTGACCTGAATGAGGCGGGCGAGCCCACGTGGCTGGAATTGATGGCAGTCTGGCAGCGAGAAAGACGGCCCGCGTTGCCGGTGGGCAACCGGCGGCGTTTCTCTGATTGCCCCTTCGCAAAATTATGGGTGAGTGCGCCAGGGGAAGTTTTCTTCGTTGCTGATTCTGAACAGGATGCTCGGTTGGAGGCGCTCACGCGAAAGGCAATGCGACGCTTTGGATTTAGGGCGCAGGCGATCTTACCCCTCAAACAGGCGGAACAGTGGTTGGGTTTGTTGGCTGTGAGCTGGTTGGAACCGCATGAGCTAAGCCAGGAGGAACAAGAGCTTGTCCATTCCTTGATCACCCTGTGCGTGCCAGTCGTGGCGAACCTCCGTCTCCTGGCCCAGACACAAGCGGCGTTGGCGCAGGTGGAAGCTACTCACCGCCTCTATGTGCGTGAGCAGTGGGAAGAGTTCTTCTCGTTGCAAGGGATGCCGTCTTATGAGC
>DUEJ01000107.1 GCA_011192175.1 Thermoflexia bacterium
ACTCTGGTTAAGTCCTGCTGGATATAACTGATGTAGTTGATAAACAGCGGAGTCCGCCGGCAAAAGGCGATGATTGTTAATCTCGTCCCTGGTCATTTTCCTGCGACTGCCATCAGAAAGTTCAACACGATCCCAATGAGAATCGCTTTCTACCGCCTTGGATTTGAACAACTGACGGTACTTTATCTGTGATTTGATACGCGCATACCAAATCAGGTAATCCACTGTTCCCTCAAGATACTTTGAACCAAGAGGCATTCCCTTCTTTCGGAACGTGATTAGCGCAACGAAATTCTCGCTCCCCAATACCTCATCCATCAACTCCCGCACGTGATGCACATTCTCGTCGCCGATCTGCACGAACACACTCCCGCTCTCGTGCAGCAGCTCGCGGGCCAGCAGCAGGCGGTCGCGCAGGTAGCTCAGGTAGGAGTGAATGCCCAGTTCCCAGGTGTCGCGGAAGGCGCGGATCTGCTCCGGCTCGGCGGTCAGGTCCTCGTCCCTGCGGTCCTTCACGCTGCGCTTGTTCACGAACGGCTGAAAGTTGGAACCGTACTTGATGCCGTAGGGCGGGTCAATGTAGATCATCTGCACCTGCCCGGCCAGCCCCTCTTTTTCCAGCAGGGAGTTCATCACCAGCAGGCTGTCGCCGGCGACGAGGCGGTTGGACCAATTGTGCCGGTGGCGGTAGAACTCAATGGCCTGGCGGATGGGCGGGTTTTCTTCGAGTTGGGCAAAGAGGGAGAGTTGCTCTGCCTGCGGGCCGTTCTGCTTGCGCACCGCCTCGATGATGGTGCGCGGGTCAATCCGCTCGTGGACGTGGAGCGAGACGGTGGGCACCTTGAAGGAAGTGTGCTCGGCCTTGCCGGCCCAGTGCAGTTGCGGGTCGAGGTGGGGATCGTAGGCGTAGGTGCGCGGGCCGGCGTCGGGGTCAGTGTCCGGCGTCACCAGGCCGACGGGCGGGTTGTTGACCCGCTCCTTGCCGGTGTGCTGGTAGGATTCAATCGGGCGTTTGGTTTTGGTTGATCTTCGTCGGGCCATTTGTGATTTTCCTTTTGTGGTGATGGGAAGTGCTGGTGGGAGGGCGATCTCGCGGAAGGACTGCTAGTCACCCAACAGCCCCCGCACCGGGATCTTCAGGTAGCCTCGCTTCCGCAATCCAGCCTAGATTAGTTGAAGTTGTCTCGTCTTTTGATTCGTGGCCGCGAATAGCTGGCCGTTCGCCTCCCCCCAATCATACCCCTCCACTGCCATCGCGCAACCGCTTGCCGCAGTTCAGTGATCACCGCCGGGGCTGATTGTGGCTCGAGTTGTCCACTGTGAAAGGCCGCCAATGATTCCTGGGCATCGCGGGCAATTTCACGACGCCGGGCTTCAGTACGCCAGGCACGCATCAGATCAATGAGCATCTCTTGCTGTTCGGCCGGAAATTGTTTGGCCGTCTCTACCACTTGCTCAAAAGTCATCGCCATTATTATTCCCTCTCTTTAATTTTCTCTGCTCGTACCTGTCACATCTACGAAGGCGAGTGCAAGTCGCTTGGTTCAGGAGTGTTCGTTGGTGGGATGAAGGTTGTCGTTTCCCAGCCCAATCATACCCCTCCACCCCCCATCGCGCAACCGCCACTGGGCCCTGCTAACCGGTCCCTGCCTGCAAATTGGCACTACTACAAGTCGCGGCTACTTTTGTATCATTAACCAATTTGTAATTCCAGGATTGAACCATTGAGGGCCCCAAGTAAAATTAAGGGGAAGGTTGAGAATTTTGCGAAATCTCAACCAAAACATAACCATTTTGCAGCTAGACCTTGGAAATCTTTGCCCCCTGAGCATTCTTTGCAGTTAGAAAATCTTTTTTCGGCATAACCATAAATCAGTATTTATCTGCGAAAATCTGCGTCCAAAAAATGGACAAAAACTCTGGTAGCTTGAACTAAAGAGGCCCTTGCCCTCCCCGGGGAGCAGGTTGCCGCGCTAACACGCTCAACGCCAGGTTATCGGCGTGATCGCAGACCCGCTCCAGGGTCCGGAGCGTTTCGTTGTAACTGAAGCTCGCTTCCGGTTGGCAGACGCCGTTATTCAGACGTTCAAGGTGTTCCTCGCGCGCCGTCATGTACAGCCTGTCAAATTCGTCCTCCAACACGCAAACTTTTTGGGCCAATGCCGCATCATCGTCTTGAACAGCCCGCAACGCCAGCCCATAAGTCTGCTGAGTATGTGCGAACAACTCCTGCAACTCCTCCTGCGCCTCCTTGCTGAAGAGTGCCTCTTCCTGCGCCTTGCGTTGAGCGAACTGCGCCAGGTTTTCGGTCAAGTCCCCCACCCGCTCGATATCGGTGGTGAGACTTTTGATCTGAAAGCAGCGTCGCTGTTGCTCAACGCTCAAATCCTTCCGCATGAGCGTGTTGACGAAGTCTTCCAGCACAACACAAACGGGATCAATAAAGCCCTCCTCGAGCTCTAAAACGCGCTGAGTGGCTGCCGCATCATCTTCCACCAGGGCCGCGCGGCTCCACTTTACCATCTCGGCGGTGGTCTCCCCGATGCGCAGGAGCTCCTTGTGAGCCTCGGCCAGCGCCACCGAGGGCATACTGAGTTGCTGTAGGTCAATGTAGGCGGTGAGCTTCGGCTGCTGCTCGGCCGCGCTCGGCGGCACCAGCGCCTCAACGCCCCGCGTGATGTATTTCACAAAAGGAAAGAGCATTACGCTCACCGTGATGTTGAAGATCGTATGCGCATTGGCAATCTGGCGCGCCAGATCGGGAGAAGTACGGGCCACCAGCTCGGCGAAGGGGATGAGAAAGGGCAGAAAGATAAGCACGCCGGTAACGTTGATGAACGTCTGCGCCAGAGAAGCCCGGAAAGCCATCCGGGAGAGGTTGAAAGAGGCGACGAACTGCGTATCAATGCAAGTACCGATGTTGGCTCCCAGCAGCAACGCGATGGCGCCCGGCAAGGTGATGGCCTGACTCATGCCCATGGCGACGACCAGCCCGGTCATGGCCGAGCTGCTCTGGACGATAGCCGTGATCACGGTTCCGGCCAGCACGCCGGCCCAGACATTCTGCCCCATGAAGGTCAACCACGTTTCCACTGCCGGTAACGTAGCCAGCACCTTCAGCGCGCCGGACATCAAATCCATTCCTAAGAACAGAAGCCCGAACCCCATGGCAATTTCACCGTACTTCCGCCACTTCTCCTCCGGCATAAATTCGATGAAGACAATTCCCAGCGCCAGGAAGAAGTAGAAGAAATCGCCGATATCGAAGGCCGCGATTTGACCGGTGAACGTGGTGCCGATCTCCTGCCCAATCATCACGCCGACCGATTGCTCTAAAGTCATCAAATTGGCGCTGAGCAAGCCCATCATCGTGAGCATCAAGAGACTACTGCTCTGGATCAAGGCCGTCGCGCCGAAGCCAAACAGCGCGGCCTTGATCGGGCGGTTCGTCATCCGGTCCAGCCATTGTTGGAGCTGATGGCCGGCCAGTTTTTCCATGCCGTTACTGAGCATCTGGATACCGAACAAAAAGAGAGCTAATCCACCCACAACTTGCAAACCGTTTACCATAATTGCTCCTATGAAAGCCCTCACCACAGAGGCCCAGAGGGCCCTGAGATTTTAATCATTTACCCTACCTAACTCACGCCGGCTTTCATGCGCGCGGGTGACTGTGGACAGTCATCCCCTATACGCTGAATTACTCATCACGCAGGAAAATGTACCAGTACATTCCAGAGATGATGACCCCGCCGCCGATGATGTTGCCGATAGTAACCGGCAGCAGGTTCTTGAAGATAAAGTTCTCCCAGGTCAGCGCCTCGTAACCCGCCGCACCGGTGCCGGCCTTGATGAACAGCCCCACGGCGATGAAGTACATGTTCGCTACGCTATGCTCAAATCCGGCCGCCACAAATCCTGCGATGGGGAGGGTAAGAGCCGCGATCTTGCCCACAACCGTGCGAGCGGAGAAAGTGACCCAGACGGCCAGACAGACCAGCATATTGCAGAGGATCCCCAGGGCGATAGCCTGCACGAATCCCAAGCCGCATTTACTGTTGGCGATGGCCATGGCCTTCTCGCCTAGCGCGCCGCCGGAGAAAGTGTACTGCTTGCTCAAGAAAACTAGCCCCGCCAAGAACACCGAGCCGGCGAAGTTCCCCAGGTAAACCCAGCCCCAGTTACGTAGCAACTGGCTGGCGGTCACCTGCTTGTGGAGCCAGGCTATCACGATCAGGTTGTTGCCCGTGAACAATTCCGCGCCGCCTATGATCACCAGAACCAGACCCAAACAGAAGACCAGACCGATCAACAGTTTGGCGACGCCAAAGGGCAGATCACCGGCGCCGGTAGCGATGGTAGTCGCAAAGATCGCGCCGAAACCAATGAAGATGCCGGCTAACATTCCCGACACGATAAGCGTCGCAGTCGCCTTATGCACTTTGGCGCTACCGACGTTCACGGCTTTCTCTGCCATTTTGGCAGGAGGAAGAGAGTTACTGTTAATCTCAGGCATAAAAACCTCCTTGATACCTGGTCATCACGGCATAACTGGTTAGATTAACTACTTCCGGCGGCAAGGTTATCTCCTGTGGTAACCACCCTCATAAATATCCTATGTGGTGATAAATCAAACCCAAGTATCATCTCAATATTTCGGGGGCTTGTAGCGCGGAATGGAATGGTATTCCACCCGCCGGATTGACAATCCGGGATACAACCGACCCTAATTTTTTGAGATGATACAGCCAAGCAGTGTTTCTAACCCTCAAAAGGGAGCTGATTTTCCATATGCGATTGCCCCCCTCAAATCTCACTCTGCCTTGACACCCGCCCTGCGTTTTTGGGGGATAAGCATTATCAGAGAACGTAGAGCCGCGTTCACAGATTCCGAATCGGGGAAATAGTCTCGCACATCTGGTTCTAGCAGCACTGCGCCTTCTTCGAGCGTAAAATGCTGCACAGTGGTCGTTCCGTCAGATTGGTGAATCTTGACCGTATGCCCCGCACGATAGGCTTTGTAATACTTACCTCGAACCCCGCCCTCCATACTGGCAAAATCGTATTCGGAGCGCATATCATCGTTTTCCAAGTTTGCTTGTTTAGAGGTTCCTTTTTTCATAATTTCTCCGTTCAGATCTGGTCGCTTTGCGACAACTGATAATGCGTACATTTACTTCTCGCTCTGTATGCACCATAATTAAAATTCGGCGTTTCAAAGAATAGCCGATGTTGAGGTAACGTTGTTCGCGGTGAGAATGCTCCGGGTCAGGAAACGTCATCAGGAATGGATCACTGAAAACCGTCTTGGCTTCCTCAAAACTGATTTTATGCTTCCTCAGATTTGCTTGAGCCTTTTCTTCGTCCCACTCAAATGTCAGACTCATCGAGTACCTTTCTCCAATTCTTGAACATAAATTTACCCATCATTGGTACGACCTACCATATTGCTCACATGGTTGGTGTACCGAGACGTAAATTTTTCATCACAGATTAGACAGATTGCACTGATTTTTGATTTCTTTCACGTTAATTTGCGCAATTCGCGGTTGATTTTGGCTTGACCATGCGAAACCCTAAAGAACCAAATTTGGGGGAAATTACCCCGGCGGCTGGCTGGCGGTAAAATCCACGCACCGCCAGCTAACTTTCAAACGTAGCTGGGAGCTGATCAGCAAATCGCCCCGCGGCCCCTTTGCTATTTCAACCACCTCACAGGCAGCTCCATCCGCACCTGCGGCAAGCAGCTCCTCAGCGTTCCGCATCCAGAGCGCGGTGAATTGCCTGCCCCAGAGCCTCTATCTCAAAAGGCTTCTGGAGTAGCTCCCGGAAGCCGCTTTGGCGCAGCTCTGTCGTGAGCTGCGCATCCACATAGCCGGTGAGTCCCAGCGCGCCCAGCTGCGGGTCTCTCTTTTGCAACTCACGCAGCAACTCCTCCCCTCCCATTTCAGGCATCACTAGATCTGTGACGACCAAATCAATATCCCGCTCCGTCTCATAAATCTTCAGCGCGGCATGCCCGTGGGGCGCGCTCAGTACCCGGTAGTTGAGTGCTTTCAAGAACGTCTCGATCACATCCCGGAGCAGTTGGCTATCCTCCACCACCAACAGCGTCTCCCCTTGCCCGGCTACCATTCCCGCAGTGGGGTTAGCCACCCACTCTTCCTCCAATTTACCAGCCGGCAGGTAGATATAAACCGTTGTCCCCTCTCCCAGCTTAGTCTCTACGTCAATATGTCCCTTATGCATCTTGATGATGCCGTACACCTGCGCTAATCCCAGCCCCGTACCTTGACCTACTTCCTTGGTAGTGAAGAAAGGTTCAAAAAGATGCGCATACACCTCCGCGGGCATGCCTATCCCGGTATCCGCCACAGTCAGGCAAATCCATTCGCCAGTCGACATAGCCGCCACCGGTGGCTTAGCAGCGGGACCGAGAGTTAGTTTGGAGAGCGTAACCCGTAATTCCCCGCCTTGAGGCATCGCATCACGGCTGTTCAACACCAAGTTCATTAACGCCTGCTCCAGGCGGTTGGCATCAGCCTCCACGATATACTCCTCGGCTTCCGCCGCCAGAGTGAAGCGGATATGTTCTGGAATCGTGCGCCGCAGGACCTCGAGCACGTTGCCCGTGAAAGGTTTTAAGTCCAGCGTTTGCCGCTCAATCATTGAACGGCTACTGAAATCGAGAATTTGCTGCACTAAATTCGCCGCTTTTTTCGATTGACTGCTGATAATCTCAAAGATCTTCGCCAACTCCGGCGGCAGAGTGGGTTTCCGTAAGGCCAGCTGCGCATAGAGAATGATGACCGCCAGAATGTTACGAAAATCGTGAGCAATACCCGCGGCCAGTTGCCCCACCACGGCTAACCGCTCTTGACGGCGCAACTGCTCTTCAAGTTGCTGACGCTCGGTGATGTCGCGGCCGAGGGCGATGGAACCCGTGGGGGTACCCTGCCGATCCACCAGATTGCGGTAGTTCCACGAGATGGTGCGGGTTGCACCGTCCTTGCGCCGGATAGTTGTCTCCCAATCCTCTACTACTGCACCTCTGTTAATGATAGTCGTGGCTTGGGTCACGATCTTGTCACGATAGACCGCGTCCGGGTAGAGCCACTCCCATATTTTGTTGTGCCCCAGGACTTCTGCGCAGGTGTAACCACTGATTTCTGCGGCAGCTCTGTTCCAGACAACGATATTAGCTTCAACATCAAGCACATTCAACCAAACATTGGCGTTATCAATCACACTGCCCCGAAACTGGCTGAGTTTATAGATATCCTCTTCCGCCCGCTCGCGCTCGGCGATCTCGACCACGAGTTGGGCGTTAGCCTGGGAGAGTGCGGCGGTGCGTTCTGCCACCAACTCCTCGAGGCGCTCCCGGTATTGTTGCAGTTCCTCCTCAACGCGCCATTGGCGTAAGATGCGCTCCACGGTGGCCGGCAGGACGGTGAGGTAGTTGCCCTGCGGGTCTTTGATAAGATAATCGCCCGCGCCAGCTTTCATCGCCCTGACGGCGGTCTCTTGGTCACCGCTGCCCGTGATCACGACGATCGGCGTGTCTCCCGCCACGGCGAACAGATCGAAGGCCGTGCCCCCGCCGAGCATATAATCCAACAACGCGATGTCGAAACGCTCGTTGGTCAGGCAGTCACGGGCTTCCGAAAGCGACCCCGCGATCACATAGTCATAGGGCAGGTTCTCCCGCTTGACAAAGCGCTGGAAGGCTAGCTGATCAACCTTGTCATCTTCAACCAGCAAAATTTTGATTCTTTTTTCCATCCTTCACCTCTCAGGCGGTAACTCGCTCAACGTCCAATATAGGTCAATAACTCTCACCATTTCGACAAATTGCCTATAGTCCACCGGCTTGATCATGTAACCAGCCACCCCTAGGTTAAAACTAGCTACTTTGTCCTGTTCTTCCCTGGAGGTTGTCAGCACCACTACCGGGATTCGCTTTAGGAGCCCGTCTTGTTTGACTACGTTCAGGAACTCGAGGCCATTCATGCAGGGCATATTCAAATCCAGCAGAATGACACAAGGGAGTTCATTCTCCGGATTTCTCAAGAACGCCAGCCCCTTTTCCCCGTCTCTGGCGATGTCCAGGCGATTCGCGACCTTGAGCTCTCGCAGCGCGCGTCTGACGGTCATGGCATCTACCCGATCGTCTTCGACCAGCAAAATAGGTTTAGTCCCTCTCATCTTTCCTCCTCTTGCTTGGGTAGCGTGAAGTAGAAGGTACTCCCTGCGCCAACTGTTGATTCCACCCAAACCTTTCCCTCATTCAGCTCGACGATCTTTTTCACCAACGCCAGCCCAATGCCGGTGCTCTCAAATTCGTCACGCGGGACCAACGTCTGGAATATCTGAAAAATTTTGGCGTAATACTTGGCCGCTATCCCCGGACCGTTATCGGCCACGCTAAACAGCCAGTAATCTCCTGCATCTGCACAGCCGATTCGCACCCACCCCTGCGGCTTGTCCATGAATTTGAGAGCGTTATCCAGCAAGTTTTGAAACACTTGTCTGAGACGCGCGCGCTCCCCCACAACGGTGGGCAATTCGTTCGTGACGGTGATCTGGATGCTAGCTGGCGGGGCCAACATCTCGAGGGTCTCTTGCACAAGCTGGTTCAGGTTCACGCTTCTTTTTTTCTCTACGACGCGCCCAATACGCGAGTATTGGAGAATTCCCTGGATGAGACCGTGCATCCGCCTGGTGCGCCCGATCAGTAAATCTACCAGCTCTCGACCATCCGCGTCAAGCGCCTCCGCGTAATCTGTCGCGATCCAGCTGCCCAGTTGGGTGATGGCGCGCAACGGAGCTTTCAGGTCATGGGAGACGACGTAGGCAAAGTCTTTCAATTCCGCGTTGACGGCTTCCAGCTCCACGGTGCGTATCTCTACCAATTCCTCGAGATGGTCACGGTATTTCTGGAGTTCTTTCTCCGCCCGCTTGCGCTCGGAGATGTCCCGCACGATGCCCAATACGTATTTCTGAACCTCGCCTTCTCTAATCGGAGAAACCACCAAATCCACCGGAATGGGATGCCCATCTTTGTGACGCAGAGATAGCTCTTGCATGCCTCCCTCTCTCCACATACGCGAACGCACCTCCGGAGAAACCTCTGCGCTTGGTATTCGCAGATCGTCTACCAGCATCTCTTGAAGTTCAAGGAGCGAATAACCGACCATTTCCGTGGCAGCCGGATTCACATCTTGATACTCGCCTTGCAGGTTGATAATAAAGATGGCATCCTGTGAAGCCTCGAACAGATTACGGTAACGTAACTCGCTTAAAATAGCTATGGTGTTAAAATTTTGAGCAACATAGACAGCGCTGAGCGTTATGCCCGAAAATAACAGACCCAAGAGGAATGTTCTGTTAGCATGCACAATTTCAGAGTGCAGCAACTCCGCGGTAGGCGCAAAAATTAAATTCAAAACGGTTGTATTTTCAAAGGTTATCATTCTACTGATAACGAATTTTTCCTGAGAGGGTTGCCAGTTGTCACTTGCGAAAATTGCCAATCCCTCATCTAAAAGTTGCAACATGTAGTCATCGTCTATTTCGCTAAGTACCGGCGCAATAAATGCGCCAACATCTATAACCCCCCAAATATATCCTTGAAATTCTTCACCGTCATAGCTGGGTACCCACAGATTGATCTCTGCTGGCGTCCCCTTAACTGCACTGGCTAGCTGATTCAGAGAAGAGCTATTATCCTGAAGCGGCACAATCTGCCGGATGTGAAAGGTTCCGTCAACCCAGGCAATACTGTTTAGGCCTACAAAAGCATCAATGTAAAAAGCCGCGTCTTTTTCCCATTCAACAATAGCTGTTTCCTCACGCGGTATGTCCCTGGCTGCCAGTCTCTCCAGGGCCTGATAGATGCTACTATATCTAATTTCTGTTTCACTGACATAAGATCTAGCTTTAGATTCTGTGCTAGATCCTATTTGAGATAAATTTCTTGATTCTTGAGTTCTCCACAAAAAGATAGAAGTAGCCACCAAACAAAATCCCAGTAAGACTAAAAAGGGATTGGTAGAGAAGAAGTTCTTATTGGATGGGGTCTGCTTGCTTCTATAATTTGCCATCAATGGCGCTCCTGAAAAAAGTTGTCTCGTCACAGAGACACGGAAGGCATAGAATTCTTATTTTTTTTCTCAGTGTCCTCCGTGATGAATTTCCCTTTTGGTCTTGGCTTATCCAAATTAGGCAACAGCTACTTTAGTTGTTCTCTGCTTCCCAGGCGATATTCCAGATTTCTTCCATGGTTTTGTAGCCTCTTTTCTCCAATGCGGCTAAATATCCAGCCCAATCTTCATCGATACTGAGTCTGCCCGTAATAAAATCTTGGCTGGCGGCGGCTACATAAGGCGTGATCTCTGTATCAATAATACGTAGCGCTTCAATAGCATTAGCTTCTAACGCGAGCTGCGGAGCCATCTCCGCGGTCTCTCCAGCAGCTAAAGAACGTGCTAGGAACGCTACTATTTCTGGCGGTTTTTTATAATCCTCAAATTCTACGTTTTCATTGAGATTGAATAGCGTGTCGCAACCATATTCCTCCGTGATATCCAGCGTCCCGGCTGGATTATTGGACGTTTTGATAGTAAGCAGATAGGTTTTACCCTCCGGCGTATTTTCAAAGGTTACGCCCTCAACCCCCCAGGTAGTGAGCGTCAGCCCCTCTTCGGAATAGACTGCCCAATCCAAGAATTTGAGCAGCTCTTCAAAATAGGATTCGTTGATCACCCGCGCTGGCACGACTAATCCTTTTCTAAATGGATTCACTGGAGGAAGAGCCTTGATTCCCAGGGTGCTTTCTGGCACCGGTAGCGCGGCCCACTCGCCAGCGGGGAACCCATTTTCTCTTAATGTTTCATTCCAGGAACTAAAACCCGATGTAATCCACGTCACCGTAACCAACGCTCTCCCATCTTGCAGCTTATGGTTGAAATCTTCATTACTTTGCGTAAAAATCGCCGGGTCCAGGATTCCAGCCGCATAACAACGATTCAGAAAGCGGTAAAGCTCCCGATAGTTTTCCGTAGCCGGAGCAAATTGCCACCGGTCTTCCTCATAATTGTAATCTCTAGTCCCGGCCCAGCCAGCCGGGATGCCATAACCGGCCCCCATCATAGCGAATAGATGCGCTCCCCCCCAAGAAGCCGTGAGCGGAGTGGTATCAGGATAAATTTCCTTCAAATACACTAAGGCTTCGAATAGCTCCGCATAGGTATTGGGGATTTCTATCCCCTGTTCCTCGAAGATATCTCGCCGGTAAATCCATTGTTGCACTTGGATTTTTCTTTGATAGCCGGGAAGAATATAATACTTTCCATTGCTCAATCTTAGCTTATCTAACTCGCTGGCTAGATTATGTTCTTTGATGTATGCCCTAAAATTCGGCATAAGGTTTTCATAATCACTGAAAGGTAGCAAAATTCCAGCCGCAGCATAATTTTCGATAGAATCCGGCCAAACTTTCAAAACAATATCTGGGATATTTCCCGATTCAAAGGTTTGGTTTATTATCCTGCCATAGTCGGCATCATCCCCTACCTGGACGTTCAAGACCACGTTCTGCCGTTTTCTGTATTCTTCGAGTATGAGCCACTCTTCTTGAAAAGGTCTGGCTTCGCGCTCGTTATACAAAACTGTTAAAACAATTGGTTCAGCAGGTTTTTCCGTTGGGCTACAACCTACGATACCCATGGATAGGCCTACTCCCAGTAGCACGGCAACTACGATTAGCCTCTGCATGGTGTTTCCTCCTCTGAAAATAAGTTTAAAGTCGCCAGTCAAAGGCCTAAAGTCGGCTTCAAGGCCCCGGTGTTTGCGTTAGTGAAGCATTTTCGGGGTCAGGGGTGTACCCACATTACTCTAACAGTCAGTATATATCACCCCGCCCAAAATCTCAAGTATCTCAGGGGCGCGGCCAGTCGAGTATTACGCCGTGAGTCTACGGGCGGCCAAAATCGGCGATGAAATAATAATATCCGCGCCCCGCGTCGCTCGCCCCCAATCCAATCTCCGTCAGCCAGTCGCTCAACAACGTGCGGCGGTGCGGATCGTTGGGCGGAACCTCATCCATCCACCTATCCACCGCGCCCTGGGGACTCTGGGATTGCGCCCAACACTCGGCCCAGCCCGCCCCCGCATAACCGGCGCGCCGCAGCCGCTCCTGGATGTAGACGCCATCAGAGCCGGTATGGCTACACCAACCGCGCTGCGCGCAATCATTGGCGTGCAGTTGCGCCGCGCTAGCCAACGTGAGATGATAGCTGAACGGCGGTAAACCATGCACCGCGCGCACCTCATTGATCAAGCGCGCCGCCTCCGCCGGCCAAGCTGCCACATCAGCGGGAGGAGCAACGGGGGAAGCAGGAGGCGGTATCGCCGGCGGGGGCGTTGGCTCCTGCGGCGATACCGCGGGCGTGGGGGCAGGAACTGTGGCGGTAGCCGGCGCCGCAGTCGGAGGAAGCGGCGTCGCTGGGGAAGCGGGCGCCTGTGCCACAGCCGGGCCCCTCAACGGCAGGATCAAGAGCTGCCCCACGTGAATCGTTGCGGCGTCCCCCAACCCGTTGACCGTCTGCAACTCTGTCAGCTGCAACTCATAGCGCTGGGCAATCTCGCCCAGCGTATCCCCGGCAACCACCTCGTAGAGCACCCAAAAAGGCGCGGCTCCCCTCCAAGCAGCCGCGGCGGGAATCTCCAACACGGCTCCCGCCGGCACCATGCTGCTCGCTCCCATGCCGTTGGCCTGCTGGATGGCGGCCAGCGGCACATCATACTGCATCGCCAACGCTAAGAGCGTATCCCCAGCTTGCACTACATGTTGGCGGGATAGCGACGCCTCCTCAACCGCTGGCGTCACGACAAGCGTGACCGGCGCTAAGATAGTCGGCGGCGGCGCAAATACAGGCACGACCAGCTCCGCCACTTGCGGTTCTCCCGTAGGGGATGATGTAATCTCCGGCCCTCCAGATGCGCAAGCCGTCAACAAAAACAGACAACACGCCCAGTCCAATCGC
This sequence comes from Thermoflexia bacterium, assembly GCA_011192175.1. GTDB lineage: Bacteria > Chloroflexota > Anaerolineae > B4-G1 > SLSP01 > G713. The sequence goes on from DUEJ01000107.1 coordinate 13,047, forward strand.
CATCCATTCATCTTCCCAGCGCTCCCTATCCCCAAACTAACATTTCGCCCGCTCTGAGCTCTAACTATACCAGCTCTGAAGAAATCCAGGCTAGAGAACGCAGAACGCCGAGCTAGAGCTCGGCGTTCTGCGTATCCTCACGTACCTGCTCCGTTCTACCCGGTTGCGAGCATTTCGCCTACCCCCTGCGGAGCGAGCCAATAGCTGATCGCCTCAAACAACATCTGCGGGGTGATGGGACGCAACAAGAAATCGTTAGCCCCGGCTGCCATGACACGGCCACGCACCTCAGGTAAAGCTATCGCAGTGAAGACCAACACCGGCAAATTTTGATAATTAACGTCGGCGCGTATAATCTTCAACAATTCCAACCCATCAAGTTCCGGTAACGCAAAATTGGTGATCACCAAATCCACCGGTGTCACTCGCAAACGATCCAACGCCTCAAAGCCGTGCATGGCTGTCACCACAGTATAACCCTCCAGCCGGAGTAAATCTCGCAACGTAGGCCGCATAATCGGATGATCTTCTACAACTAGGATGGTGAACATCAAATCATTCCTCCCGGGTAACTATTACAAAGACATTTTACATCTTTGCTAGGACTTCTTCCACCTCTATCCTACCAAAAGAAATGACCGCTGGCAGTTACTAAATAGTTTCAGGTAAGTTACGTCACCCGGGGCGAGAAAGCGAGTGAGCGAGAAGGCGAAAAGGCGAGTGAGCGAGAAAGCGAAGTTGGGGATAGCCTCCGGTAGGAACTGCCCTTCCCGGGGACCGCGCCATTCTAACAGTAATCGAGCCAAAGCAAAAGCGGCCCGGGAGGATCTCTCCGGGCCGCTTTTGCTTCGATCCAATTACTGTTGTAGAAACCCCGTCAAACCACGCACCACTGAACCTTCACCTTGCGACTGGCCGCCTGCGGAAGGAGCGGCTTGCAAGATGCGATCCGCCAGCCGCGAGAAAGGTAACGATTGCAACCAGACGCGCCCGGTGCCGGCCAGGGTCGCCAGGAACAACCCTTCTCCGCCAAAGACCATTGATTTCAGGTTGCCGGCCCGTTGGATATCGTAGTTGATAGTCCGCTCAAAGGCGACGATACAACCAGTATCCACCAGCAACTTCTCATTATGAAGTTGCTTCTCCACGATAGTGCCGCCCGCATGGAGGAAAGCCATCCCGTCGCCCCGCAACCGCTGGAGAATGAAGCCCTCACCGCCAAACAACCCGGCGCCCAACCGTTTGTTGAAAGCGATACTCACCTCAGTGCCCAACGCCGCCGCCAAAAAGGAATCCTTCTGGCAGAGGAGCTCGCCGCCAGTTTGGTCCAAATCCAACGGCATGATGCGTCCCGGATAAGGCGCGCCAAACGCCACATGCCGCTTCTCAGCGCGGGTATTGGTGAAATGGGTGATGAAAAGCGATTCCTTAGTCAACACGCGCTTGCCCACGTCCATCATCGCGCCTAAGAACCCCTGCTTAGGCTTGGAACCATCCCCCAGCTTGGTCTCAAAAGAGATGCCATCTTCCATGTACATCATCGTGCCGGCCTCAGCAATCACGGTTTCACCACGATCTAGCTCGACTTCAACGAATTGTAAATCGTCACCAAAAATCTTGTAATCCACCACATGACTCTTCATCTTGCTCTCCTTAATTGCGATTGATTAACTGCACCGCTGTGTTTCCTGTTATACTACGCGGCCAGGAAATTAAAAGTTGTGCAAGAAAGCGAGAAGGCGAGTGAGCGAGGGTCGCGCAGACACAGATACGGCAGACCGACTTGTTCCATAGTGGATTTGTCCACGCCGGTGGACAACCGGCCAGCAGGCCTACGGTAGCATACTTCAATATGCGTATTAAAAACACCGAGGCCCTTACTTCTCCTCGGCGAGGCGCGTTTCACTGTGATACTACGGGAAGGCTATACAAAAAAGCCCCAGAGCATGACGCCCTGGGGCTTTTCACAACTAGGCGGTCAATCAAATCAACCGCTCAGAAATCCTACATCATACCGCCCATGCCGCCCATGCCACCCATACCGCCCATGCCACCCGCACCCGCAGCCGGAGCCGGGGGAGCCTCTTCAGGGATGTCGGTGATGAGTGCTTCGGTGCTGAGAACCATCGCGGCTACGGAAGCAGCGTTCAACAACGCGCCATTGGTGACCTTTACGGGATCAATAATGCCGACCTTCAGCATATCTACGAACGTACCCGTCATCACATCGTAACCAACAAGATTGTTCCCCTGGCTCTCTTGCGCCCGGCGCACATCAGCCAAGATAACCGCGCCTTCTTTCCCGGCATTCTCGGCGATGCGACGGATAGGAGCTTCTAACGCTTGGTAAAGGATGTTTACGCCGGTCTGCTCATCGGGGTAATCCATCTTGATTTCATCTAACACGCTCATGGCGTTGAGCAATGCAATGCCGCCGCCAGGGACGATGCCCTCTTCGACCGCCGCGCGCGTGGCGCTCAAGGCGTCCTCAACCCGGTGTTTCTTCTCTTTGAGCTCGGTCTCGGTAGCTGCACCGGCCCGAATGATAGCCACGCCGCCCGCCATCTTCGCCAGCCGCTCCTGGAGCTTCTCGCGGTCATAATCGGAAGTGGAGACTTCGATGCCCGTTTTGATCTGGTTGACGCGCGCCATGATCAGCTCATCAGTGCCCCGCCCCCCCACGATGGTGGTGGCGTCTTTGGTGGTGACAACTTTGTCGGCGCGTCCCAAGTCAGCAAGCGTTGCGCTTTCCAGCTTGCGGCCCTCTTCCTCGGTGATCACGTGTCCACCGGTCAAGGTGGCGATATCCTGCAACATAGCCTTGCGGCGGTCGCCAAAGCCAGGGGCCTTGATCGCTACCGCGGTCAACATGCCGCGCAATTTGTTGACAACTAAAGTCGCCAGTGCCTCACCATCTACATCTTCGGCGAGGATAACCAGACTGCGGACACCTTTTTGTACCAATTTCTCCAAAATCGGGATCAGGTCTTGCGCAGAAGAAATCTTGGAATCATGGATCAGAATGTAAGCATCTTCAATCACGGCTTCCATCGTCTCGGGGTTGGTGACGAAGTAAGGGCTGATGTAGCCACGATCAAATTGCATACCTTCCACGTAATCAATTTCGAAGGAGAGGCCCTTGGACTCCTCAACGGTGATGACACCATCTTTGCCGACCTTGTCCATCACTTCAGCGATCAGATCACCGATCTCGGAATCCTGGGCAGAGATGGAGGCCACACTAGCTACGTCTTCCTTGGTCACCACTTCGACCGCTTCGCCGCGCACGGCCTCGGCAACTTTCTCAGCCGCCGCCAAAATCCCCTTCTTCAACAACATGGGATTAGCACCGGCGGCAACGTTCTTCATACCTTCCTCAATCAAGACGTGCGCCAGCAGAGTCGCAGTGGTGGTTCCATCACCGGCAATGTCATTGGTTTTGGTTGCAGCTTCTTTGAGTAACTGCGCGCCCATATTCTCAAAGGGATTTTGCAATTCGATCTCTTTGGCCACAGTCACGCCGTCATGGGTAATGGTGGGGGAACCCCATTTCTTATCCAGCGCCACATTGCGGCCCTTGGGGCCTAAAGTGGTCACTACGGCATCGGCCAACACATCCATGCCTACTTTCAAGGCAGCGCGTGCATCACGTCCAAACTTAAGTTGTTTTGCCATTATTATTACTCCTTTTCAGTATACTTGTAAAATTAATGTTATGCGGCAAGAATCGCCAGCAGGTCATCTTCACGCAAAATCAGCACTTCATCGCCAGAGCGGTTCTTGAAATTGGTGCCCGCGTACTTGGCATAGATCACGATATCGCCTTCTTTCAGCAAATCACTCTCTACATCCGCACCCAGCGCCAACACCTCACCCTGTTGGGGCTTCTCCTTGGCGGTGTCTGGCAATACCAGTTTCCCGCCGGCAATGGTTATCTCTTTTTCTTCGACGGGTTTCACGATTACGCGGTCACCCAAAGGACGAATCTGTACACTCATGCTCTTACCTCCATCCACTATAAAATTGTAGTTAATTATCGTTAGCACTCCTCACGACCGAGTGCTAACAACGGTTGCAATAATAACACAGAGTGATTTTTCTGTCAAGCAGTCGCCAGGGTCGAGTGCTAATACCCGGGGGGGGGGCAAATGGCGAAGGGGTTTAGGGTTCCGCCATTACAGTACGCCTACTGAAGTAGGCTCCCAGAGGCTAAAGCCGGCTGTCCACCGGCGTGGACAGCGATTAGAGGTATCATCTCAAAAAATTAGGGCCGGTTGTATCCCGGATTGTCAATCCGGCGGGCGGAATACCATTCCATTCCACGCTACAAGCCCCTAAAATATTGAGATGATACAATTAGAGGGCGTCGCCCGGCGCAGCGCGCCTCGGCCAGCGACTTTAGTCGTGTCCCGAGGTCAGCGGACTAAGAGCAGCTGCCGGCTAATCGCCAACAGCTAATCCTCATACCTGAACATCTTCCAGAATCTGCCGCACCACGGCGACGTCCAAATCCTTCTTGTCCAGGAAAGCCACGGCGCCCGCCTCCAGGCCCAAGCGGTGAAATTCTCGATCTGGATAGGCGCTGATCAAGATAATACGTGAGCTGGGGCAGAGGGCCTTGAGACGCCGCGTACAACGAATACCGTCCTCATCGCCTAGCACCACATCGACGAGCATCAGCGCCGGGGAGAGCGCGCCCGCCAACCGCACGGCCTCTTTCACGTTACGGGCCTCGTAAATCACGGCCTGCGGGGAGGCCCGCCCGACCATGCGTCGCAATTGGGAGCGGTAGAAATCACTATCATCCACCAATAACAGGGTGAATTGTGAGGCCAAAGTCACAGCACAGATTCGAGACGCGCGCCGTGACTTTGGCTGCCGGCCGGAAAAGCCCATGATTTCAGGGTGCTCCCGCGCGTATTTTGCCGCTTCCAGCCGGCTCTGCACCTCCAGCCGGCGGTAGAGACCGGTCAGGTGATTCTCCACTGTCTTGACGCTCAATCCCAGCCGTTGCGCGATGCGCTGATTATCCAATCCTTCCTGAAGGAGCCGGAGCAGATCATGCTGGCGCGGGGTGAGCGGAGAGTCATGGTGCGTAGGAGTAGTACTTTGCACCAGTTTATCGAGCAAAGGGCTAGAGATCCAGCGCTTCCCTGCCAATACACGTTGCACGGCCAGCTTGAGATCACTGAGCGGTTGATCTTTGAGGTGATATCCATCCACGCCGGCGCTTAACAACCCTTGTACATAGACATCATCGTCGTAGGCGCTGATGACGAGGATACGCATTTGAGGATAACGTCCATGGATCTGCCGTAGAGTGGGCAGCGGTCTGAACTCCGGCATCCGCACATCGACGATCAATAGCTCCGGCTCCTCGGCCTCCAGGGCCGCGAGTAACGCAGGCCCATCTCCCACCTGGGCCACAATTTCCAACCCGGAGAGCTCTTGCAGCGCGTTAGAGATACCGGCCCGCACAAGAGCATGATCGTCAGCTAGGAGTACCCGTGTTTTGTTCATAGTATTTTAGCCCGGTTACAATTAAAGTGAGTAATGAGGAGTAATAGTAGACAGTAGACAGGACCTGGGAAACGGCAGGGGGGAGACCAGGACAGTTAATTATGGAGAGAGGGATAAGGACTAGTAGGAATCTCAATCTCCAATTCCAGTCCGCCTGCGGGGGGCGACTTCACCGCTAAGGTACCAGAAAGTAATGAGACCCGTTCACTAATACCTACTAGCCCAAAATGTTTCTGCGCGGTCAATGCCGCCAGATCTACCGGCTCCGCCATCCCATAGCCATTATCAACCAAGCGCACCACCAGGCTAGCCATGTCCGTGCGCTGGAGGGAAAGTAGTACCTGCGTGGCGCTGGCGTGTTTCTGGATGTTACGCAATCCTTCTTGGATAATACGAAAAACCGAAAGTTCAATCGGTTCTGGCAAACGTCCCAACCCTGGATCAATATCCAGCTCCACCGCAATCCCACTCCGGGTGGCCCACTGGCCTACCAACGAGCGAATGGCCGCCGAGAGACCATGATTATCAATCGTCGGCGGACGCAAGTTGCTGCAAACCTGACGCAGGCTACCCACTACTTGCCGGATACCCTGCCGAATTTGCGCCAATTCCAGAGGTTGCGCCTCAGAAGAAGGGTTCTCTATTTCTTCCAATTGATAATTATAACTCAGTAAATCTTGGATGATCTGATCATGTAACTCCCGGGCCAAGGCTTTGCGCTCGGCCTCCCGTTCACTCATCAAGCGGCGGCCAGCATCTTGTAACGCCAGATTCAAGCTATCCAACGCTTCTAGTTGATTATTCAATCGCTCAATCAACTCGCGATTGAGCGAATCTTTCTCTTCCAAATTCTGACGTAAGGTTAACTGATCCTGTCGTAAGGCCTCGGCCTGTTGTTGGGCGCGATGGTAGTTTTTAAACGCCCAGATCACCGGCGTGATGCGTGCTGGCTGCTTAGAACCGACAATCAGCTCCACAATCTCGCGGGGCGTAGTCTCAACGGTCCGCCGCAGGGCTAGTTGTTGCCCTTGGTATAAAACCAGAATACGATCAGTAACGGAAAAAATCTGTTCCAAATCATCACTGCTCAGGATGACGGAGACCTGCTGTGCTCGCAAGGCCTCGATACGTTCCAATAGCTTCTCCTGCCGCGCGAAACTTAGCGCCTCTAGGGCATCATCCAGTAACAATAACCGGGAAGGGCGGCAGAGTGCTCGCGCCAACGCCACGACCTGTCTCTGTTCGTCAGAGAGGTTGACGGCCCGTTCCTTAAATAGGTGGGGAGACATCTCGAAGGCAATCAATAACTCGCGCGTTATCTTTAACATCTGCCGCTCTGCGGGCAGCAATTTTGGCCAGCTGGAGCCACAGATTTCACGTCCCAGAAACACATTGTGTGACACGTCCATATTATCGATCAACTGGGGAGCCTGTTGCACCATCGCGATGCCCAAACGTTGGGCCAGAGAAACGCTTTTAAGCACCACGGGGGTGCCATCCCAGATAATCTCACCCGCCGAAGGCGTATAAACGCCGCTGAGCAGCTTAAAAAGCGTGGATTTACCCGCGCCACGCTGGCCGACTACGCCCAGCACTTCGCCCGGCTCGAGAGCGAAGGTCACGTCCACCAATGCCGGGACTGCACCAAAGTATTGAGAGAGATGGTTAACTCTTAGGAGTTTCAATTTGTCGGTTTTCATATTGGACTAGGTTAGCATAGCCTCTTATTCAATCAAGCCCGCTATAAAACAACGCACCGGCGTCCCAGTTGAGGCCCTTGGATTGGGACGCCGGCACGCTGCCTATTCATGGAGAAACCGGGGTTTCTGATCTTGCTACTTGCTGCTGCTCCGTGTGGCGACATCAAAGACCACTGCTGCCACAAGTACCGCTCCCCGGACAACGTACTGATAAGCGATATCGATGCCCATCAAGTTCATGCCACTAGTCAGGGACATGTAAACTAGCGCACCGATAAACGACCCCATAATTTTACCCACCCCCCCCGCCGCCGATACGCCGCCGATATACGCCGCCGCGATGGCGTCCAGCTCAAAGAGCGTGCCCGCCGTGGTGGTGGCGGATTGTAGCCGGGAAGCGAATAGAATGCCCGAGAGAGCGGAAAGCATCCCCATTGAGCCGAAGACCATATAGGTAATGTTCTTCACATTGATGCCACTCAACTCGGCAGCTTCTGGATTGCCGCCTACGGCGTAAACATGCCGGCCAACCACCGTTTGCGTGGTCACGAAGTGGTAAATACTCACTACCAATAATACGACCACAACAGTCCAAGAGAGGCCATTATATCCCGCCAGCACCCAAGTAATGAGAGCTATTAACACCGAGACAAATACCAATTCCAAGATAAACATATCCTGGGGCAAGACTTCAAAGTCGTAAGCCTGTTTCTCTTTGCGACCACTGAGGGTACTTTTAATAAACAGCATGATCGCCGCAACCCCCAATAACAAAGTCAGTTTGTGCATCTCTGGTAAGAAATTGCTCAAGCCAGGAATATCCGGGATGTAACCATTGCCGATAGCATTAAAGATATTATCATTGATAATGATCGTCCCGGTGCCCGCCGTGACCAGTAACAAGGCGCCGCGATAAATCAACCAGCCCGCCAGAGAAGTCACAAAAGAGGGAATGCCCAACTGCGCCACCGGGAAAGCGGTAATCAATCCGGCCAGCGCCCCGAGCACTAACAGCAGGGGAATAACCACATACACTGGAATATGCCAGAACGATAGTGCAATCGCCGCTATCGCGCCCAGAAAACCAGAGAGAAAGCCCACCGACAAGTCAATATGTTGAATGACGATCACTAACGTCATCCCCACTGCTAAGATCGCAATATAACCCGTTTGATTCAGCAAGTTACTGATATTGCGTGACGAAATAAAGACACCATCCGTAGTAATGGTAAAGATCGTCATGATGGCAAATAGGGCAATATACATGCCGTATTCGCGGATATTTTCCTTCAAAACCTTCTGCAAATCCCGAAAAAACATTTTGAGCCTCCTCAGTAATCCGTTGCTAGACCCATGATATTCTCTTGAGTGGCTTCCCCGGCCGGCATTTCTCCGACGATTTTACCGCCAGAGACAACGTAAATCCGGTCGCTCATGCCTAGTACCTCCGGCAACTCAGATGATATCATGATAATACTCATCCCTTCTTGCACTAGCCGATTCATAATTGTATAAATTTCATACTTGGCACCCACGTCAATACCACGGGTGGGTTCATCCAAAATCAAGATATCCGGTTTGACAAATAAGCATTTAGCCAAACTGACCTTCTGCTGATTACCACCGCTTAAATTCCCCACCTTTTGTTCCACGCTAGGCGTCTTGATACTCAGAGAGCGCCGATATTCATTCGCCACTTTGATCTCAGCATTATTATCAATCCTCCCCCGCAGGGAAATCTCCTCTAAATTTGCCAACGTGATATTCTGCTTCACGTCCTGGATCAAAATCAGGCCATCTCCTTTGCGATCTTCGGTGAGGTACACTAACCCCGCCACTAGCGCATCATGCGGATGGCTAAACTTCATGAGTGTCCCTCGCACAAATATCTCCCCGCTAACACGATAATTAGCGGCGTTTCCAAATAGGCTTAATGCCAACTCTGTCCGTCCGGCGCCCATCAACCCTGCCAGCCCGACAATTTCACCTTTTCTGACGTTGAAATTGATGTCTTTCAGGATTTCTCGCCCCAGTTGCGGATCATAGGCCTGCCAATTTTTAACCTCGAGCGCGACCTCTGTGGAAATTTCATGCTCTCTAGGCGGATAGATATTATCGATCTCGCGTCCCACCATGTACTTGATTAACGCGGACTCGGATGCTTCACCCGCACTGGCATCCAGCGTACAAATAGTCTGCCCATCGCGCAAGACAGTGACGGTATCGGCAATATCTATGATCTCCTTCAATTTATGGGAAATCAAGATGCAGGTAACCCCTTGGGCACGCTGCTCACGCAGCAAGCGCAATAAATTCTCACTATCATCTTCATTCAGCGCCGCCGTCGGCTCGTCTAAGATCAAGATACTCACATTGCGATGTAATGCTTTGGCGATTTCCACCAATTGCTGCTGCCCTACCCCCAAATTTTTGATCTTGGTAGAAGGGTTCACATCCAATCCAACACGCTTCAGTATCACCGCAGTCTGTTTGATGGTTTCGTTCCAATCGATCGCGAGACCTTTACTGATTTCTTGACCTAGGAAGATGTTCTCATAGACCGACAATTCAGGAATCAGCGCCAATTCCTGATAGATGATAGCCACACCGGCCTGTTCGCTCTCGCTGATATGCTTATATGCCTGCACTTCTCCGTGCAACAAAATATCGCCGGTGTACGTCCCAAAGGCATGTACCCCGCTCAAGACTTTCATTAAGGTAGATTTTCCTGCGCCGTTCTCCCCCACCAAACCATGAATCTCACCCTCGGCGACCGTGAAACTAACATCGTCTAGGGCTTTCACGCCGGGGAACTCTTTAGTAATGTTCCGCATCTCCAATATAGGAGCACCCATAGCGCCTCCGTTTCCTCAAGATCCTATACAGTAAGCTCAAACAGGGATAGTGTTGAAAACTCTCCACTACCCCTGTTATTTCCTAGCTATTCGTTATTAGAACTACTTCTCGAAGTCAGCAGCGTCGTAATAACCCGAATCAATCAAGACTGCTTGGACATTATCGGCATCCACCGAGACCACGGCGGATTGAATGGCCGGAACTTCAGTGGCGCCGTTATCATACGCGCCTTTGGCGGTGGGTTCTGCGCCCTGCAGCAGAGCTACTGCCGCATTGATGGCGTCCTGTACCAGGGTGCGGACGTCTTTGAAGACAGTCATAGACTGTTTGCCATCAATGATGTATTGTACCGAAGCCTTCTCCGCATCCTGACCGGTGACCGAGAAGCTCGTGACCTCTTTATCCGCCGCAAACGCATCCGCAATCGCGCGCGCCGTGCCATCGTTCGGAGCCAAAATGAAGACGGCGCCTTTGTCCTCGGCCCGTGCCATCGTCAAGTTAGCCTCGGCCAAGTTCTTGGCCGTATTGAAGTCCCAGTTGGTGGTGACCTGCCCGATAATCTGCGCCTGCTCATCGCGGGTTAGCTCGGCCTGGCCTTGTAATTCCTCAGCCGCACTGGAGTTCTTGATGACGAAGGTGCCGTCGGCGATTTTGGGCTGCAAGACGCTCCACGCGCCCTGGAAGAAAATGAAGGCGTTGTTATCGGAAGCGGCGCCAGCATAGAGGTAGAGCGGGTTGCCTTGCCCCTCGGCCCGGTCAACTAAATATTGCGCCTGTTGCGCACCCACCGCCACGCTATCGAAAGTCACGTAGTAATCTACGGCGTCCGTGTCACGGATCAGGCGGTCGTAGGAGATAACCTTGACGCCAGCCTCAGCGGCGGCGTTAGCTGCCGCGGCGGCGGCGGTGCCATCCTGCGGGCAAATGATCAATACTTTGACGCCCTTGGTCAGCAACGCCTCAACATTTTCTTTTTCCTTAGCGGAAGAACCCTGGCTGAAGAGAATCTCCACATCGTAGCCGGCCTTCGCGAAGGCGTCACGGAAGCGTTCTTCATCTTGAATCCAGCGCGGTTCATCTTTCGTCGGCAATACCACTCCCACTGCCAATTTGCCTTCGGGGGCAACGGCCCCTGCGTCTAACCCGGTGAAGTCAGCCGCATCGTAATAGCCAGAATCAAGCAAGGCCGCCTTGACGTTGTCTGAGTCCACCGAAACCACCGCGGATTGAATAGCGGGAACATCCGTGGCGCCGTTATTATAGGAACCGCTGGCCTCGGGGTTCTTACCTTCAAGCAAGGCCACTGCTGCATTGATGGCGTCCTGTACCAGCGTGCGGACGTCTTTGAAGACGGTCATGGATTGCTTGCCATCAATGATGTACTGCACCGACGCTTGCTCGGCATCCTGCCCGGTCACCAAATAGCTCGTGACCTCCTTATCCGCGGCAAACGCATCGGCGATCGCGCGCGCCGTGCCATCGTTCGGAGCCAAGATGAAGACGTCGCCCTTATCCGCGGTTACCGCAGCAGTCAGGTTGGCCTCGGCCAAATTCTTGGCCGTGTTAAAGTCCCAGTTGGTGGTGACCTGCCCGATGATCTGCGCCTGCTCGTCACGGGTCAGTTCCGCCTTACCCATCAAATCAATGGCTTCACTGGAGTTCTTGATCACGAAGGTGCCATCGGCGATTTTGGGCTGCAAAACGCTCCACGCGCCCTGGAAGAAGATGAAGGCGTTGTTATCGGAAGCGGCGCCAGCGTAGAGGTAAAGCGGGTTGCCTTGCCCCTCGGCCCGGTCAACCAAGTATTGCGCCTGTTGCGCACCCACCGCCACGCTATCGAAAGTCACGTAATAATCTACCGCGTCCGTGTCACGGATCAGGCGGTCGTAGGAGATAACCTTGACGCCAGCCTCAGCCGCCGCATTAGCTGCCGCTGCTGCCGCAGTCCCATCTTGCGGGCAGATGATAATTACCTCAACCCCCTTGGTGATCAGCGCCTCGACGTTCTCTTTCTCCTTCGCCGAAGAACCCTGGCTAAAGAGAATCTCCACATCATAGCCGACTGCACCCAGCATATCGCGGAAGCGCGTCTCATCCTGAATCCAGCGCGGCTCATCTTTCGTCGGTAATACCACGCCAACTGCTAGTTTCTCTGCTGGCTCAGTATCGGCGGGGGCATCGGTAACTTCCGCATCTCCGCCACAAGCAACAAGAAGCATTGCAGCCAAAACCAGGAGCGCTAAAACAGCCAACAAATTTTTTCTAAACATGTCCATCCTCCATAAAGTTAGGTTCATACAGGGTAAAATTAACTAAATTCTCTCTCCTGAGAGTTAGAGTTTCTCTGACTTCTCTTCCCACTTACCTCCTTAGCTCCTATAAAGCACCTCCAATCAACAACCGCTTCATCAGATTGACGCACAAGATAATCATAGCCTCAGCCTGGGGTAGAATCAATCTCTCTTCCCCTTTTTGAGCTAGTGTTTACCCTCAAGCCGGTCGGGGGGTTTCCCCTAACGACCCGCGAAAATACCATCATGCAGGCGCCAGACGCACTAGCTCGCCAGTTTGACAAATTTTTACACCTCTTATAAAATTACCGGCATGTCGCTTCACGTTTTTTAGCCCAAGAAATACTATCTTATCCCCAATTCCACCGAGGAGGTGATATTCATAGCGCAATTACTCCAGAGAACATTCCCCAGGTAAACTATTTATTTAACTAATTTTCAGGAGGAAAAATGAATCCGCAGAAACTATTGTACGTTATGTTATCCCTCATGCTCTTGTTGCCCTTGTTACTGGCCGGATGCCAGAAGGAAACCGCCAGCACCGAGATCAACGTACTCTGCACACCTCAGGAAGAATGGTGTCAGGGAATGAAACAGGAATTTGAAAAAGAATTTGACATTACCGTAAACTACGTGCGAATGTCCAGCGGCGAGGCGCTGGCCCGCTTGCAGGCCGAACAGGACAATCCGCAATTCGACATCTGGTGGGGGGGGCCGATTGATAGCTTCGTCGCGGGCACAGAGATGGGATTATTTGAAGCCTATGATTCCCCCAACTACGCCAACCTGCTCGATCAAGCGAAGTATAAAGACGCCAACAATCATTGGGCTGGCATTTACGTAGGTTCGCTCGGTTTCTGCACCAATACGGATTGGTTAGCCGCACACCCTGGAGTGGAAGCTCCCACTTCCTGGGCCGACTTGCTCAAACCGGAATTCGAAGATCAAGTGATGGTGGCCCACCCCTCCACCTCTGGCACCTCATATACCGCCCTCTCCACCATCCTACAAATTATGGGGGATGAAAAAGGTTGGGAATACTTGGAGCAGTATGCTGGCCAAGTACACCAGTTCACCAAGAGCGGTTCCGCACCGGGTAAATTCGTAGGACAGGGAGAAGCAGCCGTCGGCATCGTCTTCTCACACGATATCGTCCATGAGATTGATGACAACAACTTACCCTTAATGTTGACCTTCCCCTCGGAAGGCACCGGCTATGAGATCGGCGGCATGGGCATCATCAAAGGCGCCCAGCATCTGGACGCGGCTCAACAGTGGTTCGACTGGGCGCTGACCGCAGAAACGCAATCCTTAGGCCCCAAGTATCACGCCTATCAGGCCCCCACCGTCAAGGGTGTGGCGCTCTCGCACCCCGAGTTGCTCGAAGTTACCTTGATCGATTATGATTTCCAGTGGGCGGGCACGCACAAGGTTGAATTCGTCGATAAATTCACTAACGAGATCTTCGCGGCCGATAACTTACGGCTAAAGGACTAACTACTGGGAGTGCAAAGAGCCTTAAGTTTGTGAAGTTCTCCGCACTCCCCTAACAGTGAATTTCCAGCGGTAACGCAGTCACGAATATCACTCAGCTCTTCACCAGATATTCCAATTGCGTTACCGCCAGTTTTTGTTACTCCGGCATATTATTTTTGAAACTTCAGCCACGCGCACTATCAGGGAGGAACGCCTATGGAAGAAAAATCTCTGGCTACCAAAAAACCCGGCCCCCTAAAACGGATTCTACAACGTCGCTACCGCGAGTTTGTGCTCATCGCCCAGGACCCAGTGTTATTCATCAGTCTCATGCTCTGTAGCATTTTCTTGCTCGTCTTTATCTTTTACCCCATCTTTCAGACCATCAGCAATGGCTTTTTTAACACCACCGGACAATTTGATCTAACTTACTTTACCCGCTTTTTTGATGCTTACTACGGCTCTCAAGCGCGGCTGGTCTTCCGCAATACGATGACCATGGGGCTATTGACAGCGTTGGGCGGCACACTCTTGGGATTTATCTTCGCTTATACCCTAGTGCGCTGTGATATTCCGGGGAGACGCTGGGTACACATCCTCGCGCTGCTCCCCACCGTCTCCCCGCCCTTCGCGCTTTCCTTGAGCACCATCTTGCTCTTTGGACGTAACGGCCTCATTACCCACAAAGTGCTGGGGATGTCATTCCCCGTCGGCAGCAATGATATCTACGGGATGGATGGGCTGGTCGCGGTACAGATGATTACCTTTTTCTCGGCGGCTTACTTGATGCTGCGCGCCATGTTGGAACGGTTAGATCCGGCCATGGAGGAGGCTGCCGCCAGCATGGGAGCGGGACGCTTTCACATCTTCCGCACCGTGACGTTGCCGCTCCTAATTCCCGGCATAGGCGGCTCGATCTTATTACTCTTCGTAGAATCGCTCGCCGACCTGGGAAACCCGCTCTTTATCTCCGGCAACGTGATGGTACTCTCGGCGCAGATCTTCTTGGCCATCAGCGGCGAGTACAATTACCAGAAAGCTTCAGCTCTGGCCCTCGTCTTGCTGATTCCCACCTTGATTGTCTTCTTAGTCCAACGCTATTACGTCAGCCGGCGTTCCTACATCTCTGTCACCGGAAAACCAACGGGGGGACAACATAAGGAGAGCAATCCGTGGATCCGCTGGACGTTCATTGGTATCACCTATCTAGCTTGCCTGCTCGTAGTGACCCTCTATTTAGGGATTATCGTCGGCTCCTTCAGCACTGCCTGGGGCACCGATTTCACACCGACGCTAATGTGGTGGCGGTTGATGGTGACGCGCGGTATCGAAGCGATTCTGGATACCACCTTCCTCAGCGTGCTCGCGACACCCATCGCGGTGCTCATCGGCATGGTAGTCGCTTCCTTAGTCGTCCGCAAAAAATTCAGCGGCAAGGACGTGTTGGACTTTGGCTCCAACTTAGGTGGCGCGATCCCCGGTACCATCTTGGGCATCGGCTTTGTCTTGGCCTTCAGCACTCCCCCGATGCTGATCGTGATCTTGCTCTACATGGTCCTCTCCATTTTCTTGGTCCGGTCGCTCTTTGACAAACCCCGGGAGCAGCTCATCGTCCTCGCTCTCGGTTCGGCCCTGGGCATGGGTCTCAGTTTCCTGGATGGGCCGTTAGGGCTGCGTGGCCTTTACTACCTCTTGGGCGGTCTCTCCATCGCGCTGGGCCTTTATTTCCACTGGGGACGCGGCATGAAGCAACGGGGACAGCTCTTGCTATTACTAGGCGGTTACTTTTTCGCCTATGATCTAAGCGATTACTTGGCGATGCCCATCGCGACTCTCAGCCGCAATATATCCGGCGGCTTTTGGAGTAATGCCATCTATCAATTCGCTACCTATGTCAAGGTTCCTTTTCAGCTACCCCCGATTTTCTTAGCTGCCGGCCTGATCTTTGGCGGGCTATTCTTCGTAAAACCCGAAAAAGACAGCTGGCGGCTCGCGCTGGCTATTGGAGCGCTGGCCATCTCTTGCGCGCTCACCTTCACTGACGCGCCGTTAGCGCTGGTCGGCAGCCCCTTCATTATCATTGCCGCTTACGCTGTGCGGAGCCTGCCAGCCTCAGTGCGCGCGGGCATCGCCGCCTTGCAGCAGATTGATCCAACGATTGAAGAGGCTTCAAGTATCCTGGGCGCGGACGCCCAATATACCTTTCGCAAAGTGACGCTTCCGTTGATCTTGCCAGCGCTCCTCTCCGGGCTGATCTTCAGTTTCACGCGCCACATGACCAGCGTCTCAGCCATCATCTTCCTGGTCAACGCCCGCTGGCGGATCGTCACGGCCGCCATCCTCAGCGAGTGGGAACAGGGCGGCATCAGCATCGCCGCCGCGTATTCCACCACGATCATCATCTTTGTCCTAATCGCCATCGGGTTGCTCTACTTCGTCACCAATAAGTTGCTGAAAGGTCAGGGGAGTGTGGATCTGAACCTCGGCGCATAGCTTCGAGGGCGCGGTACAAGAATTGCTCATCTGTGGTCAACAATCGGAGGATTATAGATTATGTTTTTATCATTGAAAAATCTGGTTAAGATATTCCCACCTCGGGGCGGAAGCACTGAAGTGACGGCGGTAGACAACATCTCCCTAGATATTGCGAAAGGGGAAATGATAACTTTGCTGGGACCTTCAGGTTGCGGCAAAACCACCACCCTGCGACTGATTGCCGGTTTTGAATTTCCCACACGGGGATATATTTCACTGGATGGGCAGAGAATCAACGAACTTCCCCCACACCAGCGGGATATGTCCATGGTCTTCCAAAGCTACGCGATCTTTCCCCATCTCAACGTCTTTGAAAACATAGCCTATGGGCTAAACGTGCAGCGGGTAGGGAAAAAAGAACTTCGGGAACGGGTCGCAAAAGTCATGGCGTTGGTGGAGCTAGAAGGGCTGGAGAACCGCGCCCCCAATCAACTTTCCGGCGGGCAACAACAGCGGGTAGCCCTCTCCCGCGCGCTAGTTATGGAACCTAAGGTGCTGTTGATGGATGAACCACTCTCCAATTTGGATGCCAAACTCCGCGAGCAAATGCGCTCAGAAATTCGGCGCATCCAGCAAACCTTGGGGATTACCAGTGTCTACGTCACCCACGACCAGATCGAGGCCATGACGCTCTCCGACCGGGTGGTAGTTATGAACAACGGTATCATTGAACAAGTCGCGCCGCCGCAAGAAGTTTACCGCCATCCCCAAACCAAGTTTGTGGCGGATTTCATCGGACGGGCGAATTTCATCAGCGGCACGGTTAAAGGAGTAGCAGGCGACGCCTTGATCGCCACTGCGCTGGGCCAAACGCTCCACCTCACCAATATACAAAAGAGTTACGCTACTGGCAGCCAGATCACGTTGGTAGTGCGCCCAGAAATGGTACACCTCCATGACCAGGAGGGAACTTATTCCGCCACCGTGCGCCAGGCCGCTTATTTGGGCGATAAGATCGATTACCAGGTCGAAATCAGAGGGCAGCTACTGGACGTCGTGGAATCTGATCCTACGCGCATCGCTAAAATTTACCCCGCCGGGACAAAAATTAGCGCCAGCTTCCACGAATCCTGTATCCACCTGCTCCCGGCTGAATGAAGACTGCCCCTACTGAGGAAAGATGAATAACTGCTTTCAAATCTTTGCGGTGAAGCTCTTGGCTCTTTCCGTAGAACCGTCTGTGTCATCTGTGGCTAGGATTTACCTTAATCTCACAGTCTCACACGCAATCCCAGAAGCCCTCCCGGTTCTCCTTGACAATTAACCAGATAATTATATAATAAAATATGGTTATTTGAGATATTACTAGACAAGGAGTTGCCATGAAAGAAGAAAAAAAACAACCGCGAGTGCTCGTTTTTTCCACCCCCACTTGCCCGCATTGTAAACATGTCAAGAGCTATCTACGCAAAAATAACATCCAATTCAAAGATATTGATGTCTCCCGTGACCAGTCCGCGGCCCGCGATATGATGCGTCGCAGTGGCCGTCAGGGAGTACCACAGATTGACATCAATGGGCGGATTGTAGTGGGCTTTAACCGCCGCAAGATTAATCAGCTGCTCGGCTTGTAACCACTAACGTTCAACGTACAATCAAAAAGACGTGGGGAGTATTCCCCACGTCTTTTGCGCTGGATGACTGGCTCTCCTTTTACCCGCTCATAAAATCAGTCCCCAGCCGGGCGATTGCTACCGCCGGCTCTTCCGTAACATCTAACCAGTGGATTTCGTCCCCGTTAAACCAGGTGTATTGACGGCGAATAAAATCATGCGTCTCCAACTTGATGCGTTCCACAGCCTCGGCTAACGTACACTTCCCGGCCAGATAAGGCCGCAACTGGCTATATCCTAACCCTGACATGGCCGGCAACCCCCAACCGTACCCGCCGGCGAGCAGCCGGCGCACCTCGGCCACCAGTCCCATGTCGATCATCGCCTCCACCCGCGCATCGACGCGCTCGTAAAGTGCATCCCGCTCCATCGTCAGGCCAATTTGCAACACGCGATACGGGGACGGAACACGCCGCCGCAACTCGGAGAAGGGCCGCCCCGTTTTGAGCGACACTTCCAATGCGCGGATGATGCGCCGCAAATTGTGCGGATGGATGAACTCCACGGCGTCCGCGTCCAACGCCAACAACCGCCGCCAGAGCGCGTCTGGAGCGTGGGCTGCCAACGCTTCCAGCTCGGCGCGCAATTCTGGATCGGGGGGCACATGCGGCACCTGCCAGCCCTGGAGCAACGCGCGCAGATACTGCCCCGTTCCGCCCACCAGAAAAGGCAACTTACCGCGTCGGTGGATTTCCTGGATCAGCGGGCGCGCCAACTCCAGGAAGCGTGCCAGACCTACCGTCTCATCCGGGGCCGCGATATCGATGAGATGATGCCGCACTTGCGCCAACTCCGCCGGTGAGGGCTTGGCCGTCCCGATATCCATGCCGCGATAAAATTGCCGGGAATCCACCGAGATTACTTCTGCATCCCAACGCGGCCCGATTTCAGCCGCCAGACTAGTCTTACCTATCCCCGTCGGCCCTAAAATCACCACTAGCGGTATCAATGCTGGTTCTGCCAAATTTGTCTCCATTTATTACACAAAGCCTAGTCGCCTGACACTTTCAATTTTGGACGCAGATTGGCGCAGAAAAACGCAGATTTTTTAGTTTTTTCCTGGGAAAGCCTTTTTATCAGCGTTCATCTGCGTCCCATCCCGTACCTATCACGCAAAATTACCCGGCCACGGCTCCTCGCCCACATCTGGATAGATCGTGATGCGTTGCAACTTCCCCGTGCGATCCAGCGCCACGGCCACTAATCCCAGATGCCAGCTAGGATCGAGCTCTATGCACTCCGTGCCCAGATAGCGCCGGGCGACAGCTTCCATCCGCGCCCGCTTACGCGGCGTCACGGATTGTTCCGGCGATCTGTATGCGGCGCCGCGCCGGGTGCGTACCTCAAAGAAGGTGAGCTCCCCTTGCCGGGCCGCGACAATATCCACTTCCCCTTCTGGACAGTACCAATTCCGCCGCACAATGCTAAACCCCTGGCGCTCCAATACCCTAGCCGCCAGAATCTCCCCGCGTCGCCCTAAACCTACCTTACCCTTTGCCATCTAGCTAGCGTAGCGGAATGTCGCCTACTGTCAAATAAGCGAAAACGCGAGAAAGCGAGAGAGCGAAAAGGCGAGTGAGCAAGCGAGGGTCTGGTAAACAGAGATAAGGAGTTAGAGGTTAGGAACTTCTTGCCAACTAGCTCTCGGTGGTGAAGGCCCCATTTGCCGATTTGCCTGCGCACTTGACCAGGAAAGCTTTTAACTTTACAATAAGTTTTTATTATTCAGTATCTGGCCCATTTAGTATTATCCTCAAGGAGGATAGAAATTATGGATATTTTCAAGAAGTGTCTAGGCGGCTATCAACCAGCCCAAAAAGTCCGCGCAGCTGGTCTCTACCCCTATTTTATCCCGCTGACCAACAACGAGGGGACAGAATCCAGTATCGGGGACCGCAATCTCATCATGATCGGCTCCAACAACTACTTGGGGCTGACCATGCACCCCCAAGTACGCCAGGCGGCGATTGACGCCATCAACACTTACGGCCCCAGTTGCAGTGGCTCCCGTTTCCTCAACGGGACGTTAGAGCTCCACTTGGAGCTGGAACGCCAGCTGGCAAGCTGGGTGGGCAAGGAAGCCGCGCTGGTCTTCAGCACCGGCTACCAAGTCAACGTGGGAACCATCCCCGCCATCGTGGGACGCAATGACTACGTCATCACGGACAAAGATGATCACGCCAGCATTGTGGACGGCTGCAAGCTGTCTTATGGGAAGATGAAACGTTTTATCCACAACGACATGGCCTCGTTAGAACACGTGCTCGCCTCCCTGCCAGAGGAAGTGGGGAAACTGGTGGTAGTAGATGGCATCTTCAGCATGGGCGGCGATATCGCCCCACTGCCAGAGATCATCCCCCTTTGCAAACAATACGGCGCACGACTGATGGTGGACGACGCCCATTCTCTAGGCATCCTAGGCGGCGGGCGCGGCACCGCGGCCCACTTCGACATGACGGATGACGTGGACTTGATCATGGGCACTTTCAGCAAGTCCTTCGCCTCGTTAGGCGGGTTCATCGCCGGCGACGCTGACGTGCTGGATTACATCCAGCACACCGCCCGCTCGCTCATCTTCAGCGCCAGCATCCCCCCGGCCAACGCGGCGGCGGCGCTGGCTTCTTTGGAAGTGATGCGAAAAGAACCGGAGCGCATCGCCCGGCTCAACGAGATCGGCGCGTTCATGCGTCGCCGTTACCGCGCGTTAGGCTTCGACATCGGCGCCACGGAGACCCCGATCATCCCGATCCTCATCCGGGACGATATCAAAACCCTCCAAACCTGGAAAGCCCTCTTCGAGGCGGGCGTCTACACCAACCCCGTGCTCTCCCCGGCCGTGCCGCCAGACCGCACACTCCTCCGCACCAGTTACATCGCCACGCACACCGCCGCGCAATTGGAGAAGGTGCTGGCTATCATGGAGCAGGTAGGCCAGGAGCTAGGAATCATCTAGGCGGCTGGCCGCCATTCACTATCTGCCGTTTTTTATCTGCCGAATGGCCCAGGCGGCATGTTCGCGGAGCAGGTCACTCCGGGGCGAGCTAACGACCTGCTCCAAATAGGGAATGGCGGCAGGATCGCCCCGGTTCCCCAGCACTACGGCCGCATTGCGCGCCAGTCCCTCCGGCGTCGCGCGCCAGAGGGGCGTCTGGCGGAAGCGCGCGCGGAACTCCTCCGCACCGAGCAGCAGGAGTTCTGGTAAGTACAACGTCGCCCCCGGCGGCGGGGACTCGTTGCGATGCACCGCCAACGGCTGGCGATTCCACGGGCAGATTTCTTGACAAATATCGCAACCGAAGAGATTTTCACCCAGCGCCGAGCGCCATTCCACCGGAAGACTACCGCGATGCTCGATAGTGAGATAGGACAAACAGCGCCGCGCATCCAACTGCCCCGGGGCGACCAGCGCACCGGTGGGGCAGGCATCCAAGCAGCGCGTACAGCTACCGCAGGCAGGCAGCTCCGGTAGTGAGGTTAGCTCGCAATCTAAATCTAGCAGCGCCACGCCCAAAAAGAGATACGATCCCCAACGGGGATGGATTAAATTGGTATTTTTACCTAACCAACCCAACCCCGCCGCCCGCGCCCAATCCCGCTCCAAAATTGGCCCGGTATCCACATAACAACGGGATAGGAAATCCCCTCTCTCCTCGGCAATCCGCGCTACCAATAATCTGAGCCGGCGCAGCAACCAGCGATGGTAATCCTCCCCCCAGGCATAGCGAGAGACACGCCCGTGCAACGGCGGCAACGGGGGATATGGTGCGCCAGCATAGGAAGCCGCCACCACCAAGACGGCGCGCGCCGTCGACAGAATGCGGCGCGGATCGGCACGGCGAGAGAGCGCCACAGGTCGCGCCAGGTAACGCTCCAGACCGCCGGCATACCCCCGTACCAGCCAATCGCGGTACGCTTCCCAGGTCGCCGCCGGCCCGACGGGCGACACGCCCACCACCTCCAGACCCAAATCTAGCGCATAGCTGGATAGCTGCTCATTCGTCAACATAGTCTTCATCAAATTATAAAGCGAGAAAGCGGACAGGCGAGGGAGCGAGAAGACGAGAAAGCGAGAACTATAAGGCGACTACCCGACTATCTGACTACCCCCGCCACCAAAAAAACGGGCCGGAGATCATCCGGCCCGTTTTAGCTTACCGCAGTTTACTCTTCACCCTCTATCATTATCAAGACCGAGACCTCCCCGGTATCGTCATCAGAGGAGATGGTTAATTGCAACGTGCGCTCATCCTTAGTCCAGGGGTCCATCACCAGACCTTCCATGCTCATGCCGCCCTCCGCCTTACTCCACCCGGCACTCACCAACTCCGCAGCATAGAAGTCAACCACCGTTTCAAAATCATCCCCCACCTCAAACGAGGTCATGCCCATCATCGTAGTCTGGTTGGTGGCATTCGGATAAGCGGGGATATCCTCTGGCAAGCCACCACTAGTTGCCTCTGCTGGCGGCTCAATGGTGATATCCGCATTGATGTCGGTAACATCCCAGGACATGAAGTATTTAGCCACCTTCTCGTCCCCCATCTCCAGGCCCTCCACTTCACTCTCCATGCGCACCGCGAAAGCCGGTAGATCCCCTTGATCGGCGATCCAGAGTTCCATCTTAGCGCTCTCAACCTCACCAACCTCTCCCGGAGCCATCCCGCCCGTAGCCTCCATCATCTCCAGCAACTGTTTATCAAGCAGATAATGGCGCGTGCGAATTCCATTGATGGTTTCCTTCCCTAGATACTCCGCCTCCTCCAACATGTCTGCCTGGACATCATCCGGAGAAAAAGGTAGATTTTCTTCAAAGCTACTAACATCCTCATCCGAAATCTGGGTCTGCATCCACTCTCCGCCCATCTGCATCCACTGCTGGTTGCCGATCTGGATAATCTCCATGCTATCGCCGTCAGCGGATAAGCCGCCGGCCATGACTATCCGGTGCGCAGCCGGCTCGCGCGTCGCAGACATCTCCATGCGCGTCTCTTCGATAGTGCCATCCTCTGCTTCAAAGCGCATAATCATGATAGTCCGGTAACTATCCAGCCCTTCCAGGGCCGCAGGATCAAGCTCAATCTCCCCCTCATCGGATTCTGCTTCGGGCGCGTCTTCTTCCTCTCCCCCCGCCCCTTCAGTCAGTTTTTCGGCATTTTCGGCTAAATCCTCAGCCTGTTCAACTAATTCCTCCGCTTGCTCGCCTACTTCTTGCGCCTTTTCGGTCAAGCTGCCCAGGCTACAACCTAGCGAAAGCACCACCAAAACCGTTAACAACCACCCTAAATACTGTTTTTTCATAATTCTCCTCCTCAGAGATTACTCACTGCCCTCATTTACCAATACCGTGAAACGCAATAAATGTATTCTAACAGAGTTATTCCACCTAGTCAATTTTTCGATGAGGTGCATCCCTCTTCCACGGGAGTATGCAATCCCATTCCTCGCTCCTCTTTCTGTAATTCCTTGCCCTTTCACCCATTAGTGCTATATTGGCTCCCATTATGAGTATGGAAGAGGAAATAAGAACAGTCCCTAACCGTCCCCATCGTCACTGTCCGGTCTGTGATGCCCGGGTAGCAGAAGGAGCTAAAACTTGTCTGATGTGCGG
The DNA here is from genome assembly GCA_011192175.1 of Thermoflexia bacterium. Classification (GTDB taxonomy): domain Bacteria; phylum Chloroflexota; class Anaerolineae; order B4-G1; family SLSP01; genus G713. Next base: position 36,646 of record DUEJ01000107.1, read on the forward strand.
AGCCTCTCTAGATGATACGGAATCTCTAACGGCCCCGGCAACTGAAGCAGGAGTACCTAAAAAACGGCTCACCTGGCACCGGCTGGCCATTCTAGGCGGTTTAACACTGGTCATTCTCACCACGGCGGTTCTATTGGGACTGAATCTCTCCCGTAAAACCTCCGTGGTACCCACCGCCACCGCCACCATCACTACCACCCCCACTATCACGCGCTCCCCTACCGTCACACCCTCTCCCCCCATCACCCCCTCACCATTCCCCACCGCCACTCCCATTCCGCCAGAGGCCTATACTATCCAGGCCGGCGACACCTTGCTCTCCATCGCCTACAAATTCGATATGACTGTGCCGGAATTAAAAGCCTTCAATTACCTGGAAGACGACACCATCGTAGTGGGCCAAGCGCTACTGATACCTCCGCCCACCCCTACCCCCGGCCCCACGCCGACTTGGGACCCGGCCCAGCCCACGCCGACCTATGCGCCCTATCTACTCCACACCGTTAAACGCGGCGACACGCTCTCCACAATTGCCGAAAAGTATAACGTCAGCCTAGCTGATATTCGGTGGGCCAATGATATTCCCGCCGATTCCACCACGTTACAAGTAGAGCAGCTATTGCAAATTCCACAATACACACCTACCCCGGAAGCTCCACGGCCAGCTCTGGTTGAAGGCACACCTGCTCCGCGAGCCGGCTACGCATCTCCCACCCTACTCTATCCACCCACGGGGATGACTTTCACCGGCGCGCAGACGCTAGTTATGTTACAATGGACCTCCACCGGGATTTTAGAGGAAGAGGAGTATTACCGAGTGGAACTCATAACTCCCACCGGAGATAAATCAGCGAGCACTTATACTTACCTGCGCAGCACCGCGTGGCGGGTCCCGGAAGAGCTCTTCCCTATCCCCGAAATAGCCAATCGCACCTGCTCTTGGCGCGTGGCAATTGTCCGTCGCCGCGGCCCGGCGGCTAACCCAATCGATACAGTTATCAACCCCGCCGTGGAAGAGCGTACTTTTTTCTGGAAACCAGCACAACCATGACCCTCATTTGACACGCCAGACAAAGGAACCGCGTATGACCGCGAAATGTCGTCACCCGCGCTAAATGAAACCCCAGCCGCGGCTCAGTAGGAAATGGGTTTCAGGAGAAAAAATGGGACGCGGACCAGCACGGATGAACACGGATAAAAAATAGCCACAAAAATCCGCGCTCGGCAGCGTTCATCCGCGTCCTATAAAAAATCAGGTTTCATAGGAGAAGATATATGCGCGTCAAAAATCGAGCCCAGACTCCTGTTGAATTTTTCTCACAGAGCTATCGGCTCTCCTGCACTTTTGATGCCCGTCGCCATTCTTTAGGAGATTTGCTCTATGCTACCACCTCAGCTTACTTGATGTTAGATAATGCCTACATTTCTCCCATTGACCATCCATCCCGTATCTCAGCCGACTATCCGCGTGTCATCATTATTAAAGAAAGCCTCACCTTTGCGCTAACCACTTACAGAGATGATGCGTTACGCCGCGATCAAAAATATGGCAGTTACCTGGGTACCCAGCTAACTGCAGTTTTCATCACCCTCCCCCACTTTGACATCAGTGGTGAGCTACGCATCCCCGGTCGTTTTGATCCTCGCGTCCTGCTTAGTTCACAGACCGGCATGTTCATCACGTTACTCAACGTAACCGCGCGGTTAACCTCAAATCCAGAAATTACTTATCACGGGGAAGCCGCCATAGTAAATAAAAACCAGGTCAGTTTCATGGGGTTATCTGATCGCTAGCGCGGGGGGAAATTAACAATGGCACATATTCTGATAATTGATGATAACTATGAGATATTAGAGATGCTCAAGACGATCTTGGGACAGCGAGAAACACACCAAATATCGCTCTCCGCCAACGGGAAAGATGGTTTAGCTCAAGCCCTCAAGGAACGCCCAGATCTGGCTATCGTGGATGTGATGATGCCGGAAATGAGCGGCTACGAGGTCGTGCGTCGTCTCCGAGCGGATTCAAATACGGCAGATATGGGCATCATCATCTTGACCGCACGCGGACAGGCCGTGGATAAAGCGGCCGCCCTCGAAGCAGGCGCAAGCCATTACATGTCAAAACCGGTCAATGCACAAGAATTATTGGAGGCAGTTAATAAGATTCTCACGGTACCTCCAGCGCAAAAAGGGTCTGTTCTCTACCCCGTTTTCAGCTTACGCGGAGGGGTTGGCGTCACCACCCTGGCTGTCAATCTCGCCTTGTTGCTCCAACATCTAAGCGCCACGGCACTGATTGATTTTTCACCCAACTCAGGACATTGCGCTTCGTATTTGGGGTTACGTCCCAGGCAACACTGGGGTCAGTTTATCCAGAAAGATACTGATTCAACCATTGGCAGCCTAACCATGAAACATCACTCCGGATTACGATTACTGGCCGCGCCGCCCATCCCTATCCCCACAGAGCAACTCGCCGAAGCGACGGTGGAACTGCTGCTCGCCGTTTTACAAAAATACCTCCACTTTGTGGTAGTAGATATGCCTCCAGTACTGAATAGCACCAGCACACTCATACTAGAAAAAGCAACTAGAGTAATCTTGGTAAGTGGCTCCGACTCTCCCGGCCTCCAAACCACACTACGCACTGTACAAGCATTGCAAGAATACCATCATAAATTAGTATTGGTGCTCAACCACATTGCTCCTGGTCGCCAGTTACCCTTATCAACAGTACAACGCGCGCTCCACATACCAATCACAGCCCAAATCCCCTATTACGCCCAAGAGATCGCCACTAAACAAGCCGGAGCTCCGGCCGTGCTCAGCCAACCAAAATCGCCGGTAGTGAGCAATTTGCAACAGGTTGTCCGCACCTTACTGCGTAAGTAATTTGACAGTAGCCCTCCGCAGCCTGAGAGGGGAACAGCTCTATCCACCAAAAATCTCTTGAGAGCTGCGATTCGAGAACTTGAGGGCGCATCTGTAGGATCTCTGGGATCCAATAAGGAATTACCGGTCCACAAAAATAAACCTTCCGTTTCCAGTAAGCGGAAGGCTTATCAATTAAATCTCGTGACGTGGAACTGGACGGCTTCCTGGCCGAGTCGCTAACAGGCGCAGTTCAGGTAGAAACCTCTCCCCCGCTAGAGCTGGATACACCCCAAAACTACCAAAAAGAGCCCGCCTATTAACGACACATTGAGAAAAAGTAGGACTGAGAGCACAAACCGTTGCCAGGGAAGCAGTCCTAGCCCCAATCCTGACCGGGTTGCCGAATCATCCCTCCTCTTCTCCCGTAGCTCCAACATCATATACCTCTTGAAATACATTTCACCTAAACTAAAATGAGCATACCTCGACCAACAGAAAAAGTCAATAGGGCCTCGCGCTTACCACGCGAGTTCTATGCGCGAGCCACCCTCACCGTCGCGCGAGAACTGCTCAACAAACGGCTGGTGCGGCTTTTGGATGGGGAACGACTCGCGGGGCGCATCGTGGAAGTGGAGGCGTATAGCGGCGCCGAAGATCAAGCTTCTCACGCCCGTTGCGGTAAAACGCAGCGCAATGCGGCCATGTTCGGGCCGCCGGGTCAGGCTTACATCTATCTGATCTACGGCATCCACCACTGCTTGAATTTGGTCACCGCCACGGAAGGCTACCCGGCCGCCATCCTCATCCGCGCCTTAGAGCCGGTTGCAGGACTGCCCACCCAATGGCGCTTGCGCGGCCCCAAACGCTTCCCCCAGGAGCTAACCAACGGGCCGGGGAAGCTCTGCCAAGCGCTGGCAATCGACCGCCGGTTCGATCAAACCGACCTTTGTGCTCCGCAAAGCCCGCTCTGGGTTGAAGACGCTGACGTTATCCACGCTTCCCGGCTGGTCGCCACTCCCCGTATCGGCGTTACGGGCGATGAGCGCGCGCGGAGCGTGCTCTGGCGCTTCTTCATCCGGGACAATGTCTGGGTGAGCAGATAAATCAACCCAGGTACTTACATCAAAAAAAACGGGGGGGGAGATATCTCCCCCCCCGTTCGCGTTTCAAAACATGTCACGTTTAAGCGAAGCGTTCCGCCAAAATATCTTCCAACGTGGGCTTGCCGATTACCTGTAATTCGTAACGCACGCGCTGCATAGGATGCTTGATCTTCAAGATACGCGTAAGGTCAATGGGCGTGCCGATTACCACCAAGTCACAAGGCGTACTGTTGATGGTCTCCTCTAACGCCTTTATCTGCTCTGCCCCGTAACCCATCGCGGGCAAAACCGTGCCGGTATCCGGGTATTTCTCGTAAGTGTCCACAATCGAACCCACCGCGTAGGGGCGGGGATCGATGACCTCTGCCGCGCCAAAACGTTGCGCGGCCACGTAGCCAGCCCCGTAAGTCATGCCCCCATGCGTCAACGTGGGACCATCCTCGATTACCAAGACCCGCTTGCCCCGAATCTTCTCCGGATGATCCACGAAGAGCGGGGAAGCCGCCTCGATTACCGTCGCCTCGGCGTTTACCGCTTTCAGGCTCTGGTAAATTTCACGCACGCCAGCGTAATCCGCCGTATCCATCTTGTTGATCACAATCACGTCCGCCGCCCGGAAGTTAGCTTCGCCGGGATAATAGGAGAGCTCATGCCCCGCGCGGTGCGGGTCGGCCACTACGATCCAGAGATCCGGGATGTAGAAGGGTAAATCATTGTTCCCCCCGTCCCAGACGATCACATCCGCCTCTTGCTCCGCTGCACGCAAAATCAGTTCGTAATCCACACCGGCATAGACAACTACCCCCCGATCAATGTGCGGCTCATATTCCTCACGTTCCTCGATGGTGCATTCATGCTTATCCAAGTCGGAGTAATCCGCAAAACGCTGTACCGCCTGCTTAGCCAGATCACCATAAGGCATAGGATGTCGAATAGCAACTACGCGCTTGCCCATCTTTTGCAACAGATCACAGACGCGCCGCGTAGTTTGGGATTTACCAGAGCCAGTGCGCACAGCGCAGACGGCCACCAGCGGCTTACTGCTCTTGAACATAGTAGCGTTCCCCCCCATCATGCGGAAATCAGCGCCTGCTGCGTTGACCAAAGAAGCCTTGTGCATCACGTATTCATGCGGCACATCCGAGTAGGAGAAGATTACCTGATCAACTTTCTCTGCGGTAATCAGCTCAACCAGCTTTTCTTCGGAATAAATAGGAATGCCCGCCGGATAAAGTTCGCCCGCCAACTCCGGCGGATACCGGCGTCCCTCGATGTTAGGAATTTGCGTCGCGGTAAAGGCCACTACTTCGTAGCTCTCGTTACCCCGAAAATAGCTGTTGAAGTTGTGAAAATCACGTCCAGCCGCACCCATAATTAGAACCCGAATTTTTCCCATAGCTTAGCTCCTTTTAAAATATATAGCTAACAGCAACTAGTAAGCCTGCTCATGCCCGTATTCTACCTCCCAGCAGAGACCAGCTACTACTTTATCTGATTTCTATCATCCTCACAAGTGAAATTCCGAAACAAAAACGACGCCAATCCTCACTTCGGAAGGCGCCGCAAGCTCTCGGCACTTAACTGAAAAACAATTTATCAATTCTTCTCGTTCAACTCCATTTGCCCCGACTCCAAGATAATCTGCCTAATCTCATCGCTTTGCGGAAGTAATGCGCCTAAAACTCCATTGATAAAACGGGGCGCACTATCGCCCCCAAAAGTCTTGGCTAATTCTACGGACTCGTTGATAGCCACTTTGTAAGGCACCCCGCCCACAGCAAATTCGTACAGAGCCATCCGCAAGAGATTGCGATCAACCACCGCGACCTGCGCTAAAGGCCATTGGGAAGCATGTTGCTGGATATAGTGATCCAAAACACCACTACATCTCAGCACGCCCACTACCAGCTCTTGGCAATACTGATGCACCAAGGGAACTGCTTCGACATCCCGTTCAAAACCATGTTGTAAGACCACTCCTACCGGATGCGTAGTCACATCAACTTCGTAAAGAACCTGTAATGCTAGCTCCCGAGCAAGACGTCGCCCCCCTTTCATTTCAAAAAACTGGCTCCCATCTTACGCCGTCTCTCTCTCTTCTGCTTGTGCAAAAATCACGTCCTCAATGTAAACGTTGACTGTCTCAACCGGCATCTCTATCATTTTTTGAATGGCTTGAGTAACATCTCTCTGGATAGTCTGTCCTAATTTGAGCAGGCTAATTTCAGGAGCGGCCAGAACATGCACTTCAACAGAGACCCGCCCTGCATTTACAGCTACTTCCACGGGGTTATGACTCAGCCCCAAAAACCGTTTCCCTTCAACCTGCTGGTAGATTTGCACCACTCCGGCAACTTTTTGAGCTGTCAGACGCGCAATAGTCTCCAATACTTCCGGTTCTACGGTAATTTTGCCAGGAACAGCTTCATTTATACCCATCTAGCTAACTCCTCTGGCCACTAACGATACCCAATCAAGGCTAACGCTTATCCCTCTTTCGCTGCTAAGACCTGCCGGCCACGATAAGTCCCACAGTTGCGACAGACGTGATAAGGACGAATCATCTCCCCACATTCAGGGCAAGTGATCAGATGTGGCAAGGAAGGCGCCGCCCAAGTTTGGGCACGGCGATTCTTACGACGGCGGCTGGTAATACGATGCTTTGGTACTGCTCCCATCTCTTTAACTCCTTCACTATTTGTTTATCGCTGGTTGCATATAAACGCAACCAGCAAGCATTATACGTCTAAGAACACTTCTGTCAACTTAGCAACCGGGACTTTCAGCTTCCTTTTCCTTGTGCCCCTAGCCTACACCTTGAGCTGGCTGACTTTTGCCACTACGCCTTTATTCATCTTCCAGACGGCGCTCACACGCACTCTCAATCCGGGCCAATCCATTCTCCACTTCCCGCAGCGAACGTTTCATCTCTTCCTCCAGTTGGCTGAGCACGGTGAAAACATACTCATCCGCATCAGCGCGCATCGTTGCCGTTTCTTGTGCAGCTTGGTGGTAGATGATTTTCACCTGCTTGCGCGCCTCCCGCACAATCTGATGTTCAGCCAGCAGTTCTTCCAGCTCTCGCTCGGCGCCCACTAAGATCCGCTGCGCTTCCTCCCGCGCTTGCTGCAACAGCTCCTGCCGCCGCTGGACAATCTGCTGCGCTTGCTGCACCTCACCGGGCAACACCTGCCGTAACCTCTCCAACTGGCTCCGCACCTCAGCCTCGCTCACGGCCCTACTGCCAGAAAAAGGGATTTTAGGACATTCTTCCAACAAGTATTGTTCAAGTCGCTGAATCAAAAATTCTATATCCATGATTCAATCTCCTCGTTAGGTAACGCGAAAATGCCCGACCCTAATCGCGCAGCGAGACCAACTGTATCGATTCATCCATGCATGAGGCTTCCGCCCGCTTGCACGCTAAGGCCTGTTGAACATGCGGAGGCACTAAGCTAGACACATCGCCCCCCAACATGAAAATCTCCTTGATGATGCTCCCCGTAAGGAATGCGTATTCCTGGCGAGTCATCAGACAGATTGTTTCCATACCCGGCTCAAGTTGATTGTTGGTCAACGCCATCTGATATTCCAGCTCAAAGTCAGAGATAACCCGCAATCCTCGCACCAACACTTGAGCCCCTCTAGATTTAGCAAACTCCGTCGTCAGTCCCCCATAGGGACAGACTTCGATATTGGTAACCTCACCCAACGCCGCGCGCGCTAACGCCACCCGTTCTGCCGCCGAGAACAACAATTTTTTGTTCGGCCGGTTGTAAACAGCGACGATCAGCCGCTCAAAGAGCCTCGCCGCCCGTTTCGCAATGTCAATATGTCCCCAATGGACTGGATCAAATGAGCCGGGATAGATAGCCACGCGCGGACTCATCAACTAACATCTCCCTCTAGAGTTACTGGATTCCAGAGTGCGGCGATGCGGCGCGCTAAGCCACGATGCTCCGGGCGCGATAAATCGCTATCTACCGCCAGCAACCTCTCAGCCGCCTCCCGTACCTCATGCAACAACCGCGTATCGCGCGCCTGCATAGCCAGAGGCAGTTCCGGAAAACCACTCTGGCGCGTGCCCAGGAATTCACCCGGGCCGCGCATCTCCAAATCTTTTTCTGCCAACGCAAACCCGTCATTAGTAGCTGCCAACGCCTGCAACCGTTCTGTGGCCCGCTCAGAAGCATTCTGCGCCAGCAACAGACAATAGGATTGCTGCGCGCCGCGTCCTACTCGTCCTCGGAACTGATGTAATTGCGAGAGGCCGAACCGTTCCGCGCCATCAACCAACATGACGGTAGCATTGGGCACATCCACTCCCACCTCAACCACGGAAGTGGCAACCAAAATATCCACCTCACCACGCGCGAAAGCGGACATCCCTGCTTCCTTATCTGTGCCGCTCATCCGCCCGTGGAGCAAGCCCACCCGCAAAGACGGGAAGATTTCCTTTTGTAACCGCTCATATTCCACCACAGCCGCCCGCGCCTCTATTTTCTCCGATTCCTCAACCAACGGGTAAATAATAAATGCCTGCCGGCCCTGAGCTATCTCTTTGCGGATAAAAGCGTAAGCGCGTTCCCGGTGCCTCGGAGCCAAGACGCGCGTTTGGATCGGCTGGCGACCAGGCGGCAGCTCATCCAACACCGAGACGTCCAAATGCCCCCAGAGAGTCAGTTCCAGAGAACGGGGAATAGGCGTCGCGGTCATCACTAACAGGTGCGGATTGTATCCCTTCTGGCGCAGAGCGCCGCGCTGTTCAACGCCGAAGCGATGTTGCTCATCCACCACCACCAGCACTAACTCGTCAAACTCTACCGTTTCTTGAATCAGCGCATGGGTGCCCACCACCAGCTGGACAGCCCCCGAGGCTAACCCGGCGTAAATTTCCTCCCGTGTTTCCCCAGAGACGCTCCCCGTCAGCAGCCGAATTTCCGGATGAGGGGCTGGGAAAGTCGCTAGCAATTGCTGGAGAGTCTGATAGTGCTGCTCGGCCAAAATTTCAGTGGGCGCCATCAGTGCAGCTTGATATCTTTCCAACGCCACAATATCCATCAAGATTGCGGCCACCGCCGTCTTGCCAGACCCCACATCTCCCTGCAAAAGCCGGTTCATGGGCCGCCCAGAAGCCAGATCCGCCATCATTTCATTCAACGAGCGCCGTTGGGCTGCCGTTAGCTCATAAGGCAGCGCCACCGCCAACGCCTTCAGATAATCCAATGGCGGCTTGACCTCCCGGCCCGGCACCGCTTTCCACTGCTGCTTTTGCTGCAACAACCCCAACTGTAAGTAGAGGGTTTCCTCAAAGATCAACCGCCGCCGGGCGGCTTTAAGGCATTCGACGTCTTGAGGGAAGTGAATGCCCCACAACGCTTGTTCCATAGATAAAAGCTGGTGCCTCTCGCGTAAATACTCTGGCAGAGGATCAGGCAGCCGGGCGGCCCAGACACTCAGCGTCTGGCGCATCAACTTCCGCAACCCGCGGGCGGCCAGCCCCTCGGTCAGCGGATAGATAGGCAGTATCTGGGGAGTACCCAGATCATCCTGCCCAATACGTTCCCACTGCGGAGAATTCATAGTCAGGCGGCCCAAATACTCATCCACCTTGCCCCGCACCCGTATTTGCATCCCCGGCTTGATCCGTCCCTGCAAATACGGTTGATTGAACCAGGTAATTTCCAACGTCCCTGTACCATCAGATAAAATAGCGTGGAACAAACTACGCCCACCCCGCGTTTTTCGTACCTCCGCCTCCCAAACAGAAGCGAGCAACGTCACCCGCTCGCCATACTCCAGCCGGTCAATCGTCTTAAACTTAGAATAATCTTCATACCGGTGTGGATAGAGGGTCAACAAGTCCCCGATCGTCTTTGCGCCCACCTTAGCCAACAATTTAGCGCGTTTCGCTCCCACCCCCGGTAACAAATTCGTCGCGGCCCGTAACCCGCGCTCCACTGGCCCCCTGCTTGGCGCAGGAGGAACCGTTGAAGCCCCAAACCGTGGGGTTGGCGCCTCTTCCCCAGGAGCCAATAAATTCCACAACTGCCGCCAACATTCCGGGCGCACCTCGGCTGGCCCAGCACTATACTCCTCCATGCGCCGCGCCACCTCAGTCACCCAATCCGCCCGCTCCGCACCGTAAACCCGCGCGGCCTGCTTCTGCCACGTTCCCACGTAGCGCGCCAGCCCGCCCGCTACGGCCTTATCCTGGAACAGATAATCCCGTTTCTCCAAAACAAGCATCTTCTTCAGCGTTTCCAAAGGCTCTCCCATGCACTCTCCCCGCAAAATCTCATCCCGCTCAGTTGATTGCCAGCCAGTGTCCGTGCTCTCTCTGCCATGTTCTTAATTTTTTGATCAATTTCCCTGGCGGCTCCCCTCAATGTCATTACGTACAGTTCAACCTACCACCCCGCCAAATGGGAAAAGGAAGAGATCTTCTCCGCGCGTCTCGCGCCACATTCCACCCTCCATCCCGCTTACCAAACCTTCCCCGCGCCCTCCGCTTGCACCCAGGCCACGCCCACGCCCTGCGGCCCGATATGTGTTCCAAAGATAGGGTTAACTTCCACCACCGGCAACTGCCCACAGGGAGCATAAGGCTGCATAGCCTCATGCAGCGCCATCCAACTCTCTTCAGCCAGACCGCTGTGCAACAGCACCAACCGCTCCAAAGGCCCGGCTTCCGCCACCTGCCGGAGCAACCACGCCCGCGCCCGCCGGCGAGTACGCACCCGCCCCCACAGGCGCGCCTCGCCCGCATGAAAAGCTATCAAGGGCTTAACCTTCAACCACTGCCCCAGCTGCGCCGTGACCCAACTCACGCGACCGCTACGTTTCAAATACTCCAACGTATCCAGCACCCCGATGATATATGTGCGCTGGCGCAACGCAATCACTAATTCCTTAACCTCAACTACCGTTGCTCCCCGCGCGAGAGCTTCAGCCGCCGCCTGGACCAGAAAGCCCAGGCCCCGCGAAATTTGACCACTCTCCAACAGATGCACCCGCGCGCCCCCCAGCTCTCTGGCGGCCAACTGCGCATTGGCCTGCGTGCTGCTAAGAGAATTAGCCAGAAAGATTGCGATAATATCCTCCGCCCCTTCCGTGACCAACTCCTCGTAGAACGTCAAAATCTCTCCCACACCCGGCGCAGCCGTCTGCGGCATCTCCCCACTCTGCGCCAACCGTTGATAGAAGCAACTCCGATCCAACGTACCATCATCACAATAATCCTCCCCCTCTAGCGAAAAATGCAGGGGGAGAATCCTGATACCCAAACGTTGCGCGGTCTCTACGGATAGATCCGCGGTGCTATCGGTGAGCACGCGGATAGAGTTGCTCACCTAAAATTAAGCCCCTCGTAAACCACCAGCCCCAATCCATTTGGCCCCACATGCGAGGCCAGAATTGGATCGTAGAAAATAGTGGGAAAATCAATACCCGGCAATAGCTCTTCCAGCTCATCCCGCAGCTCGGCCGCCTCTGCTGCAATTTCCGGCCCATATCCTTGCAAAATCACCAATTGTCTAATGCGCGAAAATTCAGAGGCAAACTCATCTAATCTATCCAACGCTTTCGACGCAGATCTACTCTTCTCCAGCGGGAGAATATCCCCCCTTTCAATCTCCATAAAAGGATGGATGCCTAAAAAGGAACCTAAAATCGCCTGCATAGCACTCAACCGGCCACTGCGCTGCAAATACTCTGACGTGTGCGAAGTCATTGCCACGTACAGGTGCGGCATCATCCCACGCAATTGACGCACAATAGCCGGTAATGGCCAAGCGTCTTCCTGTAACAACATCCCTGCTCGCTCCACCAAGGCCCCTAACCCCATCGAGATCGTTTCAGAATCCAAGATGGTGATGTCACAGCGGCCCATAAAATCCTGTGCGCCCAGACGTGCATTTTTCAGTACGGGGCTTAAGCGACCAGAGGAAAGAATTAACAACATCTTATTAGTGCGATAAAGTGTGCGTGCAAACACTGCCCGAAAATCATCTGGTGAAGGGCCAATAATTTTTACTGCTTGCCGTTCCTTCATCAAATCGGATAACAGTTCAATATGCCCAGCTACTTGCTGATCGTAAATATAGGTTCTATCCCCTACCTGTGCCACAATAGGAAGACTAATCACCCCCAACTCGCGCAACCGCTCGGGGGGGAGACAAGCAGTACCGTCAGTAATCAATTGCACTCGACTCACTTCCGCTCCTCCATAAGACTGTTAATTCCGAAAATGTTTTCCCCTACCCCCCCCCGCTATTCAATCGAAATCAAGTAGGGGTAATGTGGTTGACCACCAAACATAACTTCAAATTCCAACTCCAGATAGGCAGCTCTCAATAGTTCAATCAGAGACTCGGCCTCTTCAGCTAGCACGTCTTCCCCATAATAGAAAGTAACAAGTTCCCGTTCCTCAAGCTCGGCTAACCCCAAGAGCTCTCTGACGATTCCTTCAACAGTTTCACCGGCCACGACCATTTTACCATCTAATAAACCAATAGCATCCCCTTTCCGGACCTTCACCCCATTCACGGTTACACTGCGAACCGCCCAAGTCACCTCGCCAGAGATTATCTCCTGCGCGGCCTCGCCCATAGCCGTCACATTTTCATCCAGCGTAGCCTGAGGATTTAAGAAGAGCAATGCCCCCACGCCCTGAGCCATGCTGCGGGTAGGCACTACGGCAACTGTTTTCTCACTTACCTCCGCCGCTTGTTCCGAGGCCATAAAGATATTTTTGTTATTAGGAAGCACTATAGCCTGCTCAGTTGGTAACTGGTCAAGTGCTTTTACTATATCTGCCGTACTGGGATTCATCGTCTGCCCCCCGCGTACCACCACCGCCCCCAAACTTTGGAAAATCTGGACCATGCCCTCCCCGGCAGCTACCACCACTACCCCCATTTCATCCGGGGCTAAATTCGCTATCAGCGGTGAAATTAACTCTTTGCCCGGCCCCCTCCCCGGATGTACGTCACGCCCAGCGAGAAACTCCAGATATTGGGCCTGCATATTTTCCACCACCACATCTAGCAGCTCGCCATGCCGCACCCCATAACTAATCGGTATTCCGGGATCAGATACATGCACATGCACTTTAATGGTCTGAGAATCACCCACTATTAACGGGCAATCTCCCAGGGCCTCAATCCCCGCACGGATGCTGGTCACATCCATATCCTGCCCTCGGACAATAAATTGCACATCATAAGGATAAGCCCTATCAAAATGAATATGCTCATGTCCATGATCTACATCCAACTGTCCTGCGGTGGAGAGATCCACCACTTGTAAGAGGCGTTCATCCTCCGTCACTGCTATTCCCGCGACAGAGTGCCACATCCCTTCGAAGATCACCGCCAAGCCCTGCCCTCCGGCGTCCACCACCCCGGCCTCACGCAACACGGCCAATAGCGAGGGAGTCCGGGACTCACTAGCTTTCGCCGCACTTACCAGCTGCTTAAAGAACTCCCGCATATCAGTCTCGTCTTTAGCAACCAGCTCCATCTCTGCCGCTGTCTCGCGAATTACCGTGAGAATCGTGCCCTCGACCGGTTTCACGACCCCTTTATAAGCCGTATCTGAGGCCGCCTGCAGCGCAGTCGTCAATTCTGGCACATTCACGCGGGTCTTGCCAGCTAGGCCCCTAGCCAGTCCGCGCCATATCTGAGAAAGAATCACCCCAGAGTTCCCCCGCGCCCCCATCAAAGCGCCATGCGCCACCTTCTCCGCGATCACCCCCACCTCCTCCTGCGGGAGATTCTCTATCTCCTCCCAGGCAGAGGTCATAGTCAACATCATATTGGTACCAGTGTCGCCATCAGGGACCGGGAAAACATTCAAAGCATTGATAGCCTCTTTATGTTGTCGCAATCTGACCAGCGCCGCTTTCACCATCCATTTTAGATCTTGGCCATCCAAAGCCATATATTCTTCACGCACAGCCACAATTCACCGCCTCCCTACTCCTCGTCGCTAACCCGGAGCGCCTGCACATGCACATTCACCGCTTCCACAGGCATCTCCAACGCCTTTTCGACTTGATATCGCACTACATTTTTGACACTCTGAGCCACGCTGGCAATACGGGTCCCATATTCTACCACAACGAAAACATTGATAACGATCATTTTGTTACGCACGCGAATCTCCACTCCTCGCTTGCGATCAGCTGAAAGTAAATCAGCCACCTCTGCGGCAAAGTTCCTGGGGACTACACCCACCACCCCATAACATCTTTGCACGACCTCACTAACAATTGAAGAGATCGCCGCTGACGAAACCTCGATCTTTCCCTTAGGTCGAATTTGTTCACTCATTTTTTACACCCCTCCTAAGTTGCTCTTTATTCCGTATATGGTATTATATTCGCACAGAAATATACGAGGTGAAATTACTATGGCAAAATGTGATATCTGTGGAAAAAGTACTCGCTTTGGTCGCAACGTAAGTCACTCAAAGAAATCCACCAACCGTAGATTTATGGCCAATATTCAACGCAAGCGCGTTATGCTTGACGGTAGGATGCAACGCATTCATATCTGCACCCAGTGTCTACGCACCTTGACCAAACAACCAACGAGATAACTTTTACCCTCTCAATAAAACAGCTCCGTCTTAATGACGGGGCTGTTTGTGGTTCATCAAGTTATTATTCTCTCTCTGCCGCATCCCGTAAATCAGCAATAGCCTGCGCTATTCCTAGTGGATATCTGAAAATTGCAGAACCGGCTACCAACATATCGGCGCCTGCCGCAACCACCTCAGTGGTCGTCTCCACATTTATCCCGCCATCCACTGAGAGCCAAACCTCACTCCGATTTTCGTCCAGCCAACTCCGGAGCCTCCTGATTTTAGGAAGCATCCCGGTAATAAATTTCTGTCCCCCAAAACCAGGATTAACAGTCATCACTAAGATCAAATCCAGCTCGGGCAAGAGATATTGCAACACGTTTTCCCCCGTCGCCGGATTGAGTGCCACCCCCGCCTTCGCCCCCAACTCCTTGATCCGGCATAGAGTGCGATGCAGATGAGTAGTGGCTTCTGGATGCACCGATACCCAATCCGCCCCGGCCCTCACAAAATCCGTCAGATAACGTTCTGGACGATCAATCATCAAATGCACGTCCAGCGGCAAAGTCGTAACCTGGCGAATCGCTTTAACCACCGAGGGGCCAATACTGATATTGGGAACAAACTGCCCATCCATCACATCAATATGGATTAGATCAGCCCCGGCGGCTTCCGCTTTTCGCACCGCCAGCCCTATTTCAGTAAAATCAGCCGCTAGAATTGACGGAGCAATACGTATCCATTTACTCATAATCCAACTATAATACAATGGATAATAAAAATGACAACCACTACTTTATTTAATAGCATGCACTCTCGAACTAAGATCAGGATCAAAGCACTTACTTAATTCCAATTCGCTACCGTGCCCCTGCATTAAAAACAAAACCGTTACAAAAAGGTTAAAAAAAGCGCGCAGGTATTGACATGCCTTGCAAGAAATAGTAACATACTTAGTAGGTAAATGTACCTGAAAACCTTTCACATCACAAATTTTTTGGCACCTAGACTAACAAATACAGGAGGATCCAATGTTTCGCCACCGCATACAAGAACACTACGAAGAATTAACTCCTCGTTTTAGGACTCTGGCCGACTTCATTCTAGAAAACACTCTCGACGTAGGTTTTCTCACCGCTACGGCCTTAGCCCGCCGCGTTGCTGTAGATCCAGCCACTGTAGTCCGCTTTTCTCAAGAAATAGGCTATTCCGGATATAGAGAGCTGTCTATTGAGATCAAAGAGTACGTCAATAATGAGCTCGCGCTACGTTACAAAACTGGGAATCCTGAAGCTGAAGGACTGGCAGGAGAAATCGCCATCTTAACCGATGAACTCAGTGATCGCATTTTGAGCTTCAAGTCAGAAGCCGTACAAATCGCTGAGATCGCGGAGGCTCTGCAACAAGCAAATCGCATCTTTGTCACCAGCGAAGGTGAGAGTTACGGCCTAGCTTCCTTGTGGGCCAACTATTTGCGCATTATCGGCCTCCAATCTTACGCCATCTCAGCCAATGCTGCTCAAGCAGCGTTGATGCTTCGTGACGCCAAGCCCGGCGATTTAGTTTTTGCTATCTCACTAGGCTTAGATCCCGACGTTGATTTAGGTCACCTGCTTCACAACGCCCAAAAACACTCCTTGCGCACCATCAGCATAACTACCAACGCCACGCTCTTGCCGGCCCGGCAAGCAGATATCAACCTCACCGCTCCCGCCGAAACTCCCTCCGGATATCCCTCTTTCGATACCTTGATGGGCCTACTCTCTCTCATCTGGCAAGCCCTGCTCAAAATAAATCTGGACCGTAGCCAATCCAGTATCAAAGCTATGTTAGCTACTCTAAGCTCGCTGGTTGCAGAACAAGAGGAAATTCCTCCCTATGATGTTGCCACTACCATGCGCCTCTGGAATCAGGATAATAAGTAAGCTAATCAAACGGGGACCGTTCCAAAAAACGGTCCCCGTTTGCATCCGAGTATCCTCTTAATCCTGAGGCGGCAATTCATCGTACGAACGCGGCCAAGTCTCCGTGTAGAATTTCAAATAATTTGGCAACCCCAATCTCCAAAGTCTATCCACATGCGCGCCTTCACCCATCTGGTATTGCACCTCAGCCTCATTCTCGACCAGTAGCTCATACAAACGTATGGTACTATGGCGGGCCCAATCCGCATCACCCGCACTCAGGTAAATTCGCTGCCCCAGAGCACCGTCCTCAACCAAAAGAAACGGATCATAAGCTGGTAGTGGATAATTAACAGAGAGCGCCGGACTATGCGCTCCCACTATACTAAAAATATCAGGGTTACGTAGCCCAATCTCTAAGGCCCAAACGCCGCCCCGCGAAATACCTCCCAGCGCCCTCCCCTCTGCAGCCTGCCAAGTACGGTAATTATCATCAATCAAAGGGACTAGCTCGTTCACCACCATGCCTTCCACTGAGTGGTCACCGCCACTAGAGTTGATGTATAATCCTTGGGGATTAACTACTCCGGGCATCACGATAATTAAGGGTCCCATCATAGAGCGCCCGCTCCATTCATCCGCAATTTTCTCTACTCCCAATTCCACCCAATGCTCTTCATCCATAGGCCATCCATGGAACAAATAAAGTACCGGGAAATTACGTTCTCTGGAATACGCATAGCACGGGGGTAGATGAACAAAATAATGGATTTCCTCTTCCGCCATCGCTGGGCTAAAAAAAGAACCTTCCCGTGTCTGACCTTCCTGCGAGGAGCAAACAAAGGGTGTAGCCGTAGGAATAGCCGTCTTAGTAGGAGCCGAAGTAGGCGTTGCTGTGGGGGTAACAGATGGAGTAGCTGTGTATATAGCTTCTATAGTTGCTGACGGTTCGCTTGCAACCACCACAGGATTTTGAATGTCAACTCCATCGGCACCTTGACAGGCCACCAACAGAGAAGTCAATATGAAAACCCAGATCCTTTCAAATTTTCGCAATAATTGAACCCTCTTTACCGCATCCATCTTCCTTGTCATCCCTGTCGTTCAGCAAAATCCATTACTCTCGAAGCCAAGTCATTTTAACAATAACCAACTACCCGTCAAACCGTTGCGCGCAGCTAGCCCTCCTCCCGGTCGACGAAAATTACGCCGGGGGCACCCCGCGATAGCACAAACCGTCCGGGCCTCGAGGGCTCGGACGGTTAAGTCCTACTAACCTAACACGAGTGCGTTTGGCGCTGACCTACTCTCCCAGAGGGCTGCCCCTCCAGTACCATCGGCGCTGACGGACTTAACTGCCGGGTGCGAGATGGAACCGGGTGTCTCCCCGCCGCTCCAAGCACC
>DUEJ01000108.1 GCA_011192175.1 Thermoflexia bacterium
GAAGTGGTGGTGGTGGGTGCGGAGCCGTACCCCTATTACCAACGTCCCCGTTTGTGGGAATTGCTCTCCACAGATTTGGCGCCTGAAGAACTCTATTTCCGTTCTCTGGAGTGGTACGCCCAGCGTGGCATCCAGGTGCAGGTGGGGCGCAAGGTCAGCGAGATTTTGCCCTCATCCCATCAGCTAAAGTTGGCCGGTGGTGCAACGCTGACGTATGATCGTCTGTTGCTGGCTACTGGAGGGCGTGCTTTTGTCCCGCCGTTTGCGGGCGTGGATAAAGACGGCGTCTTTGTCCTCCGTTCGCTGGCCGATGCGGTGGCTATCAGAGAATACGCGCGCCGCGTCTCCTCCGCGTTGGTTATCGGGGGCGGTTTGTTGGGACTGGAGACGGCACAAGCTCTGCTGACCGGAGGCTTGGAGGTCACGGTACTGGAGTTTGCCCCGCATCTGATGCCCCGCCAATTGGATCCGGAGGGCGGCCGGGTGTTGCAGGCGCGGCTGGAGGCGTTGGGGTTGCGGATTTTGACGGGGGTCGCTACCGAGGCTATCTTGGGTGACGAGCGGGCGGCTGGGGTGCGCTTGCAGGATGGGCAGGAAGTGGCCGGTGAACTGGTATTGCTCTCGACCGGCATCCGTTCGCGGGTGGAGCTGGCTCGTCAGGCCGGCTTGGAAGTCAATCGTGGGGTGGTGGTCAATGCCGAGCTATGCACCAGTGACCCCGACATCTACGCGGTCGGTGACGTAGCCGAATTTGACTCGGTCGTCTATGGAATCATCCCGGCGGCTCTGGAGCAAGCGCGGATCGCAGCGCAGAACATGGTAGCGGCCGGCAGCGCGACTTACTCCGGCACGACCATGTCCACTTCGTTGAAGATCGTGGACGTTGAGTTGATCTGTTTGGGAGAGGCGCTGGCCGGCGGCCCAGAGTTTGAGTTGATCCGCCACTCTGATGTAGAGGCCGGTATTTATCGACGGCTCGCGTTACACGAGAGTAAACTGGTCGGGGCCATCCTGCTGGGAGATACCGGTGGAGCGCGGACGCTGAAGCGGCTGATTGTTTCCGGGCGCGACTTAACGGCTTACAAAGAACAGTTGCAGGACCAAAGTTTCGAGTTAGAAACCTTATCAACCTAATTGAGAGGAGTTGTGAGATTATGCACAAGATGACGAAAGCCAATCTAGAAGCGGCATTTGCCGGTGAGAGTCAAGCGCGGATGAAGTACACTGCATTTGCGGACAAGGCGCAACGGGAAGGGTATCCCGAGGTGGAGCGGCTCTTTCGGGCGATAGCTTATGCCGAGCAGGTCCACGCCATCAACCATTTGCGCGTGTTAGGGGGGATCGGTGATACCGCATCCAACCTGGCAGCGGCCTGGGGCGGAGAGAACTACGAAAATACCGAGATGTATCCGGCTTTTGAGGCCGTCGCCAAACTACAAGCGGAAAAGGGCGCGTTGCGCAGCATCCACTTTGCTCTAGAGGCGGAGAAGATCCACGAGAAGATGTACGCGGAAGCTGGAGAGAGCGTGAAAGCCGGCACTGATATTGAAGCTAACTCGGTTCACGTCTGCCCGGTCTGTGGCCATACGGTCATTGGCGAGGCGCCGGAGAAGTGCCCGGTCTGTGGTGCGCCCCAAGAGAAGTATGTTGAGTTTTAGTAGATTGTTGGAATAGCTTTTTAGGACGCAGATGCACACTGCTAAACGCTGATTTTACATTTTATCTGCGAAAACCTGCGCGCATCGGCGTTCGCCCTGGAATTTGGTAAGAGGTCTGAGTATATATACTGATAGTTAAATTAGGAGGTAAGTTATGGCTGGTATACCCTTGATTGGCGATAAGTTTCCTGAGATGAAAGTACAAACTACTCACGGGATGATGAATCTTCCGGAGAAGTTCAAAGGCCAATGGTTTATTCTCTTCAGCCATCCGGCGGACTTCACCCCGGTTTGTACAACGGAGTTCTATGCTTTCCAGCAGCGCTACGCTAAGTTTAAGGAGCTGGGAGCGGAACTGGTTGGGTTGAGTGTGGATCAAGTCTTCTCCCATATCAAATGGGTGGAGTGGATTGAGGAAAATCTCGCTGAGAAGATTGAGTTCCCGATCATCGCCGATACCGGCGCGGTGGCGGAGATGCTAGGATTGATACATCCTGGCAGCGGCACGCATACTGTCCGTGCGGTTTTCTTTGTGGATCCCCAGTCCACCATTCGGGCGATTCTCTATTACCCTGCCGAGTTAGGCCGCAACATGGATGAATTCTTGCGGATGCTCAAAGGGTTCCAGATCGCGGATGAGTATAAAGTCGCCATCCCGGCCAACTGGCCGGAGAACGAGCTCTTTGGCGACGACGTGATTGTCCCCCCGGCCTCCAATCTGAGAGATGCTGAAGCGCGTAAGGGACAGGAAGGTTGTTTGGATTGGTGGCTCTGTCATAAGAAGATAGCGTAGTGAGTTGAGTGTCAAATTTTAGAGCTTTATTAGGTCAAGGAGGTTATACAATATGGGAACCCGTGGCAGGTCAATGATAGTGGGTTTGGACGTTGATGAGCTGATTGTTAAATTGAACAAGGCGTTAGCCGATGAATGGTTAGCGTATTATCAGTATTGGATCGGCGCGAAAGTGGCCGCTGGCCCGATGCGGGGGGCTGTCGCCGCAGAACTTGAGGAGCACGCTCTCGA
>DUEJ01000109.1 GCA_011192175.1 Thermoflexia bacterium
AGTAATCGCCCAAATTCCCCTTTATTATAAGGCGAGAAAGAAAAGATTGCAATTCAGGGGGGGGCTCCACGTTAACTCATCACGGGGACAGAGAGAATCCTGAGTGAAAAATCTTGGTTCGGTTGAGCCATGTCCCTTTGCCGCCAAGATGCTCAGCCGCGCAGACGCTGAAACGCTGTGCCGCTAATGCGCGGTTGCAACCCTAGAGAGATTTTGACGTATAAAGACGCAGGAGGTGAGCAAATGAATAAACAGGAAGAAGAGTACAAGAAAGTCCCTTGGTTTTTGTGGCCTTGCGTGGCTTGCTGGCGGATGATGGCCTTTATCCTGGAGGCGACCGGCCGGCTGGTGGCGGCGGTTCTGGGGTTAGTCCTGATGATTGTGGGTGTAATTCTCACCATCACCGTGGTGGGCGCGATTGTAGGCGTGCCGCTGATCGTCTTCGGGTTCCTGCTGATCCTGCGCGGGTTCTTCTGAGCGGTTAGATGCTGCATTGCCAGGCCGCCGAGAGTTTCAATTCTCGGCGGCCTTTTGCTAGCTAGGGTGCGCTATGAGGCGGTTACCTCACCTGCTATTTCCAGATCGCGCTCTTGGGCCGCTTGCTGTTGGATAAAATCCCACGCCTGGACGAGTTCCTGCGGGTCCTGGAGATGGGCCACTTCGAGAAGAAGGGGGCCTTGATAGTGGAGCTCTTGGAGGGCGTGGAGCACGGCGTCCCAGTCCAACGTACCTTGACCAGGGAGCAGGTGACGCGCTCCCTCCGGCGCGTAATCGGAGAGGTGGACGGTGGTGAGCCGATCGCCCATGGCTTGGAGGAGCGCCACCGGATCGACGCCACTCTCGGCAGCCTGGAAGACGTCGAAGGTGAAGCCGCATGGCAAGCCACTGGCTAAGAGCTTCTGGACGTGTTCCGGGCGGCGAAGGTAGCACCAGCTGACGTTTTCGACGCAGAGCGTCACCCCGGCTTGTTGGGCTTGTTCGCTGGCCCAAGCCAAGCTCTCCAAAAAAGCGGCTACCAGTCGGGGATTATCCAATCCATAGCGCAACCCGTGCCAGGTGATGGCGCGGGCTTCCACGCGCGCCGCGACCTCCAACGCCCGCAGGAAGCGGTCGCGGGTTTCTTGGCGCATCCGGGGGTAAGCCGACCAGAGATCGAAGAGCATGGCGGTGATATGGAGCGAGTGGATTTGCACGCCGGTGGCGTGTCGCTGCCGATCTAACTTAGCGGCGAAGGCAGCGTTATACTCCCCGTCCACTTGGAGAAAAGCCTCGGTGACAGAAAACCCCAACTCCGCGATAATGGCTAAGGTCTCCTCGGTGAGCGTCTGGGGGAAGAAACAAGCGGTCGAAACACCAATCCGTCTGGGGTGCATGAAATTCTCCTCAGTAATAGTTGAAAGTTATTTTGCGTCTCAAGTTGAGAGATTGTGCGCTGAAATCCACGCCACGGGCCTGCCATTAATACTTCGGCAGACCTTTATTTAATACCAACCAGTACAATCCCAGCTGGCACACCGCATCCACAAATTGATTGAAGTCTACCGGTTTGCAGATGTAGCTATTAGCTCCCAAGTTGTAGCTCTCTATAATATCGCGCTCCTCATCAGAGGAGGTGAGCACTACAACCGGCAACAACCGCGTGCGTTCAGCAGCGCGGATGCGTTGCAAAACCTCTGAGCCATCTATTTTGGGCAGCCGTAAATCCAGCAGAACGAACTCCGGCAGCACGCTCAGATCGCGGCCGGCGTACTTTCCGGTACCAAAGAGATAATCCAAGGCTTCCGCTCCATCGCGGGCCACCACAATTTCGTTGGAAATTTTGTTTTTTCGGAGAGCACGCAGAGTCAACAGCTCATCGTTAGGATTGTCCTCTACTAACAAGATAACTTTGTCCCTTGCCATGTTCATGCTCCTTTTTGTTCTTCTTCCTGCACGGATAAGGTAAAATAAAATGTGGCGCCTTTTTCTACAGCGCTCTCGGCCCAAATTCGCCCGCCGTGCCGGTGGATAATGCGTTGCACGGTCGCCAGCCCCACTCCGTTACCCTCAAATTCGGTCATCCTATGTAGTCGTTGGAAAGCACCGAACAATTTATCAGCATAAGCCATATTAAAGCCAGCCCCATCGTCACGTACAAAGTAAACCCGCTCGCCATCCTGTGCCTGCAACCCAAACTCTATCCGCGCCCGGTCATGTTTGGCGGAGAATTTCCAGGCGTTGCCCAGCAAATTCTCCAGAACGGCCTGCAACAACCGGCCATCACAATAAGCTCTCAAATCCGGCATGATAACAAATTCCACCTTGCGTGCCGGTTGTAGCCGGCACAAGTCCGCCGCGATCTTTTGCACCAGCTCGCTCAAGTTGACTTCCTCCCGGTGCATCTCCCCGCGCGTGGTGCGGGAGAGACGGAGGAGATCACTGATCAACCGGCCCATCTGCTGCGCGGCAGTCCGCACGCGGTGCAAATAATCTTTGCCTAGGGCGTCTAACTGTTCCTGGTAATCCTCCAACAAAACTTGGCTAAAACCATCAATGCTCCGCAAGGGTGCCCGCAAGTCATGGGAGACGGAATAGGAGAAAGATTCCAGCTCTCTGTTGACGGCGGTGAGTTCGGCAGTGCGTTCCGCCACCCGCTCTTCCAATTCATCCGCATGGCGACGGACGCGCTCATGCAGCCAGGCGTTTTCGAGCGCGATAGCCAGATGATCGGTCATGCTTTGCAAAGCAGCGATATCTGCTTTGGAGAAAGCGGCAGCATGCATACTCTGCACCGTCACCGCGCCGATACACCACTGCTCCCGACTGAGCAAGGGCAAGGCCATCTCCGAGCGCGTCTCCGGCAGCCAGGGGTTATCAAAACGAAGCGCTTCCGCTCCCACGTCCAGGGCAATGCGGGGCTTGCCGTGCTCCACACACCAACCGATCATCGAGTTGCCCCCCACCTCCAGCTGATGTCCTTCGACGAGCATTCGTTCTCCGGCCTCGCCAGTCCCCGCGCGCAATACAGCATTTTCACCCGCCTGATCCACCAAGAACAACCCCACGTAATAGAAATTAAAATATGTGCGAATCAGTTCTACGGCCCGTGTGATCAGCACTTCCGGCATCAAGAGCGTGCTAGCTGCCCTGGAAACCTCAGCCGCCGCCTGTAACTGCACATTGCGCCGCTCAATCTCAGTTAACAGCTGCTCATGTTCAGTGATATCACGGACCATGCCCTCATAGTATAAAAGATCCCCGGCAGCATCATAAATAGCCCGCGCACTCTCCATAATGAAGAGTATGGAACCGTCGGCCTTTATCCAGTGGCTCTTCAAGTCGACAACTTGCCCGTCCTTTGCCATCCGCTCTTTAAATTTTGACCGAGGATATTCTGGCGCATACCAGCCCTCCTCCAAATTACATTGCGCAATTTCCTCAAAAGAGGCATACCCTAACATCTGCACCAGCGCCGGGTTAGCCATCAGTATCTCACCAGCAGGAGTAGTACGGTACATGCCCAACATCGTATTCTCAAAGACAGTACGATACCGTTGCTCGCTCTCCTGCAAATCACGATTAGCACGATGCAACTCAGCGGTGCGTTCTTTTACGCGAGTTTCCAAATTCTCTTTCGCTTGCGATGTTCCCAAATAAAACCAACCGGCTACCAATATCAAGAGCATCAGCAACAAGAGATAACCATAGGTATAAATGTTCAGGTTACACCAAGTCACGGTCAGACGCCCAATGACCTCAGCTCTATGCTCAATATCGGCGCTGATTTCCTGACAAGGGATAAGGTGCAGGGAGAAGAACAAGCCATTCAACCAACGGAGATTATCAGGGGTCACGGTTACAAATTCTTGGCCCTCCGCAGTGGTTATCCACACTCGCGCATAATTTTGCTGGGCCGCGGCAACAGTCAAATAATCAGTCGGCGCCTGGGTCTCAAAATTCCAGAGCGAACTGGCTATCACGCGGGCATAAGTTTCCACCGTTTCTTGCTGCTCAAGATAAGTACGGCGGTCATACACCCTCATAAAGAGCACTAGCAAAACGCCCAGCAGCAGCGCGATTAAACCCAAACGCTTTATTCCTTTCATCTCAGCCTATCCTTCTCTCAATCTGTCCACACTGTCTCGGTGATAGAGTGCCGAATAGCCACGTTAAGTTGCTCTATAATAGACTCCTCGACTTGATGGCTGCACCAGAGGTAACGCTTTTCACCGGGGGGCATATCCGCAAAGTGGACCAATTTAAAATCCGCCCTCGGGAGAGGCCCATCTTTAAATAATCCTTCGGCTTCCTCTGGGGCGATAAAAAAGTAATCTGCCCGCCCGGCCTGTAACATTCGTAGCATTTTAACATTGCCCACGGTGGTGGTAATACAGACAGGAGCACACTCCGCGATCTGCGCATCGAGAAAAGAGCCATAAGAAAACCCCGCCTTCACCAATAAAGTCAGGGCCGGGGTGGAGAGAGTTTCGCTGACCGTACCGCCAGAGATGAGCCGTTCATCAGTTACCCGCGCCAGGGCCACGGTGGGGTAATCCTGATAAATAGGGAGGGTAAACGCGCCGCACTCCTCCCGGGATGGTTTCTTGAACCATCCCAGGAGACAATCCCGGCCCTGATTCTCTTCCAGCAAGTATATCTGCCGTTTGGGAGGCGTGTTTTGCCAGCTAAATGGAATGTCAGCCGCTTGGAAAACCTGCGCCACAGGCTCGGCAGTCAGTCCCTGTATCCCGTCTGTTGCCTTCCACATGTAGGGGAAGCGCTCAAAGTAGTGCAAGGTTATGCGGCTATCGCCCTCTATCGCCGCTGTAACCATCTCCAGGGAGGGAGTCAGCTCACACTGCAAGCCGCACGAGCTAGTGCAGAGTAGCCCCCCCATTCCTACGAGGACTAAACCGCTCACCAAGATTAGTTTCTTGACCATGGTTAGTTCCTCCTATGAAAGCCCTCGCCACAAAGATAGAGAGGGCGCTGAGTTTTTTATACCCCACTCTTTTATAGACTGTCTAGAGAGCTGCAAAATACCCCCGCCGCTGCGCCTCCCGACCGCGCCAGAGTCGGGGCTGAAGACTTTTGTCGCTAGCTATTCCAAACGGGTAATGTCACCCGGAAAGTACTCCCCTCGCCCAACACACTTTGAACCGCTACCCGCCCCTGATGAGCTTCCACGATTTCCTTAACCAAGGCCAATCCCAACCCGGTACCGCCATACCGGCGCGTCATGCTGCCATCCACCTGGTAAAAACGCTCGAAGATACGGTCTAGCTCTTCTGCGGGAATGCCAATGCCGGTATCAGATATTTCCAATAGCAGCTCGGTATCTTGCAAAGACAACTGCACCGTGACCTCTCCGCCAGCCGGTGTAAATTTCAGCGCATTGCCGATCAAATTATCATACATCCGTTGCAAATGCTCCAGGCTCCCCAAAACCCGCGGGAGGTTATCGGCTACGTGCATCACTAGAGTTAGGCCAGACTGTTGAACAGTTAGCTGAAAACCGGCCGATAGTTCCTGTATCAAAGCCGCTAAATCTACCGGCTTATATTCTTGCTCGCGCCTCTCGGCAACTAGAATTGCAGTCAGGTCTTCTACCACGTTGCTCAACATGCGCGCACGGCGA
>DUEJ01000011.1 GCA_011192175.1 Thermoflexia bacterium
CCAGAACAAACAGGCATAATTTATCCTTTGGTAGATTGCTACCACACTAATAGCGGCACAACCACTGACTACACAAAATCCGCTTTCCCACACAAATTCAGTATCCCCCACCTACCGCTCCTGATACAGCCAACAACAAACCCATTGCTCTGGCGCAGCCTCTTGCATCTCCGGCTCCTGCTGCGAGCAAATGGGCATGGCCTGGGGGCAGCGCGGATGAAAGCGGCAGCCCGGCGGCGGGTTGAGCGGGCTGGGCACATCTCCCTTGAGAATGATCTGCTCGCGTTTGAGCGTGGGGTCGGGGATGGGAATCGCGGACATCAGCGCCCGGGTGTAAGGATGGAGCGGATTGCGAAAGAGCTCGTCCCGCCCGGCCAGCTCCACGATCTTCCCTAAGTACATGACCGCGACGCGGTCCGAAATGTGTTCCACCACCGCTAAGTTGTGGGCGATGAACAAATAGGTCAGGCCAAGATCGCGCTGGAGATACTTCAAAATGTTGAGCACCTCGGCCTGGATGGCCACATCTAACGCGGAAACCGGCTCATCCAAGACGATGAATTGGGGTTGCAACACCAACGCGCGGGCGATGCCGATTCGCTGGCGCTGTCCGCCGGAGAACTCGTGCGGGTAACGCATGGCGTGGTAATCTTCCAGGCCAACTTTGCTCAACACTTCCAGAACCCTCTCGAAGCGTTCCTGGGGCGTGCCGATTTTGTGGATTTTTAGCCCTTCCGCGATGGATTCCCCAATCGGGAGACGTGGATCCAGGGAAGCGAAAGGGTCCTGGAAGACGATCTGCAGGTTGCGGCGGATATTCTTGAGGGTGCGCTCCGGCGCGGCGAGGATATCCACCCCGTCGAACTTGACCTGGCCCCCTGTCGGCGCGAGCAGACGCAGCATGGTATGTCCCACCGTGGACTTGCCGCACCCGGATTCCCCCACCAGCCCCAGCGTCTCGCCCTCTTTGATACCGAAACTGACGTCATCCACGGCCTTGACCCAGGCGACGACGTGCCGAAACACGCCGCCGTACACCGGATAATATTTAACTAAATGTTCGACCTGGATCAAGTCTTTGTCATTTGTCTGTTCTCTCATAGTTTATCTCTTTTGGGTCTCTAGAACTTGGCGTGGCCGGCGTACCACGACGTGAATTTTTCACCTGGCTAACAGCTAATTGCTAACAGCTATTTGCTAACAGCTATTTGCTAACGGCTATTTACTCAACGGTGCTTTATGCCCCTCGCCGTCTTGATACAACCAGCAGCGGACCGTGTGCCCTTCAGCAACAGAAAGCAGGTCCGGCTCACAGGCGGTGCAAATGCTCAGACCGTATTTTTCCCGCGCCTTGCAGCGTGACGCGAACCGGCAACCGGGCGGCAGATCAATCAAGTTGGGGACGTTGCCGGGGATGGTCGCCAGCTCCTCTTTGACGTTGCCCAGTACCGGCACCGACGCAATCAAACCCAAAGTGTAGGGATGAAGAGGTTGGGCAAACAGGGTGCGGACATCAGTCTGCTCCACGATGCGGCCCGCGTACATGATCGCCACGCGATCCGCCATCTCGGCGATGACCCCCAGGTCATGGGTGATCAGAATGATTGAGCTCTCAATATGGTTGCGCAGATCGCGCAGCAGATTAAGTATCTGCGCCTGGATGGTCACGTCCAACGCTGTGGTCGGCTCATCCGCGATCAATAGTTGCGGCTTGAGCGCCAGGGCCATGGCGATCATCACCCGCTGGGCCTGCCCTCCCGACATCTCGTGAGGGTAGGCATGCGCCTTTCTTTCCGGGTCGGGGATACCAACCAGCTGCAAGAGATCCACGGCCTTCTCCCAAGTTTCTTTCTTGCTCAACTGACTGTGAATCTGAAAAACCTCTACGATCTGATCCCCTACCGTAAAGACCGGGTTCAGACTGGTCTGGGGTTGTTGGAAGATCATGGAGATGCGGTTGCCGCGTATGGTGATCATCTCGGATTTATCCAGGGACAACAGATCGCGCCCTTCGTAGAGAATTTTCCCAGCCACGGTTTTGCCAGGGGAATCCACCAATCGCATAATGGAGAGCGCGGTGACGCTTTTGCCACAACCTGACTCTCCGACCAATCCCAGCACCTCGCGGGCGTTGACGTGGAAATCCACACCGTCCACGGCTTTGACGACGCCGTCATCGGTGTAGAAATAAGTCTTGAGACCTTGTACTTCCAATAGCGGATTTAAGTCATTATGCATAAATAGTCCTTGTAGCCGCGATTTCCAGATCGCGTTCTAGTCTAGTAATCGTTAGTCAGGTAGTCGCCTTCTCGCTTTCTCACTCTCTCGCTTTTTCGCTTTCTCGCTCTCTCGCTCACTTCAGCCGCGGATCTATCGCGTCACGCAAACCGTCGCCCAACAGATTGAAGGCCAGCACGGTGAGCATGATCGCCACCCCTGGAAAGAACACCAGATGCGGCGCGGTGAACACTTGATTGCGCTCCGTACCCAACATCGTGCCCCACTCCGGTATCGGCGGCTGCGCGCCCAGCCCCAGGAAAGAGAGCGCGGCCGCGTCCAAGATCGCCGTGCCGATGCCTAACGTCCCTTGCACGATCAGCGGGGGGACGGCATTGGGCAAGATACGCCCCAACAGGATATGAAGATTGCTCCCGCCTAAAGCGCGGGAAGCGGAGACGTAAGGATTTTCCTTGACCGATAGCACGCTGGCCCGGACGACCCGCGCGTAGATGGGGATAGAGACAATCGTGATCGCCAAGAGCGCGTTTTGCAACCCCCTCCCCAGCACCGAGACAATGGTGATCGCCAGTAGCAGCGAGGGGAAGGCCATCAACACATCCAACAAGCGCATGATGACGTTGTCCACCCATCCGCCGAGATACCCGGCGACGGAGCCCAGCACAGTGCCGACGAAAATCGCAAAACTRACCGTGCTGATYCCGATRAAYAGYGARTAGCKGGTSCCGTARASCACCCGGCTGAAYTCATCCCGCACGTTRCCGTCCACCCCCAAAATGTGTTGAGGTTGGTCTACCGGACAACCCAGCAGATGAATGCAAGGCGCCTCGCGCTTCTTGATATCCTCGATCCCAATCAACACCCCTTCAGGGTCGTAGGGAGCGATGAGCGGGGCAAAGATGGCCGTCAGTACCAGGAATCCCAAAATGAACATGCCAATAACGGCGGAACGTTGGCGGAAAATGCGCCGCAAAGTCAGCCGCCACAAACTATTGGCACGATAGTCTCTGGTGAGGGTAGAGCTGGTGGATGCTGTCGCTACCATAATTTTCACTCCAATTTGATGCGGGGATCAATGAACATGTAAGAAATATCCACGAGCAGGTTGACCAACACGTATCCTATGGCAATCACCACGGTAAACGCCTGGATAATGGGGAAATCGCGGGCCGTGATGGCCTCAAACAAGATGCGGCCCACGCCCGCCAACCCAAAAATGCTCTCGGTGAGCACCGCGCCGGCAAAGAGCGTCCCCACCTGCAACCCAATGACCGTGACGATTGGCAGCAGCGCATTGCGTAACGCATGTTTCAGCACAACTCGGTATTCAACCAGCCCCTTAGCGCGGGCGGTGCGGATGTAATCCTGTTTCAACACCTCTAACATGCTGGAGCGGGTCATACGGGCGATGATGGACATCGGGATCGTGCTCAAGGCGACGGAGGGTAGGAGCAGATGTTTGAGCGCGTCCCCCAATATCACCCAGTCGCCGGTGATCAGGGCGTTGAAAAGATAGAAGTTGGATATGAATTCCATGATGGGGTAGGCAAAACTGCCCTCTGTGAACGCCCAACCGAAGGTCTCGTAGAACGGGATAGAAGCTAACCCCGCAGTGAGACGACTTGTGGGCGGGAGCCAAAAAGGAGTACCCTTGAGCTGCAACGCGAAGATGTAAGCCAGCATCAGCCCCAACCAGTAGACCGGCATGGAGACCCCGATGTTCGTCCCGATCATCGTGACCACGTCAGCGGCGGAATTGCGGTAGACCGCCGAGATGATCCCCGCCGGAATGCCGATAGCGATAGCGATGAGCAAGGCAATCGTCCCCAGTTCTATCGTCATCGGTAGGCGCTCGATCAAAATGGTGGTGACGGGACGACTGAAACGGATGGATCTTCCGAAGTCGCCGTGCAACACATCGTTCATGTAAATCCCAAACTGCACGTAAATGGGTTTGTCCAGGCCGTATTCACGATTAAAACGCTCGCAGACCGCGACCGTTGCCTTCTCCCCCAGGATAGCCTTACACGGATCGCCGGGGATCATGCGCGCCAGAGCAAACGTCACGATCAGGATGCCCAACAACACCGGAATAGCCGATATAAAACGTCGTATAATATATTGGATCATAAATGGCTCCCCTGAAAAAAGTTATTGCCACAGACGGGTACCCACACGTAGCCGCGATTTCCAAATCGCGCAACACTTCGATAACAAAAAACAACGCGGGATGGAATGTAAGTACCACCATCCCGCGTTGCGGTTACGTTAGCCAGTATCGGCTAAATATAGGGTCTACTCCTCAACGTTCAGCAGGTTCCCCCAGAGGTAAGTGAAGTAGGAGAACGCGCCGGTGTTGCCAGTATGCAGCGGATGGGCGGCATCCCAGGCCACAACCCAGGACATCACGACATCGTTGGCATCCAACGAAGAACCATCGTGGAACTTAACGCCCTCGCGCAGATGGCAAGTCCAGACCGTGAGGTCGGCGTTGGGTTCACAGGAGGTAGCCAGACCAGGCTTGACCTCCGTAGCACCGACTT
The DNA here is from genome assembly GCA_011192175.1 of Thermoflexia bacterium. GTDB lineage: Bacteria > Chloroflexota > Anaerolineae > B4-G1 > SLSP01 > G713. Next base: position 4,782 of record DUEJ01000011.1, read on the forward strand.
CGTATGAGAGCAGGGATTCCAGCGTCTGCTCACAGGCCCGCAGTGATTCACCATCAGTCTCGTCGTTACAGTAGAGCGAGATTGGCTCGGCGTTCTGCATCCAAACAAAGGTCTCCCGTCCACCGGGATCCGTCACGGCGAAGTACTCGTTGCCCAGAGGGCTGGCGTGCGCTGCTGCCACATCGGCTTTGTAACCTACGGCAGAACCGCCATGAGCGATCGGCACCATCGGCACGAATTCACGAACCGCGTTATTCGCCTCGGTGTAGAGGGGCTCAGCCTCGGCGGGATCAGCAATCTGCGCGGCCTCCTGCAACTTCTCGTAAATCTCGGGATAGGGGTCGCCAAACTGCGGGTTCATCTCGGCGAAGTGGAAGTCCAAGAAGTTGGTGATGTGCGGATAATCCGCGCCCCAGCCCAGCAAGTAGATGCCGTCCAAACGACCGGCATTGGATTCCTCGATGAACGCGCCAGACTCCATTACCTCGATCTCGGCCTTAATGCCGAGGTTTGCGAGTAGCTGGGCCTGCAAGTCGGTGGCGACCAACCCTGGCTCAGGCAGATAGGAGCGGAACACATCACGGTAGTAGATGGTGGTCTCGAAACCATCGGGATAGCCGGCGTCCGCCAGAAGTGCTTTCGCGGCTGCGGCATCGAAATCGTACCAGGAATCGCCAACACAACCGTTGGGAATCGCGCAAGGGGTGAAGTGTGAAGCTACTTCGGAGCCGGCGGGGTAGAAGTTGTCCACGATTCGCTGGCGGTCAATCCCTTTAGCCAATGCCTGGCGTACGCGAATGTCGCCCCACGGCTCAAAAGTGTTGGTCGTGGCGACGTAGAAGATGTTCAACGCCTCACGCTTGACCAAGTTCAAGTTCTCATCATTGCGAATAACGTCAAAGTCATCGGGGCTGGGATTGTCAATGCCGTCCACCGTGCCAGATTGCAGCTCCAACAGACGGGCCGCGCCCTCAGTGCTCCAGCGGAAAACCAGCGTCTCAGCCTTGGCCTTATCGCCCCAGTAGTCGTCAAAGCGTTTGAAGACCATGCTGTCGCCGCGATTCCAGGCGTCCATCACGTATGGGCCGGTGCCGACGGGTTTCTCCAGGATTTCCCCGGAGGCCGCGGCCTGCTCAATCCATTCTTGGGGCTGGATGGAGAAAGCGGAGAAGGCAGCTTTGGAAGGGAAAGCCGGGTCAGGTACACACATGGAGAACTGTACCGTCTGCTCATCCAGAGCGGCGATTTCCTTGATCAAGCCGCCGTAGTCACAGTCAGCAGCGGCGACCACCATGGGCTCAAAATCGGCGACGGGTTCTGCGGTCACGACCACGGTCGGTTCCTCTTTAGGCCCGCAACCGGCCAACACCATGCTGAACAGCACGGCCAGTGTCAGTAAAGTTAATAGGGACTTGCGCTTCATAATTCTCCTCCTAAATAGATTAAATTGGAAATGGTACTATCTTCAACAAAGAGCTATTTTTTATAGGCTCTGCAATCACCTCCCTTTGAACAACGCTCCGCTCCTCCATCAAAAACCGTGGAAGAACACTGACAAAAAATTATACCTGATAAATGATGATATGGGAAATGCACCTACGAAGAAAGCGGGGAACCTAGCTCTCGCCTCTTTTCATACGTCTCCTCCAGCTCTATGATGGCGGTAGCAGCCAGTGCCAACAATACCCCCAGATGTAACTGCACATTATTGACCAGCAGGTTGTCCACCAAACTATGCACGGCAAAATGTGTGAACGCCCCCAGCAAGCCCAACGCTAAGCCGCGCTGCAAGCCGGTTAAACGTCGCGTGGCCCGCCAGAGGGAGAAAAAGAGCGCGCCTAAAAAAACGAGGTAAGCAGTCAAACCCACCAAACCCACTTCAGCCAACAGGTTGAGGTAGAAGTTGTGCGCGTGTCCCAGCGCGATCGGCCAATTGATGAGCGCGTAATCGGCGTAGGCCGCCTCGTAGCAGCCCAACCCCAACCCCAACCAAAAATTATCCCGCCACATCGCCAGGGCCGCTTGCCAGTGCGCCATCCGTTCCAGCACCGCGTAATTGGCATCGTTGATCGGCGCGCCGCGCACGTCCTCAAAGCGCGTGTAATCCAGAAATCCGGTCAACCGCGTGGAGAGCGCGGCCGGCAAGCGGCCGGTCGCGTGCAGACCCCAGCCGCCGCCCACAATTAGCAGGAGGAGCAGGAGTCCCCACCAACCACGGCGGGGCAGCGCCGCCGCCATCACCAATAACGCCGCTCCAAACCCCAGCCACGCACCGCGTGACCAGGAAGCCAGCAAGCCGCCTCCCACCAGGAGCAACGCCCCACCGATCCCCCCCCACAACCAGGGCCGGAATGACCGCGGCCGGCCTTCCCAGCGCGCTTGCGCCCACTCCGCCGCCAAGACCAGCAACAATCCGGCCAAGAGCGCACCGCTAAGAGCGAGAAAGCCGCCGTAAGGGTTCGGTTGCTCGAAGGTGCCGTAGGCACGATAACGCCCCACCCCGATGGCGAAGTGCTCCGGGCCGTCCCCGCGCAGACCGAACTGCCAGATGCCCACCGCCGCCTGCCCGCAGGCTACCAGCACCAACAGCCCTACCCCGATCGCGGCTCCGTGCTCGGTGACGTCCCGCGCCTGGAAGCGTTGATAAGCCAAGAGAAAGATCACGAGGAGCTGACCCCACTTGGCCCACTCGGTGAAACCGTTCCATAGATCTGCCGGCGACCAGAGGGAGAGGAGCGCCACGCTCAAGAAACCGGCCAGCGGCCAGAGTAAGGGCGGATGGGGGAGGCGCACTTCACGGCGCGCCAGTCCCCGCGCCAGCCAAATCGCCGCCGCCAAGAAGAAGAAAGCCTGTCCAATCTGCGCGGGGATTTGAGGCAACTCCGCAGAGATCCAGGCGCGCAACGGCCCCAGCAATAAGGCGGCCCCGATGGCGACCAACGGTTCCCGCCAACTGCCGAGCACTACCAGCGTCCCGCCACAGAGCGCAAACGCCATCCAGAGCGGCAGCCGCGCGATGAGCAGGCCAGCCAGCAGAGCCACCGTCACCCAAATCAAGTGACGGCGGAGAGCAAACGAGGGTCTCAACAGATTTCCCATAGCCTCACGTTTCACGCTCTACGTCTCACGTTTTACGCCTTACGTCTCATACCTTTCCCACTCCACCAACCGTAAGTCAGCATCGTAGGTGAACTTAGCCTCGAAAAAAGGGACTGCCGGATCCAGAACCAGGGGAGCAAAGAGCGCGTCCGCTTGCGGAATAGACAGCTCCGCTAAATAACGCTCCGGCGTCACCCAAGCCAGCGACCCCTCCCGCAAGTCCGGCTTCAATGTGCCGCTAAACCCCGTCGCCACGTAGATAAAGAGCAACCATTGCCAATCCGGAAGCGGGGAGACCTCGGTGCCGAGAGCGCGAAACTCCAAATGCTCCACCGTCAGACCTGTCTCCTCGTACATCTCGCGCCGGGCCGTCTCGTGGGGCGATTCGTCCAATTCCACCTTGCCGCCGGGCGCGACCCATAACCCCAAATTCGGTTCTTTGTGGCGGTGCATCAACAAGAGCTCATCATCACGTCGCAGATAGACCAAGACCGAGGGCAACCGGGGCATTAAGCCAAACCCGCCTGGCAACTGAAATAAGCCGCCGTGCGCTGTAGCCCTTCTTCCAAAGCGACCTGCGCGCTCCAACCCAAGAGCTCCCGCGCGCGTGTAATATCGGGGCAACGCACCTGCGGATCATCCTTGGTCCGTTCATCCTGAGGCTGCACAAAGATAATCTCGGAGTCGCTACCCGTGATTTCCTTCACTTTGTGCGCGAATTCCAAGATAGTCAGCTCCCGGGGATTACCCAAGTTCACCGGCGCGTTACAAGTAGAGGCGAGCAACCTGACAAAACCATCCACCAAGTCATCGACATAACAGAAGGAGCGCGTCTGCTGGCCTTTCTCGTAGACGGTCAACGGTTCACCGCGCAACGCCTGATTGATAAAATTGGGCACCACGCGCCCATCATCAGCGCGCATCCGCGGCCCATAAGTGTTGAAAATCCGCACAATGCGCGTATCCACGCCGTGATAGCGGTGATAAGCCATCACCAACGCCTCGGCGAAGCGTTTGCTCTCATCATACACCCCGCGCGGCCCGATAGGGTTCACATTCCCCCAATAGCTCTCCCGCTGTGGATGCTCCAACGGGTCGCCATAGACCTCAGAAGTGGAAGCCAGGAAAAACTTGGCCCCCTTCGCCATCGCTAGCCCCAGCGCATTATGCGTACCCAACGCCCCCACCTTGAGCGTCTGGATAGGATAGTTGAGATAGTCCACCGGACTGGGCAGCGAAGCCAGATGCAGCACTAAGTCCACCGACCCATCCACATAGATGTAGTGGGTCACATCATGCTTAATAAAGTGAAATCTCTCGTTCCCGGCCAGATGCGCGATATTCGCCTCGGAACCGGTACTCAGGTTATCCATCGCGATAACCTCGTGCCCCTCGGCCAGATAACGGTCGCAAAGATGGGAGCCGATAAATCCGGCCCCGCCAGTGATCAAAATACGCATATTTCCTCCTGTAAACTAAATGGCAACCTCAAAAGATTATAGCAGAGCTCATCAAAAAAACAGCGGGAAGGCGAGTGAGCGAGAAAGCGAGTGAGCGAGAAAGCGACGCAGCAACTACTTAACTGCTCGACCACCCAACTACTTGACTACCCGACTACTTGACTACCTGACTACCTGACCAACTGCCTCCTAGGGTGATTTTTCCCCTCTTGCTATTCTGTGTTACAATGTACTCAACATCCAACGGAGTGATAAAAGAGCTGTTAAAATCCTAGGAGGGATATAATGAGCTTGCTAGAACAGATCAAAGGTAATATGTCTGGGTTGGAGCGTGGCATTGCCGAAAAACTGCCCGGCTATAAAGGCTACAAGCAGAAGGAGTTACGCCGTGAAGCCGACAAGTTACTGCGCGAAACKCTGRCTACCAAGYTRCGCACGGTCAAGAAGCAGATCAACGCAYTGCAACAAGAYCTCATCTCAGTRGGTAAGTTYGGGCTGCTAGATGACGTCGAGAGATCGGCGACMCAGKTRCAGATGYTCATTGATCGCATTCGCACCGCCAGCTATGGATAYGGCGGGCTTTTTAGTGCRGTRCGGGTCAARGAAGAGGATTTAGATCGCGTCTACCAATTCGATGCCACCCTGTTGGACTACGTTGCGCGTTTTGAAGGCGCTTTGGGACGCGCGCGGGAAGAGCTGTCGGGCGACGGCGCTCAATCGCTGATTTTCCTACTGCGCGACCTGACGCGGGAAGCTAACGCCACCTTTGATGAGCGTCAAGAAGTTATCAACGGGTCCGAGAGCGTCTAAAGACTAAACCACGGAGACACTGAGCACACAGAGAAAATTTTAAGACAGAGATAAAAACCAGGAGATCTTTTATCTGCCCCTAGATTAAAATCTCCGTGCCTTCTGTGATGAAAAAAAATGGCAAGCAGCACAGGTCTCCATTCTTTTGCAGATTATTAACCCTTTATGAAAGAGGAGGTCCATCGTGGCACGTATCTTCGATATAGTAGAGTATGTTGATGAAGGACGTCAGGAAATTGTACATCGCATCCCGGAGCGCGGTTCGGGGGATTTTCGGCTCGGTTCGCAACTCATTGTACGCGACGGGCAAGCCGCCATTTTTTATCGTGATGGCAAAGCCTTAGATGCCTTTGGAGCCGGGCGGCACACTTTGACAACAGCTAACGTCCCCTTGTTGACCGATCTGCTAGGCAAGGCTTTTTCCGGGCGGACGCCTTTCAAAGCCGAGGTTTATTTCGTCACCCTACGAGAACTCACCGATATGAAATGGGGGACCAAAAGTCCCATCACCATCCAGGATCCGATTTTAGGCATGGCGCGGGTGACAGGTTACGGCACTTATGCCATCCAGATAACGGAACCGCAACTCTTCGTCAATAAGTTGGTCGGGACGCAGGGACTATACCGGACACGCGATATAGAGAGTTTCTTCCGCAGCATCATTATGACCAAGCTAATGGACTTGATCGGCGAGATGGGCAAGTCCGTCATCCAGATGGCCGCCTTTGCCGAGGAGCTAGCCGCCGGGGTGCGCGCCAAAGCCGCTGAGGAATTCGCGGCACGTGGAGTGACGCTCAACTCATTCTACATTGAATCGCTCTCCCCGACCGAGGAGACCGCGAAAGCCATTGATGCGCGCTCCGCGATGGGCGCCATTGGCGATATGAACGCCTACATGCAATATCAGGGCGCGCAGGCGATGCGTGACGCGGCTCAGAATGAGAGCGGCGGCATGGCCGGAGCTGGCGTCGGTTTGGGAGCCGGCATGGGGATGGGAGCCGGCATGGCGCAGATGTTCACTCAGTCCATGCAACAAGGCCAGCGGCAGCAGGCCCCGCCGCCACAGACGGCAGCCCCCCCAGCCCCCGCCTCTCCCCAAACCGCGGCCGAGATCCAACAGCTGTTAGATAGTTTGGATAATCGCCTGATCACCGGCGAGCTCAGTGAGAAGATCTACGAACGCCTTTACGCCAAATGGGAGAAGCGACTCGCTAATTTGTAAACATTCTCCGCTACAATAGCACCCGGCTCGCCAGCATAGTTGCTCTGGCGAGCCGGATTTGTTAGTCAAAGGTCAAAAGTTGAAAGTTAAGAGTTACAAGCCAGCAATCGGAATTCATAGGCGTTTTCTCGCCTACCTGTACTTCCCATGTAAACATGGCTTGCTACCGACTTTCGACCTTTGACTTCTATTTACCCATTTGCGTAACTGGAACCCCGACATTTCTCGAAACCCTCTCACACAGACCCTGTAAAGTATAATTATAAGGGGCACGCGAGCTCAAGCGGATGGCAGCCTATTCCCCTGATATTCACCAAGGTTGAGGTTAGGTGGAACCGCGTTTCTACCACACTCAGCACCCACGACGACACCTATCACCAGATGTTGAGGCCCTAATTTCAAGTAGCTCTCAGTGTTGGCAGCCTCTTGATGATGTCGAAAACCGTCATCGGAGAGAGCAAACTCTCGATGTCCAGGTACAAAATGACGCATGGTAGTCGCTAACTGAGTTGCAGCACGTGCGCGATCTCCACTAGCTCCTTTGAGCTCTATAATCAGCGCGCAGGTCTTTCCATTTGCCAATCTTCCTAGATATAACCCATCCGCAGAACGCAGCCGACGACCCATTCTCTGGTACAAAGCAGAAAAATACCCGCCACCTGTAACATCTAAATTGTACGCTTGGGCAGACTCACCCTCGCCTGGAGTTATCTCAATCCGCTTGCCATTCTCCTTGAATACCAGCTCCTCTTTAAGATATTCTGATAACATAGCAGTCCTAACCCCAAGTTACGCCATAAGAACGAATACGGTTTAGCTCATATTCAAATTCCTGCTCGGTTTGACGTAGCAAATCCTCATTAAGCCAGTGCGTAGAAGTATCTTTAATCGGCAACATGATATTCTGAATTTCGCCACTCGTTTTGAAGTGATATGCCCCTACTTGCTCTGGCGATAAGCGGATTTCAGGTAAAGGCACTCGCTCATCCCGTAAATCTCTTGGTAGTCGCTCCTCGGCAGCAATCAAGTTATTCAATGCATACAACACACCCAACGAATGTGTGGTGACCACGATTCGAAAACCATGATTGACCAGAAATGCCAAAATCTTAACCATCATAGCTTGAGCAGAAGGATGCAGATGCGATTCCGGCTCTTCTATATGCAAGAACACCGGCGCTTCCACTCTCCCATCAAATAACGATTGGGCAACCATAATTAAGGGCCATGACTCCATCTGTCCCGAGGAAGCCATCTCTATCTCAATAGCTTGCTCAGTTCCCGTTGGAATCCATTGCCAGCGACCAGCGAGACGGCCTCTCCGGGAATATCTAACTTCTCCTCGCAATTCAGAACGTGCCCACTCTGCGATCATGTTTACTTCTGCGGGTCGCTCTGCTGAAGAATCATGCCAGGCCAGAAAACATTTTCCAGCCTCCACCATAACCCGTGAAAACTCACGCATGGTAAGAGGCACCGCCTTGTGTCCCAACATAGCTGGATCTGTGTTAATAAAGCGAGAGAAATATGTTCTTTCAGCGGGAATGAACAATGCTTGGGGTTGAGGGCCTTCCCTAGAAGGATCAGCCGCCCAGGACTCAAACCAAGCCTCTATCTCTCCCGCGAATGGCTGCAAGGCCTCAATTTTACTAAACTTTCTGATTGAGAACCTCCGCTCTCCTTCCTGGGCCTCTGAGCTCGATGAGCGATAACGTAATTGGGCATCGCCCGTAGACAAAAAAGAAGACATGCTCCGGGAGGTGGAATCCCCAGTTCGCAGCCCCTCAATAACTCTACGCAAGGCGGAATCGGGGCTTCGCTGCTCTCGATACTTAAATAGTAGATAAGGTGCATCCCGGAAGAAATAGAGTAATTGACTCACCAGGGATTTTCCGGTCCCCTGTTTTCCAATAAAAAGGGTGAGAGGTCTGATTTCAAGCTCCTCAGCCATGCTTGCTAAAGGTCCCAAGCGATTACGATAGATTTGGAAGTGCTCTTGTCGCAATTCTCTAGATAACATAGATTTATCTCCTCTACTTCATTAACATCTGGATTTGACCACCGCTTCTAGATCTCCAATGCTTTTGCCAGCGCGCGACGTGTTTCTCTAGGCAGCGTGGAACGGCGTCCCTTATTCCGCAACCAACCTTTGAGCTCTTTAGACCAGAGCACCGGCAGCGGAGATTGGGCGGTATCCAACTGGGCCTCCGGGCTGATGAAGAGAGCAACTCCCCGCACCGGGACTGCGACATCCGCCGGCAACCGCTTAGCCAGGTACTTCTCCAAATCTTGCGCCTGCGCGGCGGCTTGCGCGTCGGGCTTTCCCAAACTCTCTTCACCCCCAAATTGACGCAAGAATTTCATACGTTGATTATGCTCCCATTTCCCTTCATGGAAACCAATCTCGCCGCTCTGATTTTTTACCTTAATCGTGGTTAAGCCGCCGGGTTCCACCAATACAAAAGGGACCGGCAGCTTATACATCAACAGAGTGTACTCATCTGATAGGCCCTTCAATATCTTGGGGAGTTCCTTGAACATGGGCATATTACCGGTGAAGCGATTAACGTAGTAGCTACCGGCGATGGAAGCAAAAAACCCCAGCAACACCATGATCATGGTCACTCCCGTCCATTCCGGCTGGAGATAGGTAAGCACCAATGAACCAACCAACAAGCCCAATGAGAGCAAGGGCAAAATTTCTCCCAGCTTGGCCCGTCTTTCAATATAAGCTTCGTTTGCTAC
>DUEJ01000110.1 GCA_011192175.1 Thermoflexia bacterium
GGTGCTTGGAGCGGCGGGGAGACACCCGGTTCCATCTCGCACCCGGCAGTTAAGTCCGTCAGCGCCGATGGTACTGGAGGGGCAGCCCTCTGGGAGAGTAGGTCAGCGCCAAACGCACTCGTGTTAGATTAGTAGGACTTAACCGTCCGAGCCCTCGAGGCCCGGACGGTTTGTGCTATCGCGGGGTGCCCCCGGCGTAATTTTCGTCGACCGGGAGGAGGGCTAGCTGCGCGGTTCCTTGGGCTAGCTGATCGCAACGTTCGTTCCCCGCGTTCCCGGCGTGTCCTTTAACCCAACGAAAAGCTACCTCGTGTTTTTCGCAGAGTTCAAGGAGCTCCGCCCATAAATCTACGTTGAGCGCGCGTTCTCTTTTGTTGCGCATCCAGTTGTTGGCGCGCCAACGTCTGGCCCAGCCTTTGGTGATTCCGTCAACGACGTAGCGGGAATCGCTGTAGAGAGTGACGCGACATGGTTCTGTGAGGGCCTCCAGCCCCTTGATGGCGGCTAATAGTTCCATCCGGTTATTAGTGGTGAGCCTATAGCCGCCCGTGAGTTCTCGCTGATGGGGCCCAAAACAGAGTACTACTCCATATCCGCCAGGGCCGGGGTTGCCTAAAGCACTACCATCGGTATAGATGATTACTTGTTTTTCTTTCTTCATTTCTAGTGTAGCTTGTAGGCGCTGCCACCGATGAACTCGCGGATGTGGGAGGCGGCGGGGACGGCGGAGGCATCCTCTACCGGCATGGTAATTTGTAGTAGATTGTAGACTCGTTTGGCTCTGAGATAAGCGTCCGAGCGCAGCGGATCATCTTTGTATTGTTTGACCCATTCAGTGAAATGTTTGAAGAGACGTGCTCGCATGAGTGGCAACTCGTAAGGAGTAGCCCCGTTGATGATGTAATCGGTGCTGTTGACGTAGGGGATGATGTTACGCAACTCACTGCTGCGGACGTAGTGCCAATGCTCTAAAGTTTGTTTGGGGTTGTAAGCGCGTTCGCGGGCATCACGTAACATGCGCCGCATGAGCCGGAGGTCGGTGAAGCGGATGTATTTATTGTCCGGTCCTTTCATCTGCAACAATGTTTCGATGTAGATTTTGAACTTGCGGGTCTCTTCAATATCTTTAGTCATAGCCGGATAGAGTCCATGCAGGCTGTCAATTAGAATGATGTCTTGAGGACCGATTTTCATCGAGGTGACGTCGTTTTGACGGGCGCCGGTCTTGAAATTGTAGTAGGGGGTGTGAACTTCTTCGCCAGCAACGAGGCGGCGGAGGTGTTCGTTGATTAGCTCGAGATCCAGGGCTTGGGGAGTCTCAAAATCGTGGTCCCCATGTTCATCTTGGGGGTGCATTTCCAGATTAAAGAAGTAGTTATCGACGTTGAGGGCTACTAAATTTAATCCGGCGGCTTGCAGATGCGCGCTGATTTTGGCGGTGGTGGTGGTTTTGCCGGAGGAGGATGGCCCGGCGATGATGACTACACGGAGCTCATCTTGGCGTTCTTTGATCCGCTCAGCGGCCGTGGCGATCTCTTTTTCGTAGGCGGCGTCGGAGGCGTGGACAATCTCTGCAAAGTGTCCCTTCGCGATGCGCTCGTTGAGCCGGTAGATGTTGTGGACATCGTGATCAATGGCCCAGGTGAGGACCTCCCAGAGTTTCTTGTAGGGGATGTTTTCTGGGTCACGTTGAGATTTACCGGCGGTACGTTGCCGGCGACGACGAGCCCGTTCGCGTCGATAAAGGATGTAAGCTTTGGCCGTGGTAGCGTGTCCGTTTTCGATGAGGACGCTTTCTACTAGATCTTGGATCTCTTCCACAGTGGGCGTTTTTCCAAGGGGATAGGTTCGCTCTAAGATATCTACTACCTCATCTGCCAGCTCCTTGGCAGTTTCGCGGTCACGTCCGCCCACCGCGACGGCGGCTCGGTAGATGGCGTGAGTGATCCGTTGTGTATTGAAGGGGACTACCGCCCCAGAGCGTTTGACTACCTCTGTGATCTTAGTGCTCATTTTTCTCCTCCTTGATTTTGGTATAGATAACGTATAGGCTATTTTATCATGAAGCGAGTTGATTTGGAAGTGGGAGCAACGCACTTCAGAAAACTGGTACTAGCGTTAAGAGGTATCGGCAGTCTCAGTATTAAGTCCCCGTGGTAAGCATCCCCAAAATAGGACGTGTAAAATGACCTTGACATTTTTTTTCAACGTCTTATTATCACCAATTGGTTGTATTTCGTGTAAATTTTACAGCGTAGGAGGGAGAGTTGTACAATATGATCGAAGCTACTAATTTATCTAAAGCGTACGGAGCTATCCAGGCGCTGAATGGTGTCTCTTGCCAAGTTGCAGAAGGTGAGATTGTGGGGTTGCTAGGACCGAATGGCGCCGGCAAGACGACGCTAATCAAGATTCTCACCGGCTATTTGCAGCCGGATGCGGGAACGGTGCGTATAAATCAATTGGACGTGTTGGAGGATACGCGCGCAGTGCAGGCGCAGATCGGTTATTTGCCGGAGACTGCGCCGCTCTATCCGGAGCTTTCGACTCAGGAGTATCTGCAGATGATGGCTGCGTTGCGCCAAATCCCTGAAAGCGAGCAGCGCGCTCGCCTCTCTGAGGCGATCTACGCTACGGGGTTGGAGAAGCAGCTGCCGCGCCCTATCGGGCAGCTGAGCAAAGGGTTTCGACAACGGGTGGGATTAGCTCAAGCGATTCTGCATCAGCCGCGCATCTTGATTTTGGACGAGCCAACGGTCGGGTTGGATCCCACGCAGATTTTGGAAGTCCGGGGGTTGATCCGGCGGCTGGCAAAAAATAGTACAATTCTGTACTCCACGCATATCCTCTCTGAGGTGGAGTCGCTCTGTGACCGGGTGGTTATTTTGATGAACGGTGTGGTCAAGGCTGATGCGCGGTTATCGGAATTGGCCGCGACTTCTGATGCGGTGTTGATTTTAGGTGAAAAGTTGGCTGGGGTTGCCGCCACGCTCCGGCAGTTACCGGGAGTGCGCGGCGTGGAGACGTTACCAGACTCTGAGGGACGGGCTGTTTATCACGTGTTGGGGGACTCGACCACGGATCTCTGTCCTGCGCTCTATGATTTATCTCGCGGGCGTGATTGGCCGTTAGCTGAATTGCGACGCGATGTGCGCACCCTAGAGACTGTTTTCAACAATCTGGCTACAACGGGGGAGGTGCGAGCATGAAGGCGATACTTGCTATCACACGCAAGGAGTTGCAGGGATACTTCGGTTCTCCGCTGGCGATGATCTTCATCGGGACGTTCCTAGCAGTGACGTTGTTCACTTTCTTCTGGGTGGATACGTTCTTCGCGCGCGGTATTGCAGATGTGCGCCCGCTCTTCCGCTGGATGCCGCTCTCGTTGATTTTTTTGGTGGCGGCGCTGACGATGCGCCAGTGGAGTGAGGAAGAGCGTTCGGGCACGTTGGAGATCTTGCTGACATTGCCGGTCTCTACATTACAATTGGTCGTAGGCAAATTCTTGGCCGTGGTGGCCTTAGTCGCGGTGGCGTTCCTCTTGACCCTCTTTTTGCCGTTGTCTGTTTCACTGCTGGGTAATTTGGATTGGGGCCCGGTGGTGGGCGGATACTTGGCTTCGATTCTGTTGGCGGCGGCTTACACGGCCATCGGACTCTTCCTCTCCTCGCGCACCGATAATCAGATAGTGGCGTTGATCACCACCGTGCTGGTCTGCGGCTTGCTCTACTTGATCGGGAGCGGGGGCGTGACGGATTTTGCCGGCCAGACGTGGGGCGAGGTGCTCCGAGCTATCGGCGCCGGCAGTCGGTTTGAGAGCATTGAGCGTGGGGTAATTGATCTGCGGGATTTGCTCTATTATCTGACCATCACCGGGATTTTCCTGACGCTCAACGTATTTTCACTCAAGGCGAAAGGATGGAGTACCGGGGAACGTGCTCGTCCCCAGCGCATGGCGACCACGATTACTTCGCTACTGCTGGTGGCGAACTTACTCTGCGTCAACATCTGGGTTTATCCGCTGCGCACGCTGCGGTTGGATCTGACTGAAGAGCATGAATATACGCTCTCGGCGGCGACCAAGCATATCCTGAGTAGTTTGCAGGAACCGCTCTTGATTCGCGGTTACTTCAGTGAGAAAACTCATCCGCTCCTGGCGCCGCTGGTGCCCACCGTGCGTGATATGTTGCATGAGTATGCGGTTGCGGCCGGGGGAGATATCCGCTTGGAGATCGTTGATCCGGCGCAGCAGCCAGAGTTCGAGGAGGAGGCGCGGCAGGTTTACGGTATTCAACCTTCGCCGTTCCAGGTGGCGGATCGTTACGCGACCTCGATTGTCAACGCTTACTTTGATATTTTGGTGCAATATGGCGATCAGAGTGAGGTGTTGAACTTCCAGGATTTGATTGAGGTGCAGCCGCGCCGAGATGGTTCGCTGGATGTGCATTTGCGCAATCTGGAATATGACCTGACGCGCACGCTTAAGAAAGCCGTCTATGGCTTCCAGAGCACGGGTGCGATGTTGGCTTCGTTGGAGAGTCCGGCGGAACTCACGCTTTACCTTACCCCGGATACGTTGCCTGAGCAGCTTGCCGCCGCGCCGGCGCTAATCGAGGAGGCGGCAAATGAGATAGCCGCGCAAGCTGTAGATAACAACTTCACCTATCAAATAGTGGATCCCACGGCTGCCGATAGCGCTATGAGCCGGGAAAAACTCTACGAGCTCTATGGCTTGCAGCCGATTGCCGTCTCGTTATTTTCTCAACAAACTTACTACTTCTATCCAGTCTTGCGGGTGGGGGACGAAGCGCAGATGATCAATCTGCCGGCGGATATAAATAAAGCCGGTGTGCAGAAGTCGCTGGAAGCCGCACTTAGACGCTTCTCGCCCGGTTATTTGCAGGTGGTGGGTGTCTGGACGCCGCCGCAACAGCCTACGCAGAACGCGATGGGCCAGCAGCAACAACCGATCTCCTCTTGGAACGCAGTTTCGCAGGTTCTCAGAGAGGAGTATCAGGTGACCATGGTTGCATTGGAGAGCGGTCAACTCTCGGAGGATGTGGATGTATTGCTCTTGGTCGCGCCGCAAATGCTCTCTGACAAGGCGCGTTTCGCGGTGGATCAGTATCTGATGCGCGGCGGCGCGGTCATTGTGGCCGCCGGGAACTACACCTTGATGCCTGATCAGATGACGGGCGGTTTGGGTGTGCAACCGTTGGTGGGCGGCGTGCAGGATTTGCTGACCAGTTATGGTTTTACCGTGGAACAAGCATTGGTGATGGATCCGCAGAACGATCCTTTCCCGGTGATCGTCAATCGCCAGGTGGGGGAGATGCAGGTACAGGAAGTGCAGGCCATCGACTATCCTTTCTTCGTCAAGGTGCTGCCAGATAATATGGCGGAGGAGAGTTCACTGGTCTCCAATCTGCCCTCGGTGACGTTGAACTGGGCTTCCCCCATCACGGTGGACGAGGAACAGAACGTGGACCGCGAGGTCACGGTACTTCTTAGCTCTACGGAGAACGCTTGGGTGCAGGAACAGCAAGGTCAGGTGGCGGTCAACGTCCAACCTGATTTCCAGCGTTACCCGCAATTGGGCTTTCCGCAAGGGACAGAGACGGAATCTTATCCGCTGGCAGTTTCCGTCAAAGGGAGTTTTGAGAGTGCGTTTAAGGATCAACCTTCGCCTTTTGAGACGGAGGAGAACGTCGCTCCCATTGAGGAGGGTGCTGGAGAATCGACAGCACCAGAAACGATTCCGCCGACTATCGAGTTCTCCCCGCAATCTGCGCGCCTGGTCGTGATCGGCAGTGCTGAGTTTTTGGATGATACAGTCTTCGAGATTTCCAGCCGTTTGAGCGGTGAAGGTTATCGTAACAGCCTTAAGTTATTGCAGAACGCAGTATCTTGGGCTACCGAGGACGAGGATTTACTCAACATTCGGGCGCGGGGCACAGCTGCGCGCGTGCTCTACCCGTTGGGAGAGGGCGGACAATCTTTTTGGGAGGCCGGAAACTACGTGTTAGCCTTGCTCTCGCTGTTGGTCTTGGGCTGGGCGGCGCGCAATCGCCAGCGCCACTTAACGCCATTGGAATTGCTCCCGCGCCAGAGAGTGGATAGCGAAGGGGAGTTAGCAGCAGAGGAGGTGCAAGCATGAAGCGCCATCAACAGATTTTAGCGGCAGTGCTGCTATTGCAAGTCATCTTAACCGTGATTGTTTTCTGGCCACAGCCGGCCGTGACGGGGAAGGGCGTGCTACTCTTTCCGAACCTGACGGCGGCGGAGATCGTCTCGTTGGAGATTGCCGATGAACAAGGAAACCGTCTGGCGCTCAGCAAAGGGACTGCTGGCTGGGTGCTTCCAGAGGCGGATGATTACCCGGTACAGAATAGCGTCATCACGCCGGTGTTGGAGAGCCTGGTCAGTTTGGATACCGGCAACCTGGTGGCGCAGAGCGCCGCCGCGCAACAGCAACTCCAGGTGGCCGAGGATGACTTTGTGCGCCGTCTCATCTGGCAGACTGCGGAGGGCAACGCTTACCTCATCTACCTGGGTTCCGCGCCGCGCTACACGGCGACCCATTTCCGCGTGGAGGGCCAGGATGAGACTTATCTGACGGAAGATCTATCCAGCTGGCAGCTGCGCACGGAAGTCGCCTCGTGGGTGGAGACGAGCTATCTTGATTTGCTGGCGAACGAGCTCACCAGCGTCACGCTGGAGAATAGTAACGGCATCTTCAATTTTAGCCAGGATGAGGCCGGCGCTTGGACGCTGGATGATTTGGCGGCTGACGAAACCGTCAACGCTAGCCAGATCGCGGAACTAGTGCGTAAGAGTAGTTTCGTCTCACTCCAACAACCGCTGGGCAAGAGCGCAGAGGCGAATTATGGCATGGCTGATCCCAGCGCGGTGATCATTTTGAGAGACGCTGAAGGCGAGCATACACTTACTATTGGCGCGCATTGGGCTGATAAGCAGAGCTACGTGCTCAAAGCCTCGGATTCTGAGTACTACGTGACCGGCAGCGATATGTTGCTCCAGCCGTTGGTGGAGAGCGCGCGGGAGGACTTCCTCCAGTTGGAGCCGGCGACGGAAGAGTAGTTGCGGTTGTTGGGATTGGGACGCAGATTAACGTAGATAAAGGCTGATTTTTATCAGTTTGTAGCAGAGCGTCCTCCGCTTTTAGAAAGCGGAGGACGCTCTGCTTAGCGGTGTCTACTCAAAGAGCTCTTCAATTTTATAGATATCTTCCATCGGGCGTGATTTCGTGCTGCCGTTGCCCTTTCGAGTCCAAGACATGCCAGTGTAGTTTTCTGTTCTGGTGTGCTTTATCCCAAATCCAAATACAGTTTTGGTTATCTTTATACCCCGAAACGCCGTCTTTTGTTTTACCACGCTGAAATTTATCACCTTGATAGCCAGCCGGTATATAAGGATATTTGCCTACCCTGGGCAAACTTAGCTTGCCCCACTTAAGAACCGTGGACCACCCTTCTGGATTTGATAGCTCAATAATACAAATTGATGTTCCCTCTTTTTCCATTGAGATATATTCTCGTTTAATGTGAGCAATCAAATCTTTAGAAGAGGCGATTTTGATGTATTCCATGTGATTGTTATCCCGATAGCAGGATTTGCAATGTGACGTTAAGGCTAACCACGCTTGTTTAGTGAAGCTGGAATTAACCTCCCGCCATCGCTGCCTAATATCTGGAGCAGGTACGATATCTCTAGCGTATTTGGTAGAGAGATTTCTGTTGACTGCGTGATCAAAAATTGAACTCAGCGAGTTTAATACAGTGAGAAGGTGTCTATTAAGACTGTCTTTGTTAGATAATTCTGTCCAGGGGTACTCATAGTCTCTGATAGTCTTCCATAGTTGAGGTGAGATCGCCCAAAATAAATTGTATACTTTTGCTGTATTTCTTGAATAGCCTGAACGTGTTTCCGGAGGAGAGAAAAACGCCTCAATAATTTATTTTGATTGTGTTGGTACTTATCTCTATCACAAACCAGAATTTCTAAATCAGGCACCACTAGGATTCGTTGAGGAGAGTGGGTCATATTATTTCTTCTCCTTAGGATCAACGTGGTTTTCTTGGGCTATCATTTTATCCATTGCCGCATCCATAATCGCGCCAGATTCATAGGCAGTCTCTGCAAGAAATCCCCTTGGCCATTCTTCAATATTCCCATATTTGTCAAATTTTGCAGTTGTAATATTTGCCCCCAGTTCTACAGAGGTAGGCGGTGATACGAAAAATAAGTTTACTCGTTCACTTAATAGATTCTCTTTATCTTCAGCCAATCGTCTACGAATGCGATTTATTAAATGATCACTATGCGTTTCAATAAGTATTTGTCTTCCCGTTAATGTTAGGCACAATAAAAAATCTGCTAACCCAGCTTGGGCGCGTGGATGTAGGTGAATTTCAGGTTGCTCAAAAATCAAAAAATCTCCTGGAGTAGAAAGTAGACCTACAGCAATAATAGGCAATATCTGACTTATGCCAAATCCTACTTGAGAAATCAAAACTCGAGTTCTGGTTTGATGATGCAAATTCAAATCAGCCTCATAGGAACTAGAACCAGGGTGCTTGATCCGCAAGTCTTGCTCTATGCCTAATAGTGTAAAGGCTCTACCCAAAGTATCTTTTAAGGGTTCCTTGGAGCGAGATAATGCAGAAAGCGAAAAGTCTTTTCCGCTCCATTTTACAAAATCCACTTTTGTATTCAAATTTTCGTATAGCAACTGAATAGTTTGCTCTCCTGCCGAACTTACTTGAAGTCCTGACAATTGTTGATGCACATATACATTTTGCGGGGCGCTACGCAAAGGGCCTACGTAATGTAGATGGGATGTAAGCGCTGTTCTTAATCTGTCGAAAAAGTCAGAAAACAATTTATACAATTCATATATTTCAGAGCGAGACTCTGGACTCCCTTCGGATGGACGCCGAGCACTCCACAAAGGAATAAAACGCTCAAGGGTCACGTATTCAGTATTCTCCCACGGGTAAAAAGGGGTCTGCGCGCATAATTGGTCAGAGGTTGTTGTTACTTGAATAATCCATTTATTCTTTTGCTCCGTAGGTTTAAATAGCAGCGTTACTATTGGAGCAACCTTCTGCCCCCACTCGGAAATCGTTAATGAAACCCGATTAACAAAGACTGTTTTATCTCCCTCGTTATAATCAAATTGAGCATCAATACCTAACTCGAAAAATGAGCTAGCTTTTGTACTGGGTTGAATACCAAAGTATTTCCTAGCTTTATCATTGCCAATTTTCGAAGGCATAGAAAACCCTAACCCGATGCCCTTGACATAGCGATTAGGTTTTCCAAATATCAATTCATGAAAACGTGTAAACTTTAAGCGATCACTGGAGTAAAGCAATGGTTGCTCACTTAACTTGTTACTGGATAAAGTATCTTGAGCAAGTAATAAGGACTGTAACAAAGCTGATTTGCCACTGCTATTGACACCAGCTACAATAGTAAGGGGTAATAATTCAATATTCTGTTTATCTTTGAATGCTTTGAAGTTTGATAGATGAAGCCTTGAGATACGAGTTTCTCGCTGCAATTGAGGCTTACCGAGTTGCGCCATCTACTCCTCCTGATTTATACTTGTTACAGTTTTTTAGATGATGTTTTTAGTTTATCTTAGCGACTCTCGTCGCCTGAGCTGTTAATCAGGCGATTCTGAATTGCCATTTGACTGACTTCTTCTATGCTCTTTCAGCCCACAAATTGCGTTGCCAGCTGGTGTAATCAGAAGGTTCGCGTAAGAGCAAGGTGATGAAACGTTCCGCGTCTAGCTCTCCTAATGCTTCAATTAACGTTTCCATATTATCGAGATAGATTTTGAGCATTGTAGCTGCCTCTGTTCATAGGGTCCCTGTGTTGTATGAGGTGCGGCAACCAAGTCACACTGGGGTGATTGTAGCGGGGGGTGGAGGAAAGTCAAAGTTGGTTGGGTAGTCGGGCAAACACTGGTAGTAGGCAATTTATCGCCCTGCTGCACGGTACTGAAGCGCTTAACTACGGACCAGAGACGGTTTTAGTCTGCACAGGCGGACTTGGCCAGGGGAGCCGCAAATTTATTCGCCAGCCCCATGTTCTGAGATGCTTTGTTAGCGCGGATACGATTGCGTCCCCCACGTCTCCATGTTGACTTTGTGGTCTGGCCGCGCTATACTTCTCTCACTTTTTGAGAGGAGAGAAGCTATATGGTAGGTATGGGTGTTAACATTGCCATCATCCGCGACGGGCGGGTGGTGCTGACCAAACGCGAGGATTTCAAAGTCTGGTGTCTGCCCGGCGGCGGCGTGGATTCCGGCGAATCTGTGGCCCAGGCGGCCATCCGGGAGGCCCGCGAAGAGACCGGGCTGGAGGTGCGTTTGACGCGGCTGGTAGGCATCTACTCCAAGCCGCAATGGAGCGACCACGATCTGCTCTTCGCTGCCGAGCCGGTGGGCGGCGAGCTCGTATCCACATCCGCAGAAGTGGTGGACATCGGCTACTTTACCCCCTCGGCGTGGCCCGAACCGCTAATCCCCTGGCACCGGCAACGCTTACAAGACGCGCTGCGTGCCGAACACGGCGCTTTGGTCTGCTCCCAGAACGTGCCGGTGATTTTTCCCCCGGAGCTCTCGCGCCGGGAACTTTACGCCCTGCGCGACCGGTCGGGCCTATCGCGGCAGGAATTTTTCCTGCGGCTCATGGGAGCGTTGGAGACCATCCATTGCGCTGTAGAGGTTGGCCCTGATGGCTGCTCCTGATCTTGGAGGACACTCGTGAATCAATTTCGTAAATACGATCCGCTTGGCCCTGACAACCGTGAGGCGGCGGAGTCGCTACAGCGACTCGCCCGGCCTTCGCCGCCATTGGAAACGGCGTCATCCACAGTGCAGGGGAATGGGCTGCGCTGTCCTCAGTGTGGCGGAACGATGGAGGTGCATTTTATCGGTGAGTTGCGCGATAAACGCGCCCGCTGTCCTTACCGCGGCACCGAAGTGGACTTACCCGACAGCTACCAAGCGTGGTGGATAAGGCACAGCGGGGTGGTGTACTGGCGGGTTCCCTCGGCCCAGACGCGGATATGCAGCTGGCCGGGGGCGCGTTACGCCTGAAGATCGCCGTCCTTGTCCCCATTGTGGCGCGACTATCTCTAAGCACGCGACTCGCTGCGCCTGGTGCGGCACATTTCTGGCCCCGTCGGAGGAAGAAATTCACCACAGAGCAACTGTGTTCTTTGTCAAGTGAAAAAAATTAAGCTGGAGCCTCCTGGGGAGACCAGGGCTCCATTTTGCGGAGCATCGCATTCAGGATCACCAACATTTTGCGCATACAGGCGGTGAGGGCCA
>DUEJ01000111.1 GCA_011192175.1 Thermoflexia bacterium
GCAAGTTCTCTTTGGCCAGGAGCGCAGGCTAGTCATCCGGCCTAAATCCACGGTGAGGACGGGCCGCTCGCCGGGCAGAGAGTTGACGTGGCCGACAACGCTCGTCCCGCCGCCGTAGGGAATGAGGTGCGCGCCGGTCTCTTGGGCGTAGCTGAGCAATGCGCGCACGTCCGCCTCGTTGTGAGGGTAGGCGACGCCATCGGGGAAGACGCCGAACTCCCCGCTGCGTAGCGCCACCCAGTTGGGGAAACTCTGCCCCCGGGCGTGGCGCACGCGACACTCGGGATCGGTGGAGAGCAGCGGGTGCGCTGCCAGCCGGGAGGGCGGGATTTGCGCCACGACCTCCGCCAAAGTGACCTGGCGTTGCGGCTTACCCGGCCCCACCACCTCGTGCAAAAACCGTGCCGCCGATTCCGGTAATTCATAAGTGAAAATATCATCGCCCCAACCGTTCCAACGTTTCATGTTTCCTCCTTGTGGGTACCCACGGAGGGGTACCCCTACCGTTGCCACAATTCGATGCTGTTTGCCATCACCTCGCGGGTGATCCGTTCTGCTGCGCTGGCGTCGCGTTGCTCGCAGGCTTCCAGGAGCGCGCGGTAGAAGTCCCGCGAGGCCGCCCGCGCGGCGGCTAAGGTGAAGTATCGGCTTCCCACCTGCTCGTAGAGCGTAGCAAACCCGTTGAGGATGAGAGGGTGGATGGGGTTGCCGGAGGCGATGGTGAGGATGTAGTGCAGGTCCCAATCGAAGGCGGTGTAGGCCGTCGCCGTCTCTTCCAGATTGGGATACTGTGCTAGGTGCGCCTGCACATTGGCCGGGTCATGCTCGACGGCGGCGCGCGCGTAATCCGGCGCCATGAGCAGCCGTACTTCCAGTAAATGGGTGACGAAGCCCGGCGGGAGTTGCTGGTCGTAGCGGACGATGGTACTCAGGACATTGAGGCCGCCTTCGCGCCAGAAATCGTTGATGACGGTGGGCTTACCCTGGTGGATGGTGAGCCAGCCATCACGCTCCAAGCGTTGCAGCGCCTCGCGCAGCGTGGGGCGGGTAACGCCGAGTTGCGCGGCTAAGGCGCGCTCGCCGGGCAACTGCGTGCCGGGAGGGTAAGTGTCATCCATGATGGCGGCGACTAATGTCTCTTCGGCGTGATCGGCAGGGCGTTGCGGGGCGGTCCAGTCGGGCATATTTTAGTTCTCCTGGTTACTGGTAAGTGGTCTGACCAGTTGAATTATAACAGAAGCAAGGGAGGGTGTCAAGTGGTTTGAAGCCGGGGAAGTCTACGCGTTAGGGTGCGGGGGCGCGGAGATTTGGGGAGACAACTATGTCCAGGTCTAGTTGGCGAGGGGCCGCGTATGATGTTGTCGTCGAAACTCTTGTCAGCCGGGGTGACCTGTCGTTGAATTGTTGCCACAAGCGATTAACTCAATGCCGAAGTTTCTACCTTGCAGATCGCTTCTTGAAGCTCCCGGTTCTCGAAAATCTTTGCTAGATTATACAATCGTTCGAGGAAGGTTTGATCTTCAAGGATAACGATATGGCGAGCCGGAACTTGATGCAGAAAACGATTATATGAAACACCGGCCAAAGTGGCTTCGCTTCTTCATCCGTGTACTAGGTGTCTCAGGAGCGGGGGCAGGAGGGCGTCCCAATCATAGGCCGTGACGAAGGCCGAGGCGCGTTTTCCCCATTGCTCACGGATTACCGGATAGCGAGCCAAATCCAGGCATGCTCTGGCGAAAGATTCCGGTGCATCCGCCAAAATCAGGGCCGCGCTAGCTTTGGGAAAACCGGCTGCTCCTAGCGAGGTGGAGACAATGGCCTGCCCCATCGCGCTTGCCTCTAGGATTTTGAGCCGGGTGCCGCCACCTACCAGCAACGGCACTACGTAGACGGTGGCCGCGTGGATGTAGGGGCGGGTATCGGGGACGGACCCGGTGATGACGATACCTGGTTTCTCGCGGAGAGGTTCCAGCCGGCGATGCGGATGGCGCCCCACGATGTAGAAGTGGGCGGTGGGCAACGCTGTTCGGATGCGCGGCCAGACCTCGCGCGCGAACCAGAGTACGCCATCCACATTGGGTCGGAAATCCATGGTCCCGGTGAAGACGAAGGCTGGTTGTTCCAGAGGGAGCGTTCCCTGGTAAGTTGCATATTCCGCCACGGTGATGCCGTTAGGAATGACCAGCGGTCGTTGGCCGGAGACCAATTCGCGCAACGCCGCCGCGTCGGAACCGGAAACCGCTATCACTAATTCGGCGCGGCGACAAATTTCAGCCTCGTAGCGACGGAGACGCTGCCATTGCACACCGGAATATGCTGCTCCGAGCCAGCGGGCGGGGCGGCGCAAATCGGTGAGGAAAGCGCGTTTTTGGAGCAGATACTCGCAGTTGTGGTCATCGAACGCCACACGCGGGGGAGCGGCTTGTGCCCAGACCGTGCGCAGATAGGGGACTAGCTCTAACCCTTCCACCAACACCCAATCAAAGGAGAGTTCGGCCAGCCAGGAGCGCAAAATAGCGCGGAAACGCTCACTCTTCAAACGCCCAGCCAGATCGGGTTGCGAGGAAGTCAGCAGCGCGCGGAGTCGCTCCGCCGAGGTGCGCGGGGGTTGGGGAACGATGGCCGCACGCTCCACCAGCGCGGTAATCTCCGGCGGTGGCTCCAAGGGTTGATCCGGGGCCGCGAAGGAGAGCCAGGAGAGCTCCGCTTCCCGCGCTATCCCGCGCAACAATCCCCAATTGCGCAATGCCGTCCCTTGCCGGGGCGGGTATGGAACTTGGGGCGTGAGCATTAAGATATGAGACATGGTGTTAGTCCGGTAGTTAATAGTCAGTGATTAGCCGTTAGCTGTTAGCCATTCGCTTTTTGTGTTGCTGCGTCGCTTTCGCTCACTCGCCTTTTCGCCTTCTCGCTCATTTCAGGCGCAGCCGCGCGGCTACCGCTCCCACCGCCAGGGAGATGTGCGCCGCCGGCCATAAGAGGCCCAGGAGCCCCCAGAGCGCTCCGTTGTCTAGGGAGAGTATCGTTATTACCACGGCAAACACTAGTTGTGGTAAACCGCCCAATGCCAAACCCCCGGCCACGATCCACCAGAGATGTTGCCCATAACGCCGTCCCACCAGCCGCCAAACTGCTTCGGCGGCGAGCGTGCCGGCTAGCGGGGAGAGGAAGAGGACAAACCACCCGGTCAGCGGGAGCAACCACCCAGCCAGACCCCCCAGAACTAACGAGACACTCGCGGCGATCAGATAATCGGTTGAGCGGGCTTGTTCAAAACGTTGTTTCCTCCCACGCCGGCAATCGGGGCAGAGGTAACCTACCGGTGTGCGGTGGACACATTTAGCGCAGATGGGAGCACCGCAAGAGTAACAACGTAGTCCGGTCTCCACAGTGGGATGCCATTGGCAATAGGTTTTGGTATCCGAGTTCTCTGTTGTGGTCATTGTCCCTCTCAATTGTTAGTCAGTAGTTAGCGATTAGCCGTTAGCCATTAGCTGCTTGTGTTGTTTTCTCGCCTTCTCGCTTTTTCGCTCAGTTCCTAGGTGTCAGGCGCGCCACCAGGGTGCGGTAGAAATCTCCCCGGCTACGCAAACGTAAAAACCGCGCCTGGAGTGCGCTGCGGGTTACCCGGACGCTATCCCCATCCAAGAGCTGCCCTACCAAGTGGCCGTCAACGGTCAACATGCCGGGCGTGCGGGTCTGAATCGAGACCGCAATCTGCGCTTCGCTGTCTAAGACCAGTGGACGATCCAGGCTCAGGTGCGGGGCGACGGGAACCAACAAGATGTTCTTGCTCCACGGGGATAAAACCGGCCCGCCCACGGCGTAGGAGTAAGCGGTGGAGCCAGTCGCCGTGGCGATAATTAACCCGTCAGCCACATATTCTGCCAGCTGTGCCCTATCGATAGCCGCGCGCAAGCGCACGGTGCGCGCTAATGCGCCGCGACTGAGTACCGCGTCATTGAGCGCCATATCTTGCGAGATAACGTCGCCGTCCCGTACCAACGTGACACGGAGCATCAACCGCTCCTCCACCCTTCCACGCCCGGCGAGAACCTGAGTTAGCGTCTCCGGCCAGTTATCCGGCTCACACGTGGTGAGGAACCCGACCCGCCCCAGATTCACACCCAGCACTGGAACGCCCAACGGCGCGGTGAGCGCCATCGCTCGCAAGATCGTTCCATCACCGCCCAACGTGAGCAACAGGTCGGAGTTGACCAGCTGGGAACCCTGGGGCGGCGCGCTGCGGGGCGCTTGCCAACTCTCCACGCCGCGTTCCGTTAGCCAGGAGGAGATCTCTTGGGCTAATGGTAGCGCGCGGTCAAGACGGTCATTGTAAAAAAGACCAATTTTTTGCATTACTACTCCTTTGCTTTCTCGCTCTCTCGCTTTGCCCGGCGGTTAAAACCGCGGGCTACCACTACCAAGTCGCCCTGCGGCGACTAGTCCACATAGGTGGACTTGGCAATGGTAGCCGCGAATTCATTCGCCAGGCGTTTCTTGCCTTCTCGCCTTGCCCGGCGGTTAAAACCGTGGGCTACCACTACCAAGTCGCCCTGCGGCGACTAGTCCACGTAGGTGGACTTGGCAACGGTAGCCTGCGAATTCCCACGGCCCAGAGCCGTCTGGCAAGGGCATTCGCCAGGCGCCCGCCCGTGGTCTTCAGCTACGGGCACTAGCACTTCTCGCTTTTTCGCTTATTCGCCTTTTCGCTCACTCGCCTTCTCGCTCTACTGCGTTTTCTTCTGCAACTCGTAGAGCTTGGTTAGCGCATCCAACGGCGTGAGGCTGTTGATATCCAACTCGCGTAGTTCTGTCACTACCGGTGGCTCCTCGTTGATCAGGAGTGGCTGGAAGGTTTCCACTTCACCCGGCTGCATGCCCGGCCGGAACTCGCCGGTCTCTAAATCCGCTAGCAAATTCTCCGCCCGGTGGATCACTGGCGCGGGGATGCCCGCCAGCCGCGCCACGTGGATGCCGTAAGAGCGATCTGCGCCGCCGGGTACCACCTGGTGCAAGAAGATAATATCGTGTCCCTCTTCTATCACGTTTAAGCTAAAGTTCGCTATCTGCGGCAAATACTGCGCCATCTCAATCAGCTCGTGGTAGTGAGTGGCAAAGAGCGTGCGCGCGCGGCGCTCCGGGTGATTGTGCAGATATTCGATCACGGCCCAAGCAATCGCCATGCCATCGTAAGTGCTGGTGCCCCGTCCCACCTCATCCAAAATCAATAAGCTCTGCGGGGTGGCGTGATTGAGGATATTGGCCGTCTCCACCATCTCCACCATAAAGGTTGATTGTCCCGCTGCCAACTCGTCTAAGGCCCCGATCCGGGTGAAGATACGATCCACTACCCCAATCTGCGCCTCGTCCGCCGGGACGAAGGAGCCGATCTGCGCCAGCAAGACGATCAAGGCGTTCTGTCTAAGAAACATTGATTTCCCGGCCATATTCGGGCCGGTGATGATATGTATGCGACTCTCGGCGTCCATCACCAATTCATTGGCCGTGAACGGCTCGCGTTGCGTGCGTTCCACTACCGGATGCCGTCCTCCTCTGATCCGCAAGATAGGCTGCTCGGCAAAGGTGGGACGCAGATAGCGATTTCGCAAGGCCACCTCAGCGAGTGCGGAAGCCACGTCCAAGTGCGCTAAGGCGTGCGCTGTCCGTAGTAGCGCGGGAGCGTGCGTGGCAACTTGAGCACAGACCTCTCGAAAAAGCCGGGTTTCCAGTTCCGCGATGCGTTCCTCGGCGGTGAAGACCAGGCTCTCATGCTCTTTGAGCTCCGGGGTGATATACCGCTCAGAATTTACCAACGTCTGCTTGCGGATGTAATCAGCCGGTACCAGAGCCGAATTCGCCTTGGTGACTTCGATGTAATAGCCGTAGATTTTATTGGAGTCTACTTTGAGGCTCTTGATCTGGGTGCGTTGGCGTTCCCTGGCTTGCAGCGAGTCGATCCACTCGCGGGCTGCCCGGTTAGCGTTTACAATAGCATCCAGCTCTGCGGAGAAGCCGGGGCGAATCAAACCGCCCCGGCTCAGTTGCGCGGGGGGATCGTCGACGATGGCCCGCGCTAACAGCTCGGTCGCCTCGATTTGCGGATTCAGGCCCGTTAGCAACGGGGCCAAACCGGGGACACCGGCCGCGATGTTCTTTTGCAAGCGTTCGCGGAGCGCGGGGATTGTCTCTAATGCTCTGCGAATCCCGACCAGATCGCGCGGCGTCACGCGCCCGGCCAGGATGCGGTTCGTCATGCGCTCCAGATCAGAGACCTTTTTGAGTTCCGCCCGCACCGCGGCGCGCAAGAGGCTTGCGGTGACGAAGCCGGCTACTTGATCCAACCGCGCTTCCAATTCTGCAATCTCAAGCAACGGATGCGCTAAGCGCGCCAAGAGCAACCGTCCGCCCATAGCCGTTACCGTAGCATCCAAGACTCCTAGCAGCGAACCGCGCCTTTTCCCGCGTAGGGTTTGGGTGATTTCCAAATTGCGCCACGTGGGGGCATCAATGACCATAAAATGCTCCACTGAGTAGGTCGCCAACCCGACAATCTGTGGCAAGCTGCCCTGTTGCGTCTCCTGGAGGTAAGCCAGCAGCGCGCCCGCCGCGCGGATCGCCAACGGTTTGCCATTACAGCCGAACCCCTGTAAAGTTTGGGCGTTAAAATGTTCCAGTAGCGTCTGGCGAGCGGAGGTCTCCTCAAAACGATAAACCGGCCAGCCGGTGATGGTCGCTGCTCCCTGGCGACCCAAGCTTGCCTCGCGCCGGGTCTCCGGTTCCCCCTCTTGCCGCTCCTGCCAGGAACCGGCTTGCGGGAGCAGCAGCTCCCGTGGTTGCAAGCGGGCCAGTTCCTGCTCCAC
>DUEJ01000112.1 GCA_011192175.1 Thermoflexia bacterium
GCCCGGGAGGTACGCGGCGCGATTTGCAAGGATTGGCTTCAGAAGAAGGCCGGCCCCCGTTGTCATTCCGAGTTTGCTTTGGGACTCTCTCTAGACACTAGAGATTCCTCGCCGGCATGTTCCGCGCACTACGCGTGGCCCTGGCTCGGAATGACAACTAAGAATTACGAATCTGGCATCATGGATTACGAGTCGCTAATCTCAAAATTTCGCAGCACCAGCGGCAGGTACACCTGGCTGTGATAGAGCAGCACGGTGGCCTCACGGGTCAGCACCTGCGTGCTGGAAAAGACGGCTGTGTTGACTGCCGCGCCAGGTGTGCTGACCGTCGTGGCCTGGATGGTCAACGTGACCGGCTGCCCGGCGCTCACGGGCGCGCTCCAGGCGACCTCTTGGCCTGTCACTTGTACCGTCCCTGGTCCGGTGGCAGTGATGACGGGGGTGTTCGCGGGTACAGTGTCGGTGACGATGAGGGTGGTGTCAGCCCCGCTGTGGGTGTAGACTAGGATGTAGGTCAGAGCGGCACCGGGTCCCACGGCGAGCGGCTCCACCGACTTGCTGGCCGTGGGGCCGCCCAGTAGCTGGGCGATGGCGGCGCGGGTCGTGGATAGATCGGTGGGTACGTGGCTGAAGCGGGTGCGCGATTGGACGAGTTGCGCTACGTAGTCATCGGCGTCGTTGGCAGCGTCAATCTGAGGGTCGCCGCCGGCCAGTAGCCACAGGTACTCGTAGTCCTCCATCCCGTCACGCAGGTTCTCCCAGCGGATCGAGGGTACCAGCCGGTGCCCGTTCTGGCCGCAATGATCCAGGTTGCTGCCGTCCTTGCGTGGCGGATAGAAAAAGAAACCGTCGCCGTTGTCCTTGCCGGTGACGTTAGGCGTGTCCCAGGGGTTGGGGTTCCAGTCGGTAGCGTTGTAGTGCAACAGCCCCTCCACCCGCTCGGCCCAGGCCAGCCAGGGGGTGATGCGCGCCTCCATCCCGGGGTGGCTCATCAGGATGGGATTGGGCAGCGGCGGATCGTCGCCGTAGAGATAGTACCACCAGACCTGCTCGCCGTGGTTCTGCTGCCGGTCGTGGCTCTTGACCGGCTCGTAGTTGCTGATGGTGGGCATCCAGATGTCTATCTTGGCGCCGGGATAGTTATAGATGTCCGGCTCGACTTGCTCACTGATCAATTGGCGCAGGTGGGGCGCGGCCTCCTCGGTCAGCGCCGAGATCTGGCCGACGATGGTGTAGTCATCAAAGGTCTGCGGCTCGTTGACGATGTGGTAGTAAGCCGCAGCGTCGTAGCTGTCAGAGACGATGTAATCATCTACGGCGGAAAGGTACTGTTTCCACTTGGCCTGGTAGGCCAGCGAACCGAGCACTCCGCTGCGTGACTCGCCGCAGAAGGAGGAGGGCAGGCTATCGGGCGGCCAGTTGCTCTTCGGGCCGTGAGAGAGGAAAGCGGGAAAGCCATAGCCGTCGTTAAAGCCATCTTGACCGTGGATGTACTTGCCGCCGATGGTGGCAAAATCCCAATCGCCCCAGGCGTCGGGGTCGAGGTGGCCGTTGCAGTCGTACTCAACGCCGCCGGGGTAGTTTAGCCCGGCCGGCCAGGCGACGCTCTTGGGAATCAACCGGTGGTTGACAAAGTCCTGCTTGAACGCTTCCACCAGCTCCCAATAGCAATCCCAGTCACCGGCGGTACCCTGGTAAACGTCTTGGACGATGCTGCTCCAGCCAAAGCCCCACTCCGACGCCAGGTGAATCTCACGGGGCAGGCTAAAATCCCACACTTCTAACTGCACCGGGATGTTGGCGCTCCCCACGCTGACGGTGGCCTGGTAGACACCCGGCGCGGCGTCCCACGGTACGTGGACGGTGAACCAGAGGGGTTGGTTCTCGTTGGCCGGGAAACTGACCGGATCGCCGCTATCCAGCGGCCAGAGTGGATCGGGCCAGGAGCCAAAGCGGTCAAAGTGGTCGCCGGTGGTGGTGATGTTGACGTAATCCACGCGGTGGATGGTCACGCCGGTGATCACAGCGCTGTTTTTGATAAAATCGCTCACGTTGACGTTCAGGCTTTGAGCGGATGGCGCCTGGACTACGATTTGGAACGGCTCAAATTCGCCCCGCGCCGCCGCGATACGCAGCGGTTCACTGGCAACCGGCACGGCCATCGTTTTGAGCACCTTTTCCACCGTGGGCGCAGCCCACACGCTCAAGCCGGCCGTACTCGCGCCGGCGATTTGGTGGTAGTAACCGCCGGCCTCGGCCCCGCCGGCGCTGCCGGTGAGGGTGGCCGTGCCCAGGCCCGCGTCCAGTGGGGACTGCGGATGGCCCTCGTGGGTGAGCACGTCGAAGTAGACGTAGTATTTGCTGACGCCGGGCGTGGTCTGCCAGCGGATGGCGCCGTTGTCTTGATCCACCAGGCGCAGGTTGTCGAACCACAGGGTCAGCGCGTCGCCATCGTCCCACAGGCCGCCGTTGCCGTTGACAGTGCCATTGTCGCGGGTGTGAAATTCCATGCGGGTGATGTTGGATAGGTTCAAGCCATCGGCAGGCCAGCAGGTATCCAGCGGGTTGAGGGAGACGCTGGCATAGTTCCACCGGTCGAGGGCCAGAGGCGGGCCGCCATGGGTGACAGGACTGCCGCCACAAGCATTGTACAGCTTGAACCAGTACAGGTCGGGGGCCTGGTCGAGGGCGCTGGCATTGACCTCGGGCCAGACATCGTAGATGAAAGTCTCGTAGGCGCTCCAGTCGTTGAGGCTGCTGGGGTGGAGTTCGGCGCCGGGGTAGCCGTAACCGCCAACGGTGTTGGTGATGGTCACGCGCACCGCCGCCGAACCCTGGGTATGGCGAGCGTGATCCAGCACCACAAAGCCATCGTCGTTGACGCTCCAACCACTCGTTGTTTCGCCATCGTGGAGCATGGTGCTGTAGCTCTCAGCGGAGGAGAGGGGCGAGCCGGGCGTGTTTCCATTGTAAGGCACGACGCGGATGGAACGCAGGTCGAGCAAGGCGTGGTTGAGGCCCAGGGCGTTGAACTGGGCGGTGAAATCAATGCTGGCTTGGGCGATGCCATCCCCGCTCACAGTCACCGGGACGCGATAGGGCCAGGCCTGGTCCCACCAAGTGTCGGCGGCGGTAGGGCTAGTCGTTCCGCCCGCGCGCAGAGATGTTTCGCTGAATGTCACCAGCAGGGTCAGGACAAGAACCAGTCCCCAAAATTTATATGCTTTCATTATTAATGCTCCTTCAAAAAATGCTACAAGTTACGAGTGGGTTAGTGTCACGAGAATTTCGCCACTTCAGATCGTAAGATTTACTGCCTACTATATATTGTGGTTGACTGACGTAATTGAGCACTATATGTAGTGAAATAAGAGCTTTGTCATTTAGGTGGCGAAAATCTAAAGACACTAACGAGTTTGGAGAACATGCCGGGAGCGTCCTAAAAGAGCTATCTTTTTTCAGCAGGGGCATTGATAAAATACTATCAGTCGCCAAAATCAGACGGGAACTTGAACAGCATCAGTTTTTCTCCCTGTGTGTGAAATGAACGGGGCGTCTTTACTCAGTTCCGAGCCGGATTATAACCAACATTTGCAGTGACGCTAACCGCGAATTTTCATGTGGATAATTTTACTGATTTTTGATTTTTTTCGCGTTTATGGGCGTCCATTTGCGGTTGATTTTGACTCAACCGTGCGAAATTCTAAAGAGCTAAATTTCGAGGCCGGCGTATTTAGCGGTTATTGCTGGTTATTTTTTCCTGTTATGCTGCATACCCCATTCGCTAAACTAGCCCCTCCGAGGTATAATCTTGAGGAGCTAGAAAAAGGGGGCCAGATGCGTTGGCGGAATTACTATTTATTGATTCTAAGTTTGTTGTTAGTGACGGGCTGTGGAAGGTCTTCTCCTGCTTTTACTGATGATTTTTCCAACCCGGATAGTGGCTGGGGCGGCGCTTCCACGGAACCTTACTTACGAGGTTATCATAGCGGTAAATATCAGATTCGCATTGACGTGCCGGAATGGTTTATCTGGACATTAGGGGGACACTCTTACCAGGATGTCTCAGCGACGGTCACCGTTTACTCAGAAGGAGATCCGGATAACCATTATGGGCTTATCTGTCGCGCCAGCGAAGCGGGCTTCTACTATTTTGCCATCAGCGCTGATGGGTATTACGCCATCTTCCGGTACACGGAGGATGGCGAGCTGCTCCCGCTCACCGGCCCGGCGATGTTGCGTTCGCCCGCGATCCGCCAGCAGGCTGATAACCAGCTACTGGCTCTCTGTCAGGAGAGCACTCTTACGCTCTATGTCAATGGAGAGCTGGTAGCTCAGATAGAGGATGAAGCCTTGTCCGCAGGTGATGTGGGGATGGCGGCCGGCACGCTGCCCAACAGCGCGGCTTCGTTGGCTTGGTTCGATGATCTGCAAGTGAGCCAGCCCTGACGTATTTTGAGAAGGAGGTGGCAGATGATGCAACGTAACCAACTACTCGGATTGTTAGCGCTCTGCTTGTTGGCGGCAGGTGGGGTTTACTGGGGGTTCTTCGCTCCCGAAACGGGGGATTGGGAAGAATTTTTCGATGTGGCTGATTCCTGGCAGCTAAGTTCGGATGCCGCCGCGCAGGTGACCATTGCGGAAGGGCAACTGCACATCCACATCTTGCAGCCGGGGCAGGTGGCTTGGGCCGCAGCCGAACGCAATTTTGCAGATTTCGATTTGCGAGTGGAGGCGACGCAGCTGGCCGGGCCGGAGAATAACGAATATGGGGTGCTGGTGCGGATGGATGAAGACGCGCATTTCTACGCTTTTTCCATCAGTGGGGATGGTTACGCGCGCATTTCCCGCTATGAGGAGGGCCGCTGGGTGTTATTGGGGCCGGATTGGGTGTCGCAACCCGTTATCCAGCTGGGAGCGGCAACCAACGTGTTGGCGATCAAGGCGCGGGGGGCAACTTTTACCTTTCTGGTCAATGATACAGAGGTTGCCCAAGTGGTGGATGAGACACTCTCCAAAGGAACTATCGGTCTCTATGCCGGCGCCTTCGAGCAACCAGACGTGGAGATCGCTTTTGACAACTTGCAGGTGCTTCCTGCACCTTAATAAACAGGAGGTCTTGTATGGAAGAACAGGATTATAGCTACCCGTGGTTACGCAACTTGTTTTTGGTGGTGCTCTATGTTAGCGCCTTGATCTTTCTCTGGCATTTTCCTAATGAGGGGGTGCGTCAGTTTGTCCAAGCGCTCTTCCAGGGCTGCGGATACCTGCTGGCCGGATTGCTTTGGGGGGGAATTACTCTCTTTCTGTTGCTCTTCATTGTACCTTCCTTACCGTTGGAGGAAGAGGAGGCGGCGGAGGTAGCGGAGGATGAGGAGCTGTTTGAGGACGCTGGTTGGATGCCGGAAGATTTCGAGTCGCTCCTGGGGACTTTAAAGGAAGTGGGTCTCTTTGAAGGATACGCGGTAGGAGTTCCGGCTCTCTCTGATCCCCAACAGGCCGACCGCATCTGGGAAATTTTATACCAGGTACAGGAGCAATTTGGCGAGCGGGGAACGATTGTCGTTGATCAAGGTATGGGGGTGATTGCATTGAGCTCTTCTGATGGCGGGCGCGATCTGTTTCGCGCAGTTAAGGGTGAACTGCGCAAAGCCCATATCCAGACGCGGAAACCAGGCTCTTGAAGCGGGTATATTTAACGGCGTTAGGCTGCCGGTTGAACGCGGCAGAGATAGAGGAGTTGGCCCGTCGCTTTGTGGGGGCGGGCTATTTGATTGTGGAGAGACCGGAGCAGGCGGAATTGCTGCTCCTCAATAGTTGCGCGGTCACGGCGCGGGCCGCTAGCCATAGCCGTAGCTACTTACGGACGTTGCACCGCGCCAATCCCCAGGCCGAGATTGCGGTGCTAGGCTGTGGGGTTACGGGAGACCCGGAAGCTGCGCATGACTATCCGGGCGTCAGCTGG
This sequence comes from Thermoflexia bacterium, assembly GCA_011192175.1. GTDB lineage: Bacteria > Chloroflexota > Anaerolineae > B4-G1 > SLSP01 > G713. The sequence goes on from DUEJ01000112.1 coordinate 5,966, forward strand.
GTCATCTCCAACGTGGATAAAATGCGCGCGGTGGAGATGATCACTGGGCAAGCGGCGCCTCTCGCGCCCTGGACTCCTGATCTTTGGCCGCGTACGCGCGTTTTCTTGGGCGTGCAAGATGGTTGTGAGCAGCATTGCACTTACTGCATCACCCGGATATTGCGGGGCGCGGCGCGCAGCCGACCTCTGCCGGAGGTACTCGCGCTAGTCCAGGAGATGGTGGCGGGTGGGGCGCGTGAGGTGGTACTCACCGGAGTGAGCCTGGGATCTTACGGTGCGGAGTTGGGGATGGAGGAGGGGTTGGCTACCCTGGTCGCGGCGTTGCTCCGCGAGACGGAACTGCCGCGCTTGCGGCTCTCTTCGATTGAGCCGTGGGACGTGAGCGAGCGCTTGCTCCGGCAATGGGAAAATCCCCGCCTCTGCCGGCAGCTACACGTCCCCTTACAGGCGGGCGCTGATGGCACTTTGCGCCGCATGGGACGCCCAATCACCACGGCCGAGTTTGCGGGCATGGCAACTCGTGCTCGCGAGATCGCCCCGGAGATGGCGGTGACGACCGATATTCTGGTCGGGTTCCCGGGGGAGACGGCAGAGGACTTCCGGGCAAGTTTGGCTTTCGTGGAGGAGCTGGAATTTGCGCGGTTGCACGTCTTCCCTTACTCGGAACGCGCGGGGACGCCGGCGGTGAATTTGCCTAGTCGGGTTCCGCCGGCGCAACGTAGAGAGCGGGCGGTGCGGACGCGGCAGCTGGGGCGGCGGCTGGCCGCGGCTTTTCGAGAGCGCTTCATTGGCCGAACATTGCCGGTTCTCTGGGAACACCAAGATGAGGCCGGTTTCTGGCATGGCTGGACCGATAATTATATCGGCGTGGTAACGAAGAGCGCGGCGCGGCTACACAATCGGATCACGCCTGTGCGTCTCTCAGCTATTATCCGGCGGGGGAAATTGCGCGGGGAGATAATATCAGAGGCCAGTGAAAAGGGATTAGTGAAAAGGGGTGGGGACAGCCAGTCAGAAGATACAAGCCCCTGTGTCCCTAATCCCTAATCCCCAATCTCTAATTCCTACTTACCATTATTGGAGCGACCTTGGCCGTTAGGGACTCTGTCACCTTCTCCACAGATTGATTGCCGTCAATATCCACCAGGACGCTTTGCTGGCGGTAGTAATCCACTAACGGGCTGGTCTGTTCCCAATAAACCGCGATGCGGGTCCTGACCGTCTCCTCAGTATCATCGGGGCGTTGATAGAGCTCGCCGCCGCATTTATCGCAAATCCCCGCCGCCTGGGGCGGGAGGAATTTGACGTGGTAGGATGCGCCACACTCTCGGCAGAGTCGGCGCCCGGTCACCCGCTCGACTAACACGTCATCAGGAACGACGATGTTGAGGACGAGGTTGACTTGGGCCTCTTCCTCGGCCAGAGCTGCCTCTAGCGCCTCGGCTTGCGCAATCGTGCGGGGGAAGCCATCTAAGAGCGCGCCGCCCGCGCAGTCGGGCTGCCTGAGTCGGGCCATCACCATGCGGATGGTGATGGCGTCGGGCACCAGTTCGCCCTGCTCCATGTACCCTTTGGCCTTCAACCCCAGCTCGGTCTGGTGCTTGAGGTTGTAACGGAAGAGATCGCCACTGGCGATATGGGGGAGTTCTAGCGCTGCTCGTAATTTGGTAGCCTGAGTCCCTTTGCCGGATGCCGGCGGGCCTAACAGGATGATGTATTGGGGATCAGTGTGCATTGTTATCTCCTTGTCTAAAATACTCCTGGCGCTACTTACGATTTTGCAATTCAAAGTTCGTTTGCTTGGGCAATCTCGCCTAACCACCGGGCGCTAGGTTTGACAGTGCGCTGTTGCGTCTCGCGGTCCACGGCGATGATGCCGAAGGTGGGCCGGTAGCCCAGCATCCACTCGAAGTTATCGTAGGCCGACCAGGCGTAATAGCCGCGCACGTCCAGGCCGTCTTGGAGGCAATTGACCACGCCCTCTAGGGCGCGACGATAGTAAGCCCCGCGACGAGTATCGTCGGCGGTACCGATGCCGTTTTCGGTGACGATGAGCGGCACGCCGGTCTGCTGAGCAGCATAGCGGAGGGTCGCCTCCAATGCTTGCGGCCAGAACTCGTAGCCCATCTGCGTCAACTCGACGCCTTCCTCTGGAACGAGGACGCCTTCAGGGCCGAAGCGCTCGCGGCTGTAAGTCTGCACGCCCAAGAAGTCATCGTTTCGCGTCGCGGCCAAGAAAATATCCTGGAGCTCGTGACGGTACCTATCGCGGGTGGCTTCCCCACCGGGAACGGCTTGCATATCGGAGAGGGCTAACGTCATGCCCACGGGCAGCGCGGCCCGTGCGGCTTTGATCGCGGCGGCGGCTTGCCGGTGCGCGTCCAAGATCACATCTCGTCCTTGCTCAGAGCCGGCAAACAGGAAGGGGGCGAAATTCTCCGGCGTCACGCCAAAGGCCGCGCTCGCTTGGTGGAGGAAGGCGGCTTGTTGGCCGGCGGCTTGTGGGTCAGACCATAATATCCGGACCATCCGGGGGATATTGGCCTCGTTGATGGTGCAGGCCACCTCGATGAGCGCGCCTAGCTCTTGCGTGACGTGACCGCAGTAACGGGCAAACTTCTCGGCGGTAGCCGGAGCAGTCCAGCCGCCCTGGGAAATCAACCAACGCGGGGAGGTGAAGTGATGAAAGGTGACGACCGGCCGCAGGTTGTGGGCGTGACAAGCTTCCAACATCCGCCGGTAGTGGTTGATAGTAGCTGGAGAGAAATAACCCTCTTCCGGTTCAACCCGCGCCCATTCGATGGAAAAGCGGTAGCTGTTAAAGCCCAGCTCAGCTAACTGCGCGATATCTGCGGGGTAACGGTGATAATGATCAATCGCATCGCCGGAAGGTTCGGCAAATATCGTGGCGGGTAGCTGTTCTACCACCCAAAAATCGCTGTTGATATTGTTGCCCTCGACTTGGTGCGCCGCTGTCGCGGTACCCCAGAGGAAATCTGAAGGAAATTGATAAGACATAGTTTCTCCTCTGAAACCTAATTTTTTATAGGATGCGGATGAACGTTGACGAGCGCGGCTTCTTTGTCTGGGGGAAGTTGGTAACTGGCGAGTGGTTAGCAGCTTAGCCGCGCTCGACGTCAATCTGCAAGCCGGGAATGTGGAAATGTTGTTCTAGGTGTCCCATGCCCCAAGTGATGAGCAACACTATCACCAGGTAGATCATTCCTACAAAGGGGAGCATGGTCATCTGGTTGTAATGCGTGCTCATAATGCGCCGGGTCTCTCCGAAAAGGTCTTGGACAGCGATGATGTAGACGACGGAGGTGTACTTGACCATGTACGCGACTTCGTTGGACCAGGGCGCGATGACCAGCCGCAGGGCTTGCGGCATGATGATATAGCGGATAGCCTGGAGGCGGCTCAACCCCAGCGCGCGGGCCGCGATCATCTGCCCGGCATCAATGGCTTGGATCGCGCCTCGGAGGTATTCTGCTTGGTAGGCGCCGCTGTTGCAGCCTAGCGCCAGATAGGCGGCGGTGAGTGGTTCCAGCACTAAAAGGCCTTCTGGGAGTCCCAGCCGGACCAGGAGCTGGTTGATGTTGGGATCGGCCAGTCCGTAGTAGATGAAGAAAAGCTGTACCAGCAGCGGCGTACCGCGTAACAGATCCACGTAGATGGTAGCCAGCGTCTTCATCCAGCGGGCACCATAGACACGCATCAAGGCGATGGGAAAGCCAATTAATAAGCCGATCAACAATGAGCCAGTGCTCAAGCGGAGCGTGATTACCAGACCGCGCCCTAGTTCCGGCCAAATCATCTCCCAAAATTCAGCTAGCTCGGTCATTATCCTTCCTCACCGTAGAGCTCGGTGATTTTGCCTAAGAATTCTTTAGTGCGCTGCTCCCGGGGATTGTAGAATAGCTGTTGGGGAGAGCCTTCCTCTATGATGTAGCCGTCTTCCATGAAGATGATGCGGTTGGAAACTTCTTTGGCGAAACCCATCTCGTGCGTGACTACCAACATCGTCATGTGTTCGCGGGCGAGTTTCTTCATTACCTCCAGCACCTCGCCGATCAGCTCGGGGTCTAAGGCGGAGGTAGGCTCGTCAAAGAGCATCACTTTGGGAGACATGGCCAGCGCGCGGGCGATGGCTACGCGCTGTTTCTGCCCGCCAGAAAGTTGACCGGGGTAAGCAGCGGCTTTCTCTATTAACCCTACGCGTTCCAACTCGAAGAGCGCCAGCTCGCGCGCCTCTTCTTTAGCCATCCCTTTGACCTTTGAGGGGCCAATCATTACGTTGTCCAGGGCCGTCATGTGCGTGAAGAGGTTAAAATCCTGGAAAACCATCCCCACCTTGGTGCGTATTTTATTGATATCGGTGTGTGGGGCCGTTACCTCGTCGCCATCCACCCAAATTTGGCCTTTACTGGGGGAGCTTAGTAGATTAACACAACGTAGTAAGGTGCTTTTGCCGGTCCCGCTGGGGCCGATGATAACCAGCACCTCGCCTTTATCCACTTCCAAATCAACGCCTTTTATGACTTCTAATTCGCCGTAGCTTTTGTGTAGCCCTTTAATTTGAATGATCGGTTTGGTCATCGAAAATTACTCCTCCTGGGGCGCTAGATTAACGGCCCCGCTGGGTTAAGGGGTGTTTTTAGTTAGCGTGCGGATATTGAGATTGGCTGAGCGCAGTTTCTTCATTAAGTCCGTAGCCATCCGGCGCATAATGTGGAACCCAATCTCTGGGTAATCACCGGCCAGTTGGAGCATCTGTGCGCGTGGGATCCGTAGCATTTGGACTTCGGTATGGCAACGCGCCGTGGCACTGCGCGTGCCCTTGTCAATGAGAATAGTCTCGCCAAAGGTATCATTTTCTTCTAGTAGCGCGAGCTGGACCGGTTCTCTCTCATTGGTCTCCAAAATGATGGACACCTCACCCTGGGCAATAATGTAGAGTGCATCACCGGGATCATCTTGGCGAAAAATGATCTCCTGGGGGCCGAGGGTGACCTCTTCGCAAATCATCATAATCAAGTTGAGATGAATGTCGTTGAGGTCATGAAAAAGTTCTGCATTGCGTAGGACGCGCTTGCCCTTCTCTATGTGCATAGATCCCTCGCTGGATAGGAACACAAGTTATGTGGGTTACATGGTGAAACGTGGGTACCTTAGTTGTACCAGCCGCATTATAAAGAGAATTGGTTGGATTGCAACTTTAGCCGACTAAAAAACAAGTTTTCCACTACTAAGGCGCGAAGTCGCAAAGATTTTAAACTTCAGAAAAATAACTTTTGTCATTACTACTCAGGCGGGCTAGATCTTCGAGGTCTGGGTACAGATTTTGCTGGTCAAAGTGCTTACCCACGTTTTGGCAGCGAAATAGTTTTTTCAGTGAGCTCAACTTCCGGTTGTCAGCTCTCAACTTGCAGAGCTACACGGTCAGGCGTTCCAACTTCCCTGTCTGCAAGTCCAAGATGGCGAAGGCGCCGGGGCGCCAGCTGGTGTTGCTTAGCGCCCCCGGATTGATGATGCGGGTGTGGGCTTGGTGCTCATCACGGAAAGTGTGCGTATGGCCGTGGATTACGTAGTCGTATGAACCGGAATCCACCAGGAGCTTGAGTAGCCGGTGCTGATCCCCGTGGAGGAGGGCGATATGCTGCCCCGCCAGAGTGAGTGTGTGAACGTCTCTGAACCGGTCGTGGCCGAAGAGCTCTTCGGCCACGGTTCCCAGCAGGGGATTGCGGTCCATGTTACCGCGCGCGATCCAGAGGTCAAAATCACGTAATTCCTGCAAGACCTGGGGGCCGGTGACGTCTCCGGCGTGCAACACGCTCTGGAGCCCTTCCCCGCGCAGGCGTTCCACGGCCAATGCCACTTTGTCTAATCTGTTATGGGTATCTGCTAATAATCCAATTCGCAAAATTCAACTCCAACGGTGCGACAGCCCTTCTTACAGGATTTTCTTTCTCGGCATTGATAACTCTCAGACGCTGCGTATATCCTCCACCTGGATGCCTAATTTATCCATTGCGGCCAGGAGTGGTTCTTCTGCTACCCCGCGCAGCTTGGACATGACAATTCCAGTGGCGCGATCATCACCGTAGAAAGTTCCCAGAGCGATGATGTCGCCACCGAGCTCGGCGATGGCTCTGGTGATCCGATTGAGCAGCCCCGGCTTGTTTTCGGCGTGGATTGTCACCCGCAGACCTTGTTCCCGGGCGCCCAACATCTCCAAAATAGTAGTGAAGATATCAGTTTCCGTGATAATACCAACCAGCTCCCCATCTTTCATTACCGGCAGGCCGCCGATTTTGTTATCTACCATGATGCGTGCGGCCTCTTCCAAAGGCGCGTTGGCTGCTACGGTGATGACGTCTTTGGCCATGATAGTTTTCACCTTGAGTTTGGTCAAAAGATAACCGACCTCATAGACGCTCAAGCTGGTGGCCGGGGAAGGGGACGCATAGAGCAGGTCTTTCTCGGAGACGATGCCGGCCAGTTCCCCTTTTTTATTGAGGACGGGAAGGCGGCGGATATTGTTCTGTCGCATGAAGCTGAGGGATTCGGATACCGGTGTATCTGTTGTGATAGTGATGGGGTGCGTGGTCATACGTTGTTTGACTAACATAGGGTAGCTCCTTTCGGGATAGTTGATATTGGTTATAGTAAACCGGCAGCGTGTTTAGCGCCAGTGACGGTGTTCTTGAGCAACATGGCGATGGTCATCGGGCCGACGCCGCCCGGCACCGGCGTGATGTGCGCCGCAACTTCCACGGCTTCAGCGAAATCCACGTCGCCCACCAACCGGTAGCCGCGTTTGCGTGTATCGTCCTCCACGCGGTTGATACCTACGTCAATTACCAGGGACCCGGGCTTGATCCAATCGCCTTTGACCATCTCGGCGCGGCCCACCGCCGCGATCAGAATATCTGCTCGGCGGGTGATTTCCGCCAGCTCCCGCGTGCGGGAGTGGCAGATGGTGATGGTGGCGTTGCGTTTGAGCAACATCATGGAGACGGGCAGCCCGACGATATTGCTGCGGCCCAAGATCACTGCCTCTTGGCCTTCAATCTGCACGCCGGTGCGGTCAATCAGCTCGATGATGCCCGTGGGTGTGCAGGGCGTGAAGAGCGGTTCCCGCCCCTTCATCGCTAGCCGCCCGATATTGAGCGGGTGGAAACCATCCACGTCTTTTTCTAGACTGATAGCGTTGAGCACCGCTTCCTCGTCCAGCTGGCCAGGGAGTGGAAGCTGGACTAATATGCCGTTGATGGTGGGATCGGCGTTGAGCTGGCTGACCAGTGCTTCTACCTCCGCTTGGGTAGCGTCTGCGGGCAGCGTGTAACCCACAGAGTGGATGCCGACTTCCTCACAGCGGCGCTGCTTCATGCGTACATAAGTCTTAGAGGCGGGATTATCGCCCACCAGCACCGTCGCCAAACCGGGCTCAATACCGTGCGTCTCCCTCAGATGAGCGACTTCTTCGGTTAATTCACGTTGAATCTGCTTAGCGATACCTTTACCGTCAATTAGTTCGGCTGTCATCTAAGATCTCCTTTGGTAAGTGTTGGTAACTGGTGATTTAGGGAGAAGCATTTAGGGATTAGGGAGAAGTGATTAGTGATTGGTTTAGCTACCTCTGGTTGGGGACAGTTTCCTGACCGCGCCACCAGAGCGTTCGCTTTCCTACCATCCCCCCATTTCCTAAGCACTGTTCCCTGATTACTACTCTCTCTCTTTACGAAAGCCCCACGATCTTCCCATCCACCAGATCGATATTCATAAAAGCGGGACTGCTGGGCAACCCCGGCATAGTGCGCACCTCTCCGGCCAGCGGGTAGAGGAACCCCGCCCCGACGC
>DUEJ01000113.1 GCA_011192175.1 Thermoflexia bacterium
CACCTCCAGGTAGATGGCATTCCATCCGGCCTGGAGGGTGAGCGTCTGCGTGACGGTGTTACCACCGGACTCAACGTTCTCAGCCGCCACATCCATAGAAGCGAGGCTGATGGCGGCGCGAAGAGGCGCATGCACAACCGGCAGATCGCGCTGCTTGGAACCACCGAGAATGTTGCGGGCAATCGTGTCATTCATGCCAAAGGTAATCAATGCTAAAAATAGAACCGTGATCCCGATTTTTGCTTGCTTATATTTTTTCATCTGTCCCTCACTCCTTATCCAGCAACTTGAGATTTCTAAACTAAGAACTCATACACTGCATGACGTCGGCCAGTGTCTGCACCAGGTGAACCTGACCGAAGAGCACCGTCACCGCGCCGCCGGCAGCGTTGACGCCCACAACTTTGAGGCTGGGACGGGTACGGAGCAGCGCCAGCACGTCGGCGGGCTGCACGTCGTTAAAATCCACGATCACGGCGTCGAGGTCATCCAGGTGGAGCAGGCCGCCATGGGACGTGCGCTGGCGCACGTCTATATCGTCACGGGCCAGCAATTGCGCCGCCAAGCCGCTCAGGAAAATAGAATTGCCGTAGAGTAAAACCCGTTTGGTCAAGGTTACCCACCCTTTTGCGTGAAATAGAAACAAAAACAATAACTACTCTGCCTCTGGTTACCCAGAGGGAAATCCAGTTTTTTTAGCAGTGCTCTCTGTCCAAAACAGGATTGTTCGAGTAGTTACCAACAGTAGTCACACTTTAGTACAAAAGGGGGCGGTTGTCACTAGACCTTAGTCTAGCAAAGGTCTAGTCTGGGGGACTAGACCTCAAAAACCTGTCAAGTTGGTCAAACCAACAAGTCTTTATTGTGCGCGTAAATAGTAGGCAATGGCCTCGGCGCGGTTTTCGACGTGCAGTTTTTCCAGGATTTGGTTTATATGGTACTTGACGGTTTGTTCGGTGAGGTGCAGGCGTTGGGCAACTTCTTTGTAGATCAGCCCTTGCGCCACGAGGCTTAGAATCTCTTTCTGACGCGGGGTCAATTTGGTCATGTCGGGGCGACCGCGCGAGTCATCCCGCCGGTGGGAAAACTCGGCCATGATCCGCGCGGCTAAGCCCGGCGCCAGGGGCGATTCATCGCGTAGCAAGCCGGCCAGGAGGGCGCAGAACTGGTTGGCGTCCAGGTTTTTGAGCAAGTAACCTGACGCGCCGCTCTCAAGGGCCGCGAACAGGTGCGCGTCGTCCTCGGCGACGGTGAGCATGATGATCTTAGTCTCTGGCAGTTCGGCTTTGATGGCGCGGGTGGCTTCCAGGCCACCGCCGCCCGGCATGTGCATGTCCATCACCACCACGTCGGGGCGCAGAGCGCGGCTCTGTTCGAGCGCAACCTCGCCGTCGCAGGCCGTCCCCACCACGGTAAAGCCGCGCGCGGTGAGTAGACTGTGCAACCCTTCCAGGAAGAGCGGATGGTCATCCACCAGCAACAGGCGCAGCTCGGCCAGGCCAGCTGTCTCCGCGTCGTCGCCGGGTGCGGCGACTAGGCGCGGGATGTGGACGAGAATGCAGGCGCCTTGCTCTGGCGCGGAACGGATTTCCATCTGGCCGCCCACGGCTTGCGCCCGCTCGCGCATCATCGTCAGGCCCAAGTGGGAACTTGACGCTTCTGCCGCTTCGCCGGCTCGCTGCTTCGCTGACTCGCGGACTCGTTGACTCACATCAAAGCCGCAACCATCGTCGGTGATAATGACATGGGTAGCGGCGACGGCAAAGTCGAACAGCACTTCTACCCGGTGCGCGGCGGCGTGCTTGCGTACATTGGTCAACGCCTCCTGGATGATACGCAAGAGTTGCTCCTCCACGGCCGGCCCGAACACGGGGCTAGGCGCGTCAGCGGGCAGGTTGAGGCGAGTTTCGATGCCGTAGGTCGTTTGGAAGCGGTGCAGATAGTCGCGCAAGACTGCCAAAAAGTCCTGGCGAGGGGCGGGGGCGGCGCGCAGTCCCAGGATATAGTCGCGGATGTCGGCGTTGGCTTCTTGCGCCGCCTGCACGATACGCCGCAGGTTGGCCTGCGCTGGTGTAGTCTGTCCGGCGGCTAACATCGTTTCCACGGCCTGCGCCTGCACGTTGAGATAGCCCAATGTTTGTCCCAGCCCGTCGTGCAAGTCGCGGCCCATACGTTCCCGTTCTTCCATTGTCGCCAGCGTGCGCTGCTGCTCGATGCTAGTGGCCTGGGCCTGCTCACGCTCAGCGATCTCGGCGCGCAGTTGGGCATTAGTCGCATCCAGGGCTGAGGTGCGCGCTGCTACTCGCTCTTCGAGGTCCGTCACCAATCCGCTCAACCGGGAAGCCATTCCGTTGAAAGCGTAGGCCAAAAAGCCAATTTCGTCCTGATTGTGGATGAGGACTTTTGCGTTCAGGTCGCCGGCTTCCATCTGCCGCACCCCGGCCGCCAAGTCATTCAACGGCCTGATGATGGAGAAATGCAACAAGGCAGGCAGGCCAGCCATAAGCAGCAGGCTGCCCCCGATCACCACCCATCCCAGGGGCAGAATAAATGTGTGCAGATAGCGTCTGAAATCCAGGTGATAGTTCTGTATAATCGCCCCTTGACCCTCTTGGAGCGGGCCAGTTAGATCGTCCAGGCGGGTATGCAGACTCTCCCCTCGGCCCGGGGTCGCCCCGCGCAGCCAGGGGTTCGCCGATGGGGTTTCATCCGGGTCGAACCGGAACGGTAAAGGCAGGCCGTTGTAGGTAATATCGAAGACGCCGTCCTGGTAAAGAACGGCCTGAAAGGTGAAAATGGCTTCGGGCCGGTAGAGCGCAGGTAGATGATCCCAGGTGAGGATCAGGCGGTCGGGTTCCTGGCGGGCATACAATCCACCACCCGCGCGGGGGTCGAGTTCGATCAGGAGGGGAAAGATGGCGGGCAAGTGGGCACGACGGGCCTGCATATTGGGTTGCCAGAAGGGCTCGCCCATGCCGATGACGCCCGAACTGGCGACATAGATCTGGGTATAGGACTGCCCATAAAAAGGAAACGCAAAGTCGATTTCATGGTTGCGGGCCTCACCTGAGGGTTGAACCTGCACCCGATCTCCCAACTCGGTTTCGAAGGAAAAATCAACGAGGGCCACGTCGTACCCACCAGATACGTTGGGCACAAAGCGCAACGTCTGATGATCCGTCAGGTCGGGGCGATAGGTGGCGATGTAAGAAGGAGCAATCATCCAACCCACCAAGCCCAGCAAAGCCAGGAACATGGTCAGCGTGAGAATTGATAATTTCGTCAGTACGGATACGCCGCCGGGAACAAAGTGGATATAGTTGATGGCAAACAGCCACAAGGCTACCAATATCCCGAGCGAAAGCGCAGCATTGTAGAACATCGTCGAAAGGGAAAAGATGCGCAAAACATCGATCACGCCCAACACAAATATAATCCCAAAGACGAGCACAAAGCTGCGCGCGCCACGCGCTTCCTGCCCCTGTGGTTGCCAAAGTTTGAGCAACCCGTGTACAGGGCGCGGGTCAGCCGCGGTGGTCTGGCGCGAGAAGGCGATGGGCACCCATAACAAGACGAGGGCATTCACATAAGCGGACACAGGAGGGCGATAATAGACGGTCTCCCACTGGAGCAGCGCGACGTAGCGGTAGACCATATATTGCGCTTCCCATAAAAAATAGACCAGGCTGACGCTCAGGCTGGCATAGGCCTCCCACTTGCGGTGGGCATAGAAGCGGGGAAAACGGTAGGCAAACTGCAACAAAAAGACCAGCGCCAGCGCCAGAACGGTGTTTTCTGCGTATACGGCAAGCAAGCGCGGGAAGGGCGCAAGGGAAACGTCCAGGAACAGCAGCCCGATAAAGCTGGTCGCCCCGGCAAAAAAAACGGTCAGCAGAACCAGTGGCGTGTTCCGGTTTCGCCAGCGACACGCCAAAAAGAGGGTAATGGCCAGCGCCAGGATGAATTGGGTCAGGTAACTGAGCGAGGCCGGGGTGAGATATATAGCAGACATTGTTTCAACTCGAGAGTATGAAAGCGGGGAACAGATAGCCAATAGCCAACGGCGTCAAGTATAACTGCACAGGACAAACTCTTCCCTCTCTACAGCTACCTACCCCATCCAGAAATGAGTAGCCTGTACAAATCATACAAGTAAGATAATTGCAACGCTCCAACCCCGCAAGGATACCTGAAAAAAGGGATAGCGCAAATGAGGAAATGAGGCCGGCATCCTGAGAATATCAGAGCTTGTCTATTTTAATCTGCTGGGTGCTCTTATGCAACGGTCGCACCTCCGGCAGCGCTGTTGTTTCGACTTGGAGCTCTTCAAATCTCCGGGCGGAGGGCAACAGCCGTCTCTCAAAGGAGCCCACCAAGCTATTGTAAGCTGTTACCGAACGTCCCAAACTATCTCCGACATCGCCAATGTGTGCGGCGACTTTGCTAAGTCGCTTATAAAGCGTTTGGCCCTCTTCCGCTATCTGCCGGGCATTCTCCGCCAGGCCGACTTGCTGCCAGCCATAGCCGACCGCTTTAAGCAGCGCCAAGAGCGTTACCGGGGAGGCGATTAAAATTTTGGATTGCAAGGCGTAGTCCAAGAGCTCCCCATCCGCACGGAAGGCGGCGCTGAGACTTGCCTCGTTGGGAATGAACAGCACTACGAATTGCGGGGCCTGCCCGAAGTGTTCCCAGTAGGCTTTGCGCGCCAGTTCACGCACCCGGCCACGCACGGCTTGAGCATGTTGCGCCAATTTAACGGCGGCCTCTTCCGAAGAAACATCCATTGCGTCCAAGTACGCGTTCATGGAAGCTTTGGCATCTATGAGAATCAGGCCGCCCTGCGGCAAGTAGACGACCATATCAGGGCGGCCCTTGCCGGTGTGGACTTGTTCCTCGTAATCCACATGCGCCACCATCCCCGCCAGCTCTACTACGCGCCGTAATTGCAGCTCGCCCCACCGGCCGCGTTTGGTGGAGGAGCGTAACGCTTCGCTCAACGTGGTGGTGGTTCTCTGTAACGCGCTCTCCGTCTGCGCAAGTTGCTGTAACTGGACATGCAGTCCCTGGTAGGCCCCCTCCCGCTTCTGCTCCAGCTCGCGGATGCGTTGGTCTAGCGTGGTAAGGCTCTCCCCTAACGGTTGCAACTGCTCGGACGTGCGTTCCAAAAAGAGATGAGTATTATCCCGGAGCTCTTTGCGGGCCAGATAGCCGAAGGTTTCGCGCATCTTGGTTTCTAGAGCAGCGGTATCATCCCCGCCCCGCTGTAATTGGGACCATAAGAACATCCCCACCGGAATCCCCAAGATAAAGGCCAGCAAATATCCCATCCACTCTCCATTCATAGAAATCTCCTCATTGTGCTGGTGTCACTTATATAGTTACTGCGTGAGAGAAGAAACGCAGATTGACGCTGATAAATGCTGATTTTTTTTATCTACGAGCGCAGCCTGCGTTTATCTGCGTCCCTCTTTTAGCTCCCCAACCCCAGGAACCCCTTGAGCGCGCGGCCAAGCTTTTGCCAGAGCGTCTCCGGTTGCTCTGCGGCGGGCTCCTCTGCGGCGTTCATCCCCGGCTCTCCCGGCGCGAGGGCGTCCGGTTGGCTTTGTACTTCCAGCGTGAGCGTCTGGCTGATGGCCTGCATCTGGTTGAAGTCATCCCGGTAAACGATGCTCAAGCGCAACTCCACCGCGCCGCTCGCTTGCGGGATGACCATTAAATCTAACGGCGTCGAACCGCCGGCATCTAGCGGGCCGACGAAGGGCAAACCCTCTACTGTCACCTCCAACTCGGGGCTGGCAGGGGCAATTTCGCTGATATTGATGGAACTGCGCCCCACGTTGATCAGTTCCAGCGAGAGCGGCGCCGGTACATTGACCTGCAACACTTCTGGCTGGCGGTAGAAGTTGAGCTGGAACTCCGGTCGTTTGCGGACGATGAGGCTCAACCGTTGGATGTCACTCTGGCGAGTGGCGTGGGGATCATCATAATCTAGCGCTAACGGGAGATTGAAAGCGCGGATGCTGGCCGCGCCATCTATGAGCAGTGAGCGGGAGAGTACCACCGTCTCGCCCGGTTTAATCTGGGACACAAAGAGGACGTTCCCGGCCTTGAGCGGAATGAACGGTTCCAGGCTGGCGCCATCTTTGCCGCCCAGCGAGAGCGTTAACCGTTCCGCGTCGCCGCCGCCCACGTTGGCTACGTATATCGTCAACGTAAAAGTATCCCCAGGCGATAGGAACTCCGGCTCGGTGGTGTATTCCGTGATCAGCAACTGGGGCTCTTTAGCTAAACTGGTGTTGATGTCCACCCCGATATTCTGTTGATCACTATATCCACCCCCGCTGTAATCCGCGTATTCCAGCCCAATCATTAGATTCTGCCGCCCGCCGCTATCCAAACTACCTAGCACCAGTGGCAGCGTCACGGTGGCCGCATGCCCGATGCGGATGAGGTCGGTGGCGACCGTATCCCCACCGGAGGCGGGGATCGCCATCTCGCTCGAGGCGCAGGTGGCGAAGACGTTGATTGCCGTGCGGCTGCCGTGGTTGACCAACCGCAGCGTCAGGCTGAACGGCTCGCCGGGAATCAAGATGTGGGGGGAGGTGGTCGCCGCCTCAATGATCACCTTGGGCTTCCCGGCGTAGCCCCCGCTGCCGCTGCTTCCGATAATTTCCACCGGAATGCTTCCCGAATAATCGTAATGATCCCCGGCCCAATCATTGGCGCTCAGGGAGACTTGGAGCTGGTGTACGCCGCCAGAAAGTTGGGCCGGCGCGCGCATCCGCTGCGTGACGACGGCGGTATGATTGATGGGCAGCTGCCAGAGGTTGTGTCCCTGCTCGCCCAGCGGCAGGAACGTTCCCCCCGGGAAGATGACCAGCGTGTTCTCACCGGCCCGGCTGCCGTTATTGTAGATTTCGATGCTGACTACGAATTCCTGACCTGGTCGTACCTGTTCAGGCTGCACACTATAGTTGCGGATGGTGAGGATGGGGTGGCCCGGCGGCGGGGGTTCTTCTGGTTCCTCCGGGGCTGGCGTCGCCGGGGGCGTGGTGATGGTGAAGGCGCCCCGCAGCACCGCCGGTACTGGTTGTCCGGCGCTAACTTCCAAGTCATAAGTGGCGGGCGGCACCTGGGCCGGTACCTGGGCCGTCAATGCCTGCCCATTGATGAACGTTGTGGGCAGCAGTCCATAGCCGACCAACCGCACCACACAATCGCTGTTGAAGCCGGTGCCGTAAAGGCTCAGCGTGCCGCCGGTGGCATTACTCAGCGTCGCCGGTTCCACCCGTGTGAGCGTGATCGGTCCCGGCGTGGAGGATGGCGTCGGCGTGAGAGTGGGCGTGGGGGTTAGGGTAGGAGTGAGCGAAGGAGTGGGTGTGGCGGTAGGCGTTTCTGCTTGAGCCAGCAACGGGAGCACTGCTAAATATCCAGTGATACTCAGCGCAAGTAATAAACCAACCACGAATTTTCTATTCATTGTGTATCCTTTGAGTAAAGTGAGCGAGAAAGCGAGTGAGCGAGCGAAAGGGCGAGAAGGAGAGAGCGCGCGCGATTTCTGTCTACCGTTTACTGTCCACTGCCTATTCAACTATCTTGCCATCCAACAGCTGCAATGTCCGCGTGGCGTAGGCAGCGACTGCCGGATCATGGGAGACCGCCACAATCGTGCGCCCCTCCTCATGGTTGAGACGGGCCAACAATTCTAAAATCTCCGTGCCGGTCCGTGTATCTAAGTTGCCTGTCGGCTCGTCTGCCAGGATGATCGTCGGATTGTTCGCCAGCGCGCGGGCAATCGCCACGCGCTGCTGCTGCCCGCCGGAGAGCTCCGTCGGCTTATGCTCCATCCGGTCCGCTAGCCCCACAGCTGAGAGTAGCTTCCCCGCCCGCGCCCGGCGTTCCGCCGCCGGCGCCTGCGCGAAGATCATCGGGAACTCCACATTCTGCCACGCCGTCATCGTGGGAATCAGGTAAAAGGATTGGAAGACAAAGCCGATCTCCTGCCGGCGATAAACGGCGAGCGCGTTCTCATCCAAAACCCCAATCTCTTCTCCCCGTACCCAGATCTCCCCGGCGGTAGGACGATCCAGGCCGCCTAACAGATAGAGCAACGTTGATTTCCCTGAACCGGAAGGCCCCATTACCGCCAGGAACTCCCCGGCGGCCACGGTAGTCGTGATCCCATCCAGGGCGTGGATTGTCTCCGTCCCCATCGTAAA
>DUEJ01000114.1 GCA_011192175.1 Thermoflexia bacterium
AAAAAGTTTAGTTTTCTGAAACCTAAGTATAAAATCTTTGCGCCTGCGCGCCTTGGCGATGAAGATCTTGGCTTTGGCAATGAATTCAAAAATCAGCCTTTATCCGCGTTAATCTGCGTCCCAGCCCCACGCCTATTTTACCCCCACAATCAAGAGTATGCTAACCAAAACTAACGCCATCCCCAGCGCGCCCAGTGGGCCGGGGAGCTCCTGGTAAACTAGCAACCCTATCAAGACGCCACTGACCGGCTCCAAGAGCGCCACCACGCTCACCACCTGCGCCTCGACGCGCTCCAAGCCCCAGAAGTAGAGCAGGTACGGCCAGGCGAGCGCGATAATCCCCAACGCGAGCAGGAACGGCAGATTGTGGACGAAAGCCGCCCAGGGTGTGTTGAACGCCCAGGGCAGCGCGATCAACGCCGCGCTGCCTGTGCTCCACCAGACCTGCGTCAACCCGTCCACGCGCCCGCGCAACCGGCGACTAAAGAGCATCGTCCCCGCGTAGGTAATGCCAGAGAGCGCGCCCGCGATAATACCGCGGGTATCAGCCGCGTGCAGCTCCGATCGCGCCGGATTAGCGATGCAGATAATTCCCGCCAGCGCCAAACCCAAGCTCAACCAAATATAGCGAGGTCGCTCTTCCCCCAACAACCAGGGCGCCAGGAGCGCCACGTAGAGCATAGAGGTGTTGTTAAGCAACACCGCATTGGCCGCCGTCGTCTGCCGCACCGCGTAGATGTAGAGCGTCGCCGTCAGCCCCACCGCCACACCCAAACCGAGCAGATATTTCACCGCGCCCCGATACTCGCGCACCCGCAAGCTCTGTGGATGGCGGGGAAGCAACGCGCTGAAAAAGATAAATCCAGCCAACGCTCTAAAAAAAGCGATGTTGAGCGCGCCTAACCCCACGATACACCGGTTGAAAACAATCCCCGAACTAAAACCCAACGCTCCTAACGCCACCAACGCAACACCCCGCCACTTGACCGTTTGAGTAGCTGCCGTCGCCCCACCCTTCACTACCACCTCCCTCGCCATTCCCCTCATAATTGATTTCCCTGAAGATAGCTAATTCTCCGCTAAGACGCCAAGCCGCTAAGAAAAAATAATTTTCTGAAGCCTGAGTATAAAATCTTTGCGCCTGCGCGCCTTTGCGGTGAAGATCTTGGTTTTTACAGTAGCCTCAAAAATCAACCACTATCCTCTCCTCCCCCACCTTGCCACCAGAGTAAGCTATGCTACCCTACTTCCATGCAAAAAACAACCACCCGCATAATTTTACTCGGTATCCTCCTGTTAGCTTTCGGGCTGCGTATCCACGCCATTGATAGGCAAGACATCTGGGGCGACGAAGCCTTCAGCATCTGGTTGAGCCAACAACCGCTGTCGGCAGTCATCGCGGGCGGCGCCGACACCCACCCGCCCGGCTACCCCTTCCTCCTCGCGCTCTGGCTACGCGCCCTGGGCAGCTCCCCGCTGGCCGTGCGCTCCCTCTCCGCGCTGACCGGCCTCCTCATCGTGCCCGCCGCCTACGTCCTGGGCCGCCGCGCCCTCCGCCCGCCGGCGGGATTGCTCGCCGCGCTCCTCACCGCCGCCTCGCCCGCACTCGTCTACTATGCCCAGGAGACGCGCATGTACAGCCAACTCACCCTCTGCGCCGCGCTCTCCTTCTACTGGACGTTGCGCTGGTTGGAGCGCACTCCCACGCGGAAAAACCAACTCGTCTACCTGCTGGTCACGCTAGCCGCCGCCTACACCCATTACTACGCCTTTTTTCTTATTTTGGCTGAAAATCTGGTGGTTTGCTGGCCGCAGTGGCAGCGCCGAAAGTGGCACTCCCTAATCCGCTGGTTGGGGATGGAAACCACGTTGGTCTTGGCCTACCTGCCCTGGTTGGCAGTCCAATATAATTTCCTCAGCGGCAAAGCCAGCGCGCGCGTCACCACGTGGAGCCTCTCCACAGCCTGGGAAATCGCCCGCGAGACCTTAACTCTCTTCAGCGCGGGATTAGCGCTAGATCCCCGACCGGCCCGCGCCATCACCATCGCATTTTCCCTCCTGCTCCTGGTGGGTATCGGAGCCGCTTTCCGCAAAAACGCCCGCCACCGGCCCCTCCTCGCCTACCTGCTACTCCCCTTCCTCTGCGCCTGGGCCGTCAACCCCCTCATGCCCTTCTACTTCCCCCGCTACCTGCTGCTCATCGCGCCGGCCTGCTATCTCCTCCTAACCGCCGGGATCATCGCCCTCCGCCGCCGCTGGGAACCGTTCCTCTACCTGGGCACGGCCCTCCTCCTGTTAGGCAACGGCTGGGGACTCCACGGCTACTTCACCGATGAACATTACGTCAAAGGACGTTACGGGGAAATGCTACACTACATTACGGAACACGCCCGCCCGGACGATCTCCTGCTGCTAGCCAACCCCCTTCAAATCCGCATCTTTGAGTATTACCAACCCGCGCAACTGGATTACGCCTTCACCAACACAGGGACCTTGCCAGAACTCACCGCCGGCCGCGAGCGCGTCTGGCTCGTACGCTACGGCAACCGCGCCGAGTACGACCCCGCAGATCGGCTCAACGGCTGGCTCTCCACGCACGGCAGCAAAGCCCATGCCAGCGGCTGGAAAGACGCCGACCTCGCGCTCTACATCCTGGACACCGCCGCGCCCACGCCCCAACACCCCTTGGATATTGGCTTAGGAGCCGCGATCCACTTACGCGGGTACAGCCTCAGCGCGGAACGGCTCTCCCCCGGCGATACGCTCCTCCTGACGCTCTACTGGGAAACCGACACCGCGCTTGACCAACGCTACACCGTCTTCACCCACCTCTTGGATGCTGGCGGCGGGTTGCAAGCGCAGCTGGATAACGAGCCGCAAGGCGGCAGCCTCCCCACGGACCGTTGGCCCACCGGCGAGCTGATCCGCGATAACTACGCGCTCACCCTGCCGTCCGACGCGCCACCCGGCGTGTATACCCTCCGCGTGGGGATGTACCATTGGCAAACCGGAGCGCGCCTGTCCATCCCCACCTCCGCCGATGACCAGCTCACCCTCCAGACAATCGAGGTCGCTCGTCACTAGTGCTCAAAATGACACGCCGGGCACCCGTGGTCTTTAGCCACGAACAAACAACTTCAGCTGGTAGCTTGAGACTAACGACTATTGACCTTCAACCTTTGACTTTCGACCTTCGACTTTCGACCTTCGACGGTCGAGCTAGACGCGCAAGTAGCATCCGTCTGGCAAGTTATTCTAGCAGGGGATGCTGAATGGTTAGCAGACAAGATTGTTTCTTTTGAGTTGTCGCCTGAAACTGC
>DUEJ01000115.1 GCA_011192175.1 Thermoflexia bacterium
AGTCGCCGTGGCTGTTGTCTTCGGCGTAAAAGTAAAAGCCGCCGTAATCGTCGGTGACAAGTGTGGTGGCGGTGTTGCTCATCACCACGTTATCCTCGATCTGGAACTTACCAAAGCCCATCACGTAGGCGTAAAGGCCGCCATAGTTGTCGCCGGAGGTGTTGTAGTTGATATTGTTGCCGCTGATGGTCAGCGTGCCGGAGAGGTAAACGTTGGCATAGATTCCGGCGTAGTCGTCGGTCGTGGTGTTGGTCATCACATCATTGTTAGTGATGTGCAAGTCGGAGCGGTTGTCCACATCGGCATAAATACCGCCGCCGTCAATGGCCTTGTTATTGTGAATAAAGTTGTCGTTGATGACAATAACGCTATCGTCTTCCACGCCTACGTAGATGCCGCCACCGTTGCCTGCATAGGAGCCTTTGGCAATCTCGAAGCCATCTATCGTCATCTCAATGCCGACGCCCTGGATGTCAATCACGCGGCCCGGCACAACACCGACGTAGGTGCTGCGGGGGATGCGGCTGCCAAAGCCAGCCTCGTACCCGCCCAGCAGCGTCAGGCTCTTGGTGATGATCAAGCTTTCGTTAAAGGTCTCGTTGCGCACATGAATGGTGTCGCCGGGGCTGGCCGCGTCAATCGCGGCCTGGATAGTGGCGTATGTGCCATCAGAACCAACCGTGATGGTGGCCGCGCGCGTAAATTGCGGCGCCAGCCAGAGCAGCGACAAGGTCGCTACCGCCAGCCCGATAACTATTACCATTCTGATCCAAATTTCTTGTCTGGTATTCATCTTCTGGGTCTCCTTAATATCATTAGAATGCTTTTTTAAGCCAACTATCCGTCTATTGCGCCAATGCTCATTTATAGGTCACTCACCTCCTTTCAAGAACAACCCAGCCCGAGGACACTACTTAAAGAAACGAGAAAAGAAGGGGGAGGAAGGAGAAAGAAAAGCGTAAATTTTACGTTACTACTCAGGTGGGCTAGACCTCCGAGGTCTTTGGGGAACAGTCCTCTATGCCAAAAAACTCTGGAGAACTGCGGTTCGACAGATTGAGAGCCCGTTTGTAGACCTCAGAGGTCTAATGTGACATTGTCAAAGGAGTAACGATTTTACAACCTCAGTTTTGAGTCTACTGAAAAACCAAGTATTTCACCACGCAGGCGCAAAGGCACGAAGATTTTAGAGCTTAATTCTTTTCTTAGCGTCCTTTGCGTCTTTGCGGTAAAACATCCTTTTTCAGGGGAGTCAATTTTCCACCGTCAACAAAATATAACGTATCATGTTTTAGGCATGCTGTCAAATCAATTAGATTTTCTTCGAGGAGATGGTACTCTTTGAGAGGGCACTACCGCTACATTCAACCACGCTAATTTCTAAATCACAGATTTCTACTCTCCGGCTTCCTCTTCTGCCTGCCGGTAGACGTAGCTAATCCGCTGGAAGACTGTGATCCAAGAGAAAACCGCCAGCACGATCAGCGTAAGCAACACCTGTCCCAACGCCAACCCGATCCCCAACACCAGGATACGCGGCACGCGAGTTAGAATACCGGTCTGGCAATCGTAACCTACGCCCTCCGCACGCGCACGGGTATAGCTGACCATCACAAAGCCCAAGAGCGCGACAAAGGTCAAGTAGATTTCCAGCTCACGGCCCGTGGACAGCAGTTGGGGGAGCAAACCAAAAAGCAATACCCCATCGGAGCAGCGATCCAGGGAGGAATCCAGGAAAGCCCCAAAGCGGCTCTGTTTACCGGAGAGGCGTGCCAAGCTGCCATCAAAGGCATCCACCGAGGAGGTGAGCAGTAAGAGCACGCCTCCCAATGAGATACGTCCGGTGGCCAGCACGGCCGCCGAGACCCCACTTAAAAACAATCCCGCTAACGTGACGGTATTCGGATGGATCCGCAACTTGTGTAGCCAACGCGCGACCGGCCCGGTAATTACCGTAGCCTTATCCCGCAGCCAATCGGTGAAAGTTTCAGATTGCTTGGTCTTAATATGCGTCATAAGATTACGCTCCTTTTTCTGGTCGCTCATCAACATCAACGAAATCCCCCAACAAAGTCTTCAGCTCCGCCTCCAACTCAAGAAACCGTTCTGGAGAGAGCCGATAGAGGAGCTGCCGCCCTGCTCGCCGGTAAGTCACGAAACCAGCTTGGCGCAGCTGCCGCAGGTGCCAGGAGAGCAACGGCTGGCTAACATGCAACGCCGCTTTCAAATCCGCGACGTTAGATTCGCCTTGCGCCAAAATTCCGATGATACGCAACCGGATCACGGCGTGCAACGCTTGAAACGTCTCGGCGAGCTGGGTTAGCTCTTTCAATGAGAGTGGTGCGCTGGAGGAACATTTAGACATAAGCCACCCGAAATATATAAAGAAAACTTTATATATGATAATAAACCAGAGCCGGATTTTGTCAATGTAAATGTATGCCCAAGATTTCACCATGGAGAAAAAAGCGAGCTTTGGAACAGCTTTTTTAGGACGCAGATGAACACTGATAAACGCTGATTTTATATTTTATCTGCGAAAATCTGCGCGCATCTGCGTCCGCTCTGGAGTTTGGTAAGGGGGCTGAGTAACTTAATTTCTTTCTCCGTGCTCTTCTCCGTGGTGAGCCATCTTTAAACGCATCTTTGCAATCTCTTATTATTCAACTACAATTTGACAGGAGAAAAGATGAGCCAAATCAAATTATTACCTGAAGAAGTTGCCGCCCAAATTGCCGCGGGGGAAGTGGTAGAACGTCCCGCCTCGGTGGTCAAGGAACTAGTGGAAAATAGTTTAGATGCTGGCGCAGATCAGATTGAGGTCGCTATTGAGGGAGGGGGCAAGACTCTGATGTGCGTCCAGGATAACGGCGCGGGGATTCCCGCCGCCGAAGTGGAACTGGCTTTCCGCCGGCACGCCACCAGCAAACTGCGCACCGCTGCCGATCTAGAAGAAATCGCCTCGCTCGGTTTCCGCGGCGAAGCGTTGGCCAGTATCGCCTCTGTAAGCCGCTTCACCTGCACCACGCGCAACCAGGATGACAAAACGGGCATCCGGTTGCGGTTGGAGGGCGGCAAAATCGTCCATCGCGCGCCCACCGGCCGCCCCACGGGAACGGAGATGCGCATTACCGATCTCTTCTACAACGTACCGGCCCGCCGTAAGTTCCTCCGCACCGAGCGCACCGAACGGCGGCACATCAACGCTTTCCTCACCCGCTACGCCATCGCCTACCCGGAGGTCGCTTTCCGCGTTCTGCACGAGGGGAACGAAACTTTGCGCACGCCCGGCAATGGCGATCCGCGCGAGGTGCTGCTCAACGTCTATGGCCTGGAGGTGGGCGGCGCGCTCCTGGAGATCGCGGAGGAGTTGACCGCCCAGCACCCGATCAAGGTGCGCGGGTTTGTCGGGCCCACACATATCCACCGCGCTAATCGCGGCTACATCACCTTGATGATCAACGGCCGCTGGGTGGAGGA
>DUEJ01000116.1 GCA_011192175.1 Thermoflexia bacterium
CGGTGCAAGCCTTGCGCCGCCGTCAAGAGAAGGCGGCCGCGCTGCTCGGCGCGCCAGTAGCCGAACTCCCGGCGCAGGTAGCGCGGTTGCAAGTCGAGCTTCAGGAGTCCCGGCGCGAGATTGAACAGCTTCATCGCCAGCTGGCCCGCGATAACTTTCAAGACCTTTTAGCGCAGACCGTTGAAGTCCACGGCGTACCCGTGCTGGCGGCAGAGGTCGAGGCGCCGGATATGGAGACGCTGCGTGAGATGGCGGATTGGTTCCGCGCTAAGAGCGGTGAGAGCGTCATCGTGCTGGGAGCGGTCATCGCAGGTAAACCCCGCCTCATCGCCGCGACAACCCCAGGGATGGTGGCCCGTGGCGTCCATGCCGGCCAGCTGCTCGGCAAACTCGCGCGTCTGGTGGGTGGCGGCGGTGGCGGGCGGCCCGATATGGCCCAAGCTGGTGGGCGAGATGCGTCCAAGTTACCGGAGGCGCTGGCGCAAGCGCCACAGCTGCTGGCAGAAATAATCAGCTAAAGCGAACAAGAGATTATTTCACCACGGAGACACAGAGAGCGCGGAGAAAAGAAACAGTTTTTATCAGCGTCAATCTGCGAAAATCCGCGTCCGTTTTCCAGTTGCAGGATGCCTGAGTAGATAAGTTCAAAGACAAGTCGTTATCTGGTTAGTTATTTTCTAAAGGAGCAAGAACTATGCACATCGTAACTGATAGTGGAACGGATGTAACTCTCTCCCCCGAGCAAAAAGCCGCGTTAGGAATCCACATCGTGCCCCTCGTCGTGACCCTGGAGGATAAATCTTATCTTGAAGGCGTGGATATCGAACCTGGCGAATTCTACCGCCTGTTGGCTGCGAGCGATGAGCTGCCGGTTACCTCACAACCTTCGGCCGGGGTCTTCGCCGAGACCTACCGGCGTCTGGCCGCCACCGACCCCGATATTCTCTCTATCCACATGAGCTCGGGCTTGAGCGGCACGTTTAATTCGGCCCAAGCCGGGGCCAAACTGGTGCCAGAAGCCAATATCACTCTGGTGGATACCAAAACCCTCTCCGCCGCCGCCGGCTGGCAAGTGGAGGCCGCTGCGCGCGCCGTGCAGGCCGGTTGGGAGACAGAGCGAGTGTTGGCGCTGATCGAACGCATCAGCGCGGCCAGCGAGAGCAGCTACACCCTGGATGAGCTCCAGTATTTAATTCATGGCGGGCGGATCAGCCACATGAAAGGTTTGATCGCCTCGCTGCTGAACCTCAAACCGTTAATCGGGGTGGAAAAGGTGCATGGCACGTATACGCAACTTGGTCAAGCCCGCACCTTCAAACGCGCCGTCAAAGGGTTGGTCAAAAAGATGACCCAACAACACGCGCCCGGCGATTCCTTGCATGTACAAGTGCTCCATGCTTACAATCACGCAGGGGCGGCTATGATGAAGGAGCAGATAGAGCAGCTCTTCGATTGCACCTGGTTACCGATTGGCCCCATGTCCCTGGTACTGGGCGCGCACACCGGTCCGAGTATGATCGGAGTCGCCTACGCGGCTCAAGCGGTATTCGACGCGATACCTGGGTAGCCGTGAAATCCCTTTCGCACTAGTATGTTAGCGAGGTGGGGAAACCTCGGCTACTACGCATTGTTGTCATTCCGAGCGGAGTGGCTTCCCGTTTTGTGGGGAGCCACGTAGTCGAGGAATCTCTAGCGTCTTTGAGGGCGTTGGGGCAGAAGTGGTGCGGGGATGGTGATCCCCGCAGAGCGAGCGCCCGCCACGTAGCCGCGAAATCCCTTTCGCGTTAGTGGAACTGGGAGCGGCTCGTCTGGCTGAACCATGTCGATTTTAACTTATTGAGTCTCTCTAAATTTTGGAAGTTATCAATGACCACAAAAGACGAACGTGATATTGAAAAAACTTATCCTCTCGAGCAGTTCATTGCCAAGTTACGCCGGTTGGCGGATGCTTTGGAGAAAAATGAACCGTTCAGAATTCAAATAGCGGGCGAGCGGATTTACGTCCCGCTGGACGCTATCGCGAATATCGAGCATGAACGCTCCACAGATTCAGAGGAGATTGAGTTCCAGCTCAAATGGCAATTGTGAACCTTGCCGGTTTCCTACCAAAAAGGCGTTGCGGGTTTTCAAACCCGCAACGCCTTTGTTTTATCACGTAGTTGGATTGTCATTCCGCGCGGAGTGGCTTCCCGTTTTGTGGGGAGCCCCATAGTCGAGGGTCGAGAGAGCGCTAGCGTTTTTGAGGGTGTGAGGGCAGAAGGGGGGGGCACGGGTATTTGATGCCCGTGCGGGCGTGTTTTTTCCAACTTACTCCCCAGTGGTGGGGAGTGAGAGCACGATGGTCCCGTCCGGCAACGCTCCCTCCGGGCCGGAAACGGGGAGGCGTTCTAACGTCTCTGGCTGGTAGAGGCCGATCAGTAGCTGTAGCTCTTGTCCCGGCGCGAGCGTTGGGATGGTGAGCTGGTGCGTGTCGGGGATCACCTTGTCCGCGCGCCAGGCGGTGGTGGGATAGCGTCCGCCGCGCGGCTGCCCGTCCTGCTGCGCGATGATGACGCCCGCAGTATCCCGCAGATGCACAAAGACCTTGTAATCCGCCGTGAGCGGCGCGCCGGTGCGCCAATAGAGCGTGAGGGTGAGCGGTTGCTGGCTGCGCACCACGTCCGGGATGTCGTAGCCTAACAGCTCAATGTTCTCGCCTAGCCGGTACGCGGTCGCGTGTTCTGGGATGGGTTCCGCCGTACCCTGTGGCGCGATGCGTACCGTGGCCGCGACCGGCAACGCTACTTCCTCCCCGGCGGGATTGTGCGGCGGGAGCTGGACTTTCGTCTCGGCAGC
>DUEJ01000117.1 GCA_011192175.1 Thermoflexia bacterium
GCAGACCCGGACGCCGCCGAATTTTTGCGGCGCGCCCAGCAGGCCATGCTGGCGCAGGCGCAGCGCATCGCGGATGACCAGGAGCGACAAGGCTTTTTGGAAAACGTCAGCGTCAATCGGGAGATCAAAGTGTTGTGGGGAGAGCACATTCCCGCCTAGCGCATATCCTGGCCCAACGGCCATTGCCAGGGGAATTCGCGGCTACGGCGGCCGCTTGTCATTCCGAGCCAGAGAGACGCGTCATGTGCCGCCGCTAACATAACTACCTTGTCATTCCGAGCGGAACGCAGCGCAGCGGAGTGCAGTCGAGGAATCTACCGATTCCGTTGCGCAACCCTCGGCAGACGGGGGAGGTTCCTCGCGGGCGCGGCGCTAGCGCTCTGCTGGCTCGGAATGACAAAAAGGCGAGAAAGCGAGAAGGATTTCGCGGCTACTTTTGCAAGCCCCATTTATGGGGCTTGCTCGCTCCACAACTTCTCCAACAGAGCGATATTCTCCAATTTCTGGCCGCGCCGGAGCGCTCGCGCTGCCGGGGTAAAATACTTATGCGTGCGCAGAAAATCCCCTTGCTGCCGGTACCAACTCTTGAGCGGTAGTTCCACTCCGTGCAAGAGCAACTCCTCGCGCAAATTGTGACTCGTCTCCAAAAAATCATCCCGCCCCAGCGAGTCCAGATCCGCATCGCAGATTAATCCCTCCAAAAATGTATTGGGATTCTGGGGTAGTTGCGTCGCCAATATCATCCCCTCAATAACCTTGATCTGCGTGGGACTGTACCCAAAACAGGGTAGAGTCTCCGCCGCGAGCTGCGCTCCCAGAGGCTCATTGTGGATATAGCGCTCAACGTAACCGAGGTCATGGTAGAGAGCGGCGGTTTGCACCAGGAGGAGCTCCTCTGCTCCCAGCTTGGAGAGCGCGGCCAATTTTTCTGCAGCGGGTAACACGTCATCCCGCGTGTGGTGGATGCCGTGGTAGGGTAGATCCGCCGGTAACTCCGCCGCCAGACGTGCGAAGACGTATCTTCGCGCGCGTTCCAAATCAGGTTTATTCATTCTCGCTCATTCGCCTTCTCGCTCATTCGCTAACTCCTCCAAAACCCATTGGAGGTTCGCCAGCCAGTGCTCCGGTTGGCGCGTGAGCGGCAGCCAGATGGCGGTGTTGCCCAGTCGGGCGCGCTGTCCCAATGTCTGGCGCAACTGGAGAAATTGGGCCGGGGTGAGGGCACGGGGCCAGCGTGGAATGAGGATGATTTGTTCGTTCTGGACGGTGATGCTGGGCACGTGAGCGTCGCGGGCCAGGACTTTGAGCCGTAGTTGGACGATGAGATTCTCCGCTTGCGGGGGGAGGGGGCCGAAGCGATCTGCCAGTTCCGCTTGCAACTCGGCGATCTCCGCGATGTTGGTCAGGGCGGCCATGCGGCGGTAGAGGCGGAGGCGCAAATCGCCGGCGGGGACGTAGTCGGGCGGCAGTCCGACGGCCAGCGGTAACTCGATGGTGATCGCGCCGATGGGTTCCGGTAGGGGCGGCTCGCCGGCGCGCTCCGCCTTGAGCCGCGTCACCGCTTGTTGGAGCATCTTGGTGTAGAGCGTGAATCCCACGGCGGCGATGTGGCCGTGTTGCCGGGCGCCCAACAATTCCCCCGCCCCCCGCAACTCCAGGTCGCGCAGGGCGATGGCAAAACCGCCTCCCACGCTGGGACTGCTCTGCAATGCTTGGAGCCGTTCCGCGCCTTCTTCCGTCTTTTTCCGGCTCTGGAAAAGGTAGGCGTAGCCCCGGCGTGTGCCGCGCCCGACGCGCCCGCGCAGTTGGTAGAGCTGCGCTAGTCCAAAATGGTCGGCGTTTTCGACGATGAGGGTATTGGCGTTGGGAAAATCCAACCCGCTTTCAATGATGGTGGTGGCGATTAGCAGATCTATCTCCTTTGCGGTGAATCGTTCCATCACCTGAGCTAATTTGCGTTCCGGCAGCTGTCCATGCGCTACCGCGATTCGCGCCTCCGGTAGCAGCCGTTCCAATCGCTTCTGCACTCCGCCGATGCTCGCCACGCGGTTGTGTAGGTAGAACGCTTGCCCGTGGCGTTTCATCTCGCGGAGCACGGCGCGGCGGACCACGTCGGCAGCGTAGGGGCCAATGTAGGTGGAGATGGGCAGCCGTTCCTGGGGCGGCGTCTCGATGATGTTGATGTCGCGCACGCTCGTCAAGCCCATGTAGAGCGTGCGGGGGATTGGCGTCGCCGTTAAGGTCAGCACATCCACGCCAGAGGCAGCGAAAACCGGTTTCGCCTTGGAATCCGTTGTCTCGGTGCGGATTTGCTTGAGCCGCTCCTTGTGGGTTACGCCAAAACGCTGTTCCTCATCAATGATGACCAGCCCCAACTGCTTGAAGCGCACATCCTGCTGGAGGAGGCGGTGAGTGCCAATGACGATATCGATGTTTCCTTTGCGGAGCTCGCGGAGCACTTGGTCTTGCTCGCGCCCCGTGCGGAAGCGGGAGAGGAGCTCCACCTTCACCGGGAAGGGAGTCAACCGGTCGCGGAAGGTTTGGTAGTGTTGCTGGGCCAAGATGGTGGTGGGAACCAACATGGCGACCTGGTGGTTGTCCATCACGGCTTTGAAGGCCGCCCGCAGGGCTACCTCGGTCTTGCCGTAGCCGGAATCGCCGCAGATCAAGCGATCCATGGGGTGCGGCACCTCCATATCTTCCTTGACGTCCTGGATCGCTTGCAGCTGGTCGGCGGTCTCTGTGTAGGGAAAGGAGGCCGCGAGTTCGGTTTGCCAGACGCTGTCTGGGGCAAAGGCGTGGCCGGCCAGCACCTGGCGGGCGGCGTAGAGCTGGAGCAATTCCTTGGCCAGCTCGCTGGCGGCGTGTTGCACGCGCTGTTTGAGCGTGGCCCAGCTTTGCGTCCCCAGCCGGTGGAGCCGGGGGACGCGCCCTTCCGCGCCTACGTAGCGGGTGAGCCGCTCCGCCTGTTGGATGGGAACCAGAAGCTGGTCGTGTTCGGCGTATTCCAGGAGCAGATACTCGCGTTTGATATTATCCACACTGCGTTCCACCAGCCCGTGGAAGATGCCAATGCCGTAATCTTCGTGGACTACCGCGCTGCCCGGTGCCAGATCGCTGAAGGAGACCTCCGGGGCCTGGGCGCGGCGGCGGGGACGGCGGCGCGGTTCTGGCGGCCGCCAGCCGAAGATCTCCTCGTCGGTGATCAGATGCCGGACGCGGTCGGCCCGCGTGAGTTGCCAGCCGGACGGTGCGGTCCCCTGCACAAAGGAGATTTGCGCTGGCGGTGGGGTGGTGAGACTCTGATGTACCGGCGGCGGGTCTGCTTCTCGCCAGAGATCGGCCAGTCGCGCGGCCTGCCGGCTGACTACGACCACTTGATCGCCTAGCTCCACCCACTGCCGGATATGGCCCAGTGCCATGCCCACATCTCCGCCGAAATGCGGCTCTGGTGCGAAGAGCTCCGCCAGCGGGCCGCTTTCCCCAGGGGCGAAGGGGAGCACTGTCCGCCCGGCCAACGCCGTCTGCCAGCGCGACCAGGGCACGTAGGGGCTGGGCGTGTCCGCCAAGATGCGCCGCCCGGCGATAGCCAGCTCGCGTTGTTCCTCGGCTTCTAATTCTAATTCTCGCCAGCTTTGGGGTAGCAGCGGGGCGTTGTAGAGTAAAATCAGCGCTTTTTGAGGAAGATAGTTCAAGAGCGTGTCGAGCTCGCCATAGAGCGTGGGGAGATAGAATTCCAGCGTGGGAAAGGGGCCGCCCGCGCGCAGATTTTCCACGTCCTCTGCCAGTGGCGCGCGGACTTCTGGCGGCAGCTCGCCGGCCAGCAACGGTTCCAGGGTTTGCAGAGCGCGTTCGCCGTCGCGGGGCAGCGCCTCGCGCACCGGCGTGATCCAGAAAGTCTGCGCGTGGTTGGTCGAGCGCTGCGTCGCCGGGTTGAAGGTGCGGAGGCTCTCGATCTCGCGCCCGAAGAACTCCAACCGGTAAGGCTGCGGGGAGTGGGGCGGGAAGATATCTAAGATTCCGCCGCGGCTGCTCAACTGTCCCGGCGCCTCTACCACGCTCACTGCCTCGTAGCCGAGTCCCTGGCAGTGGCGGGCTAATCCGGTGAGAGAGTATTGCTCGCCCACTTTGATCTGGCGGGCGGCTTTGAGGAATTGGCGGTAGGGTAGGGGGCGTTGCAGCAACGCGCGCACGGAGGCGACGACTACCGGCGGAGTAGCTCCCGGCAGCGCTCCCCGGCGGTGTAGAAAGAGAGTGGAGAGCACCCGGAGCCGGTCGGCGATCACCTCTGGCGGCCAGGGAGCGCGCTCGTAGGGAAAGACCGGCGGGGCGGGGAACGTGAGCAGGCGTGCGGGCCGCTCCATCCACAGACAGAGCGTTTGGATAAGTCGCTGGCTCTCTTTGACGGTGGGGGTGACGATCAGAGTGGGTTGCTCGGTCTGCTCCGCGATCAGGGTAGCTAGCAGCGGAGGGAGGGCTGCTGCCAGTATCTCTTGAGGCGGCAGTTCCAATCCGGTCGCGGCCTCGCTGGTCACCTTGCGATAGGCTGGATGCTCACAAATCCACCTTTGCAAACCGTGTAAGGTAGTCATGTGAGATAGTCTAGTAGTCAGATAGTCTGATGGGCGGATAGTCTTGTAGTCTGATAGTCAGGCAATCTGGTGGTTGAGTAGTCATTTGCAATTTACCCAGTTGTTATTTGCCATCTGTTTCCACCTGCCAGGTTATCCCCTGTTGCTGGAAAATCGCTTCTCCGGTGAGCCAAGCCACGATCAACTTTTTGGCCAGGCGCAACACGTCCCAGACCACCGGTTGCTCTTGTGGGGAGAAATCTTGGAGCACGTAAGCGGCG
Organism: Thermoflexia bacterium; assembly: GCA_011192175.1. Taxonomy (GTDB): domain Bacteria; phylum Chloroflexota; class Anaerolineae; order B4-G1; family SLSP01; genus G713. Next base: position 4,853 of record DUEJ01000117.1, read on the forward strand.
GCGTCCATCCGGCCCGGCGGGCGTCCAATGCCCAACCGCAGGCGGGGAATTTCGCGCGTTCCCAGCCGCTGAATAATCGAACCGAGGCCGCGATGTCCTCCATTGCTTCCCGCCCGGCGGTACCGCAGTGTGCCCAGCGGGATATCCAAATCGTCATAGATAACCAAAATGCGTTCTGGCGGAATTTTGTAGAAGTGGCTCAGAGGCTGGATAGCTTTTCCGCTCTCATTCATCCAGGTCTGTGGTTTGGCTAAGATGACGCGCTGGTCGCCGAGGACGCCGTGAGCGGTGGCCGCGTGATGTTCAGAGCGGGTGAAGTCCAGCTGATAAGTGGTAGCCAGTTCATCCAGCGTCTGGAAGCCGATATTGTGTCGATTCTGAGCGTAGCGCGAGCCGGGATTGCCCAACCCTGCGAGGAGATGGAAAGTGGTCATCGGGTACGTTGATGTTCCTGCTTGAGGTAATAGCGGAGCGCCGCCCGGCCCGCCACGTAAATTCCTCCGAAGACGTAGAGTAAAATTGCTATCCAGACGCCGGAGATAAAGGCTTCTTTCATCTTCTCAGGAGGAAAGAGTGCCGCCGCTTTTTCCTCGTTCTCTGCCTCAGAGACGGCACCTTCCTCTCTTTCTCCTCCGGCTGGATTTAACGTGGGTGTGGGACGTGGCGTGGCGGTAGGGGGTTGTGCGATGGTGGGGGCGATGATGGCCTCTTCATCGGGGACTGCGGTTGGTTCGGCTGCTGCGTCAACGGTGGGCGAGGCCGTGGGAGTGGGAGTAGGAGTCTCATCCGCGTTCTCTACCGTCAGTTCGTTGACAAAATACAGATTGGGAGTGTCGTTGCCGACTTCGTAGACGGCCAGAGCTAACGTGTACTGCCCGTTGGGAATTTTCTTGGTATCCCAGGTAGCCAGTGGCCCGTTGACCACCATGTTTTGCACTCCAAAGACGATGGGCACCCATTGAGAATCGGCGGTCGGATGGGGTCCCGGGGCATAGAGTACCCCGTAGGCGTGGAAATTGTCATGTGAAGCGGTCCCTGTGATGGCGGTTTCGCCGCTTACCACGCTCCCCTCGACGGGAGAAATGATATTCCAGTTCTGTTGAGAGGTGGGTGCGGCCCAACCCGAGTGCGCGTTGGAAAGGCTGCACAAGACGATCAAGAGGCAAAAAAGACTGAAGAACTTTGCACGCATGTTTACTCCTTGTAAGCTTATCAACGGTAAGTTTAGCATGAAAGCGAAAAAGCGAAAGAGTGAGAAAGCGAGAAGGCGAGAAAGCGAGAAGGCGAGAAGGCGAGAAGGCGAGAAGGCGAGGGGGGCGAGGGAGTGAGGAGGTGAGAGAGCGACTTCAAACGTGTCTCTAGGTTAAGTGAGCCGTAAATCCGGTGCTCTAAAGTGGCGAAATTCTCGTGACACTAACGGATTTTTAATTTCCAATTGACTTGACGGTGAAATCATCTATACTTTTCTAAGAAAAATTGTTTGTTGGTAGCTTCTCAGCAAGTACCCTAGAGACGTTGGACATTCTTATGATATCAGATCCGCTTATCGGGCAGTACATCGGGCAATATAAAATTCTAAGCAAGATTGGGCAAGGCGGTATGGGTGAGGTTTATAAAGGACTTCATGAATCGTTACAGCGGCATGTGGCTATCAAATTGCTGGGACGCGATCTCCGCTTAGACGCAGCTGTGACCCAACGTTTCTTGCGTGAAGCGCAAGCCGTCGCGGCATTGCGCCATCCCAATATCGTGCAGATCTACGATTTCGGACGTTACGAGGGCGGCCATTACATGGTGATGGAGTATGTTGAGGGCATTGATCTCTCTGTTGAGATTGACCGGCGACATGCGGACGGTCAGATATTTACCGCGCCTGAAATTCTGGGGATTGTTATGCAACTGGCCCACGCACTTGATTACGCTCATAACGAGGGAATCATTCACCGCGATGTGAAGCCGGCTAACACCCTCTTGACAGCTAAGGGGGGAGTAATTCTAGGGGATTTTGGGTTGGCGATGTTGCGCAATCGTGTTAGCCAGATGACGTTAGGTAATGCCTTTGGTACTCCGGAGTACATTGCTCCGGAGCAAGCGCTCAATTCTCGCATGGCCACTGCTCAATCAGATATTTACTCTCTGGGGGGGATGGTTTACGAGTTGGTGACGGGGCGACTGCCCTTTGAGGCGGATACTGCTCTGAATTTGGCCCTCCAACATCTCCGCGAAGAGCCGATATCGCCGCTAGTTTATGCGCCAGAGTTGCCGGTGGCAGTAGAACAAGCGATCCTCAAGGCTTTGGAGAAGGAACCAAAACAGCGTTACCGCACGGCGACGGCGTTTGCTATGGCCTTGCAACGAGCGTGGGAGGCGGGAGACGTTGAAGAAACCTGGATCGTCGAGCCGACGCAATCAGCTGGTCTACATGCACCTTTGCACACTGTAACGCCTCCTCCGGCCACCGCGTCGCCAGCAGAGCCGGAACCGTCCTCTGTTCCGCTTGAAGATGGTGTGCCGCTGGGTGTTAGCCGCCGGTGGTGGTGGATTCTGTTGATTCTGGGGGTGCTCTTGGGTCTGGGACTGTTGGCTCGCTACGCGGGAGGAACCGCGTGGCCTAACTGGGGAGTGTCCGCCCCGACTGCAACTGCAACCAGCACCCTCTCTCCCCCGGAGACGCCGCGTCCCACGCAAACTGCCACTGAGGTTGTGGTGCTGATCACGCCAACACTTGCCTTGAGCGCCACGGTTACTCCGACGCCTTCGCCCCGGCCCACCAGTACGCCTAGCCCTACCGTCACGCCCTCTCCTACTTCCTCCCCCACGCTGACGCCAACTGCGACCTTAGCCCCCACATTGACACCGCCGGCTACCGCGACGCCTACCCCTCTGCCGGCCCCGACTTTGGCGCCCGGTGACACGCAATCTAGGGACTTGGACGGCATGACCATGCGTTTTGTACCGGGCGGCCCCTTCTTGATGGGGTCCTTGGAGGATGATCCGGACGCGGCGACTGACGAACAACCTCAACACGAGGTTACTCTGGCGTCTTTCTGGATGGATGAGACAGAGGTCACTACGGAGCAGTACAAACAATGCGTGGCGGCCGGCGGCTGTGATGCGCCATATACCCGCACGGCCTACGATAATCCAGCTTATGGCGCCCGCCCCATGACCTACCTCAGTTGGGAGCAATCCGGCGCCTATTGTGCTTGGATCGCCAGCGAGAGTGGTTGGGAAGCGCGGTTGCCGACCGAGGCCGAGTGGGAGAAGGCCGCTTCGTGGGATCCGTTAGCCGAGAGTAAACGTCTCTATCCCTGGGGGGATGAGTTCAACCAGGAGTGGGTAGCATTAGGAGCAACTACCTCCAAAGTTGGTAGTTACCCGGCGGGGGCCAGCGCCTACGGGATCCTAGACCTGTCCGGAAATGTGCGCGAGTGGGTCTTCGATTGGTACACTAAGGATGGCTACGGGGCAGTCCCCTGTTCCAATCCCACCGGGCCAGAGGCGGGGACTTATAAGGTCATGCGCGGCGGTTCTTACGGTTCCGTGGCTAACTATCAACACCAGTTGCGGACGATGGATCGCGCATTTGGCTATCCGGAGAGTACGGCAGCCCGGCCGGCCAAGAGCGCGGAACTAGGTTTCCGGTGCGTCGTGCTTGGCGAGCATTTGACAGAAGGGCCATAGCATGAAAACCGACTCTGCTCTTGAGCATGCATCGTCGGAAAAATTCCGCACAGCTCGCCGGACTACGTTTCTGGCCCTCAATGAGATCGATGAAGAGACGATCTTAAGCCTCACGCGACTAACGCTGCCTGAAATCCGCGAGATTCGACGGGAGGTGGCCCAGATTATGCCGGCCGGCAATCTTCCCGCCTTGATATTGAGTGGTCTGATCCAGATGGGGCACCGGAAGATAACGGCTACCCAAGTGAAAAAGGATGTCACGGCGCTGCTGCGGGGGATGGATTTCTTGCCCCAGGGTCTCTATGGAGTGTTCGTAGCGGGACCTTCGGCGGTGCTCTACGGATACCAACAGCTCCTTCGGTTGGCCGGCAGAGATGTCAAAGATGCTTTCCCTCAAGGGACGTGGCAGTTCTACCTTGAATATGCTCTGCGTGAGGATAGCGCTCGCCATACTAATGAGACTTGGGGTTTTCACCAGGCACTTTCTCCGGCCCCGGCAACCGCAGTTATGGCCGCGGCTTGGGTTTGGACGACGTTGAAGTTGCTTTATACCTATGATGATTTGCTCTCACTGGTCTGGCGTGAGCGGGTTATGTTGCGGGGTTTACACGCGGTGTTGGGTGAGGTGGAGGCGCAACGAGTCCCATCCTGGCGGGTATTGACTAATGCCTGGGCGCGGGTCTGTCCTTACCATCGCCCCGCTCATGGCGGTGACTACATCCGCTATCGGGCGACCACCTTTGAACGTTTCTTGCAGCGGCAGATGGACGTTCTCCCGGCTGCGCTGCGGCGTGAAGTTTGGCGACGCTATGCAACTCAACAACGCACCGCTCTGCCGGCTTACCAGGAACAGATGACTTTTCTGGCTCGTTTGCGACCCACCCGCTACCGAGAAGAGCGGATTCCGCTCCCCTTGTGGCAGGCCGCGGTGGGTTTTATCTGGCAAGGGGAGAGCTATTTGCTGCCGGCTTGTGACTGTGATGTCTGGGGGCATCCACTTTGTACCCCTCCTGGTGCTGAAAGTGCGCGGCCCTTTCCATTGGAGGTTCGCGGGAATACGCTCTTCTCCTCCGCCGGCCAGGAACTGCGTGTGGATCATCGCGGGCGGGTGCTTGCGGCAACCGGAAACGAGCTACTGGGCGTCTTGAATCCGCCATCACCGCAGCAGATCTTGGGTTGGGTACAGGCTATACTGACTCGACCTGCCCCGGATACGGCCCCGGAATTAGATCTCTTGCTTGCCGAGATTCCACGCCGCGAACATCCTGGAATTAGCGCGACTCTACCCGCCCCCGTCTTGAAGGACCTAGCGGCGTTGGAACGCGCACCGGTGCTTATCAACTGGGACCGGCACGCATCTCTCCAACCATTGCACGCTTTACGCCGTGATCACCGGGGCGTTGGCAGTCACGCACTGACTATTTTCCGCACCGAGCGCAGCATGGTCTTCAACCAGTCGCATATTTTCTTCGATGGTTTGTGGGGCATGGTGGTGGCAGAGATTCTCACTGATACGGCGACTCACGCTTACCGGCGTTTTGTGGATGCAACGCCAGCTAAGGTGGCGGTCCCGGCACCGCTTCATTTTACCTTGCCCGCAGCGCGCTTACAACATCTGCGCACGCGCTGCATTGCGCCGGGCGTCTCTGCTGAATCCACCGCCGGGGATCTCCGGCAAATTTACCAGCTGCGCCGGTGGCTCCGGAAACGTGGCATTCAGTTGACCATCAATGATATTTTATTGCTCTATCGTTATTTCCACGCGCAAGTGTACCAGCCAGGTGCGGTGGTTGCAGAGTTGCTCAAGGGGCTGGCGGAACGTTTACCGGCGAAAGAATATGCTCAAATTAGACGGAGCGTCGCGGAGACGTGGGCCAGTGATCGCACCACCAATCCCGCGCTCCTAATCCCTATGGATGCTACGCAGGTCGCCCCGCATGAGCGGATCTATCCAACTACCTTTCGCAATCCCCTGACTGACCTCCCGGTGATTTTCGAGGGTGTGCAGAGTGCGTACTCAGCCTACCGGCGAGCGGACTCAACTAGTAATTGGGAGGAATTTGACCGCCAGCGGCGGTTGCTGCTCGCTTACCTCCAAATTTTTGGGGAGCTCCTGGTAGCGTTGAAAGACGTTACCATGCGCGGCGAGAGTCTGAACGTGGCTACCTTGCAACTCTTGGGACATCTGCCCCCGGCCATGCAACATCTCCTGGATGGTATCCCCCGGCGCATTGGCGTGCTCAACGAGGTGCTTAAAGGCAGTGAGGTCTTTTCCAATGTGGGGCGGGTGGCGCTGGGCAGCACTTTACGGCGTTTCAATAGCGCCAAAGATGATGGCGCGGCGAAAGAATTGGTTTGGGGTATCTTGACCGACGATCAAGGTATTTTACATTTGAGCCTGCGTGATTTTCGGCCTTTTGTGACTCTGCTCTGGGAGCATGACGAGGTTGAGGTAGCGCGGGCGCTTACTCAGGATTATCTGGTGAGCTACGCGCGTGGCTTGAACGTTTTTGTCAAGTCGCTGGGGCAGATGGTGACGGCTAAAAAGAGATAGGTTCCACAGCTTTCTGGGGGTAAGTAACAGCGCGGCAGCCATGTTGGCTGCCGCTGCGGTTTGATCTCGCACAACCTTTCACGCTACTTGCTATACATTGCTCTTTAGAGTCTTTGCCAAACGAACTGTCCCGTACCCTATTAACAGAACTCCTACCAATATATTTAGAAATCTAATAACTATTATGGGAATTGCTCCCCCAAGTAACGAAAACACGATTACGGATGTCCCTAAGAATATAAATGTAGCTGAACCAGTAGATAAACCAAAGATTAACAATTCTCGCTTTGTATAATTATATTCAAGAGCTTTTGTTGCAAAGTGGCTAATGGTTGGCTTCACCCGCTTGGCGATTGCGGCGTGATGCCTTCGCCCGCCAACCAACCCCAATGCGGGTGAAACCGTCGAAAAGCGCGCCGATTAGCCAAGTCGCGTTCATGCGGGGGTTAGGTTGACCTACACATCCTCCTCGGAATCACCATAGATTGCATCGACGAACGTCTGTTGGTTATCTTGGTGTTGCTCGACCTCTGCACTTAAATCGGCCATGCTGCGTTCGAGTTTGCGACGCCGGCTCTCGCTCGCTTCCAAATCGTCCAGGATGCGGTCTCGTATCTCGATCTCGCGCTTCGAGTCGCCCAGGATTCCCAAGTTCTTGCGCAACTGTTCTTGGCCGGAGACAACTTGCTCGCACTCGGTTTGTAGAACCCGAACCTGTTTTTTGGCGTCCTGAGCTTTGTGTTTTTCGTCCCACAATTTTTCGAGTTGCGCGTGCGCCTTGTCGGGTAGCAAATCATCATCGTGTAATTCTTGGATGAAATCGATGTCCCAATCCTCGATGTTTTCTTGGTGCTCGCGTACATTGCGTACACTAACCGTAAACTGGACGTTGCCGTTCGCTGGCACGGCGACCGACCAGCGCGTGTGGTCACCCGTCGCACTCGCCGGCTCTGGCATCCGGCAGTATTCCGCCTGACTCGAATCGCGCTGCTCAATGAAGACGGTCGTGTCCCGCGCCAGGTGGCTGTCCAACGCATAAACGCGCTCGCTGATCTCGTATCGACTCACGACAGCCTGGCGCTCCTCACCGTCAAATTCTACGCCGAGCACCCCCGACGCCCCTTGTTCGAATGTCTCGCTCACCACGATGCCAAATTCGAGGGCGTAAGGAATCTGAATCTCGTCGCCAACACCCGTGAAACGAATGATGCCTTCTCCGATGTATTTCCCAGCGTCGCTGATCGTCACCGGCCCTTGTTCCAACGCCTTGCCCGTCGCGTTCTTCAATTGCCACACCAGCAAAGGATGGTTGGGCATCTTGTCGCTGTTATAGACGCAAACTTGGGTGTACTCGACGGGTTGCTCGATGATTGAAACCATCGCTGATCTTCCCCGACGAACCGAGACCGGCGTTTCTACCTCGTATGTCATGTACTCTGGTTCCGCATTGTCCATTACGACCGGCTTGAAATAAGCGCTACTGACTTTCAAGTCGCCTAGCGGCCCCGAGCGACGCATCATGGATAGGGATTCTTTGCTCTCGGAATCCTCCTCGCGTAGGTGTGCCAGGTTTAACAAATTGCCTAGCTGTTCGTTCATGCGCCCAACGCCCCGGCGGATCACCTGTATATAGTTCTGTTGTTCTTTCGACCACATGCCAGCCTCTCCAAGCACATTGGCGTAGCCAATAATCATACTCATTGGAGATCGAAAATCGTGTGCGATAGTTTGTAGTGACTCGATGACGCGGGGGCTGTCCGAAATCGTTTCCAGGGCGGTTGGATCATCCGAAACCTGGGGACGGGCAGGAATGCGCGACTCGTACAACTCGTACTCGAAAGAAATCGGACGTCCCGAGACGAGCGTGAGTGCCACCTTGTCCAAATCCTCGTCTAGATGGTTTTCAAACAGCGCCCAGCCCGACAACTGCGCCTGGTTTGGTCCATCGCCGACCAGTCGATAACCGACGCGCCACGTGGGGCTGGGCGCGAGATAGCTGATCCGCGCCTCGGGCGTTTCGTCCGAAAGGCGGATCGCCAGAGTTGTACGGGCTTGTTCGATCTGGTCCAGGTCGAGGAAAAAACCCACGTCTTGGACGGCTTTTTCGTCGCGCAAAGATAGCCCGGTCAGTTGGCCGATGGGCAGAATCTGTATCCGGCTCGAGTCGTCGTCCGCTTGGAGCAACACGGTGGCGGGATGCGTGTCCGGGTTAAGCGAAGCCTCGACGCCCACCAACCGCCCCGTGGCCGTTTCTCCGCTTTCCATCTCGAGCGCGATGCGACTGCCGCGAAGACTGGACAGCAAGTCGACCATGCTAGAACGATCCGTCATCTTGACCGATATTTCGCCCAGGGCTTTTTGTTTGTCTGCGGGGGTTTCATAGTCGATCCCCAGCAATCGTCCACCGCGCGGAAGCGCGACCGTGATGCTCTTGAGCACGTCGTTGATGCTGCCGCGCGGCACGACGAGCGAGATGGAAGCGCGCTCTGGCTCTCCCCGGCGCTCGAAAAATCCGATTCCTTGTTTGTAGAGTGTTAGCTTGTGGATGGGCAGTTTGCTCATTTTCCTCTCCTTTGCGTTTTTTCGTGCTTTTGGTCAACC
>DUEJ01000118.1 GCA_011192175.1 Thermoflexia bacterium
AAGGGGCCGACGTAGCATACACCGTCTACGACGCAGCGAGTGCTAGCTGGGGAGCAGACAATACCCTGACCAGCGATGGCCTGCTCGAAGAATCTCTCTCTCCCGTCTTTGATGGGCAAGGTAATCTGTGTATGGCCTACAACAAGGTGACGATGGATTGGATCACCACGACCCGCGTTGTCGAAATCTCACCCACGCTGACCGTCACCGTTACCGAGTATATGCCAGAACCGGTGCAGAGCGATCTTTTCCAGATGGTTCACATTCTGGGGCGCGATCTGGGGATCGGCGATGATGACATCGTACTCTCCGACCCCAATCCGGCGCCCGGAGATCACGTTATTATCAGCGCCACGGTCCACAACCTGGGCGATCTGGCCGCCACAGGCGCAGAAGTCACCTTTTACGACGGAGACCCTGGAGCCGGAGGGACGCCAATTGGCGCGTCTCAGTCACTTATCTCCCCTTTCCGCGCTGCTACGGTCGATACGGTCAGCGTCGTATGGGAGGTGCCGGCTGGCGCTAACTCGCATAGCCTCTACGTCGTCGTTGACCCGGTTGATGCCATCACCGAGACGAACGAGGCGAACAATCAGGCGATGCTGAGCGTCGTGCTGCCCGATCTGACCGTTGCCTGGGCGCACAGCCTGCACACCACCGGCGCGCTCACCCTGACGGCAGCCATCTCCAACGGGGGAACGTTGGCGGCAACCGGCCCTTTCAACGTTGCTTTTCGCGCCAGGGACCCCAGCAGCGGCACGCTGCTGGGCACCGCCGTCGTGGGCAGCGACCTGGCTGCCGGTGGTAGAATCAGCGTCAGCGTGACTATAAGTGACCTGGCCCTGCTGGCAGATGCTGGCAATCGCTTTTGGGCAATTGCCGATGCTGGCGAGGTGGTGATAGAGACAAACGAGGCCAACAACACCCACTATGCTAATTTAAACGCGCTGCCCGACCTGACGCTGACGCCGGCAGACATCCAGCTTGGCAACTCGATCACCGTCACCATCCATAACGCCGGCGTGTTGACGGCCACCGATGCCATACTTTCTGTGCGGCAGGACAGCTCGAGCGGCGGCCTGGTTTATAGTGGTGCTCTGGGCGACCTGGGACCGGGCATCAGCAAAACGGTGGATTTTAACTATGCGGGTGATTGTAATACGTTCTGGGTCAAAGCCGATCCGGACGACACGGTTGCCGAGAGCGATGAGAGCAACAACCTGGCCGTGCGGGTAAACTGCCCTCAATCCCTGATCTCGGTAGACATTGACGGCCCGACGAGCGGCGTCACCAACACGCCCTACAACTTTACAGCCGCCATCGTCCCTGCCGGCGCTACGGAGCCTATCGAATACACGTGGACTCCTACGCCCGATTCAGGGGCCGGGCAGCCGGTCGCCACGTACTCCTGGGATTCACTGGGTATGCATACCATCACCGTCACCGTAGAGAACTGCGGCGGCAGCAATGTGACAATGCAGACGATCACCATCAGCGCACCACAATACCGTATCTACCTGCCGGTGGTGTTGAGGAACTATGAATATGTGCCGCCCCCCGTTCCAGACCGCTACGTCAAGCGATACGGCAGCGCTGAGGGCGATTGCAGCACGCCAGCGACAGCTTGCGGCAGCATCCAATACGCCGTGGATCAGGCCAACCCCGGCGACCTGATCGGTATCGCCGGCTATGAAGACTCCATCTACACGCCGGACAATCCCTACGGTTTAACAACTCCTACCTATTATTGGGCTACCGAGTCGCGTTCTTCACCAACTGGTTATGACGGCCCGGACAATATCAGCCAGGTGGTGTACATCGATAAATCCATCACATTGTACGGTGGCTACAACTCCGACTTTGACAGTTGGAATCCAGGAGTTTACAAAACCGTGCTCCGACCAGGCATTAATGGCTTTGAAGCCCGGGTAGTCTTTATAGCTCCCCACATTGCACCTACGTTGGAATGGCTCTATATCATTGAGGGCGATGCCTCTGGGCAGGGCGGGAGTTACGCTTGGGGCGAGCCTGGGTATGAAGACGCCGGTAACGGCATCTTTGCCTGGGCAGATAATATGGACGACCCTACTAGCGTGACTGTCCGTAACTGCGTCATTGCCAATAACACCGGTAACGTTTCCAGCGGTGGAGGGGTGTACGTTAACAACCGGAACAATACTATAATTGCCAACAACACGGTGCGGGGCAACCGGGCTTATCGTGGCGGGGGTATCGCTATTTTAGATAGTGACAACGTACTGGTTAGTGACAATGAGGTGCTGGAGAATATCGCCTACGGTCAGCAGGCAGGTGGTATCTATCTCTTCAACACCGATGGCGCCCGTTTGACCGGCAACCATATCTATGGCAACACGGCCAACAGCAGTGGCGGCGGGATCGAAGCGCGGGCCAGCCGCCATTTCTATTTGATCGGTAACACTGTTCATGATAATATAGGTTCTCTGCACCAGTCTGGCGTGGGTGGAGGCGTTGACCTGTTTGGCATTTCCGATGGCTGCACGGTACAGGATAACGTTATCTACAACAATATCGCCACTGTGTACACCGGGCAGGGTGATACCGATACCGGCATCGGTGGCGGTCTCTATATCACTAGCGTCGATGGCGGTGTCGTAGTGGGTAATAGCATCACCGGCAATGTGGGCAGCCAGTACTTTAGAGGCACCGGCGGTGGTCTGAGCATTTATGCATCCCAAGATATCCTGGTGGAGCGGAATCTTATCCGGGGCAACGTAGCGACCCCCAACGGGGAGAGCGGGCCGTTGAGCACCGGGGGCGGTGTGCGCATCTCCGCCGGTAGTACGGGCGTCGTCCTCTCAAATAATATCATCGTTGGAAACCAGGCGCCTGCGGGCGGCGGAGGGGTCGTTGTGACCGGCATTAGCAGTGCTTTGGTCGAGTCCATTTTCCTGCATAATACCATTGCGGATAACGAGACTTCGAGCAGCGGCGCCCAACAAGTCACGCTGCCAGAAGCCGGGTACGAGCCGCTTCCCGGCGCGGCGAGCGCTCTGCCTGACGGGCCGCAGTTTGACGAGTTGCGGATGTTGGCAGAATCCGCCGTGCCCTTCCAGCACCATTTCGACGCAGCCGCGCTGGTAGGAACACAGGGGATATTGGTGGATGCTTACAGCACTCTCAATGGTGTGAACAACCTGCTCAGCGGTCACACGCTGGGTATCTCTGTCACCTATCCCACCAGCAGCACCGTCACGATGGACTATACACTGTGGCACGACAACGCCACTGATTATAGCAGCGGCATCACACACACCCATGACCGCAGCGGCGACCCGGCCTTTGTCAACCCGGCGGCAGGGGACTATCATATCGGCCCCGGCTCGGCGGCCATAGACCAGGGCGTCAATGCTGGCGTCACCACAGATTGGGACGGCGACACCCGCCCACAAGGGGGCGGCTATGATATCGGCGCCGACGAGTACACCGGCGTATTGACTTCTTCTATGAATCAGAACTTTTACTCTTGGAGGGCAAGATGATACCAGAGCAGGATATCCACGCGCAGCACGAGATCACACAGCCTACACCGTTGTTGGATGAGCAGGGCGGTTTGGCGCGGAATGACAAAGGCGATTTGGTGGGGGCGCGCAAAGGATTTCGCGGCTACGGGGCGGCTAGCGCGGAATGACAAAGGCGATTTGGCGAGGTGGCGCGAAAAGGATTTCGCGGCTACGGGGCGGCTAGCGCGGAATGACAAAGGCGTTTTGGCGAGGTGGCGTGAAAGGGATTTCGCGGCTACTCTGGCTGCACCGCGACCAGGTAATTCATAAAGACGGTACCCCGGTATCCGGCGGCGCGAGCACCGCCCAACGTGACTGGCCCGGCGGGATAGGCGCGGCGGTAGACGAAGAAGGGCATCCGTCCCCCGATGGAATTGATCTCTACCAGCTCTCCCGGTAGGCGCTCAAAGGGACGGAGCCAGTGCGGGAGCGTATCCGCTTTGGCATGGTAGATGACGTAGACTTGCGCTGGTTGCGTGAGTTGGAAGCGCAGTAAATCCTCCGCTGTGGAGACGTAATCTCGGTCCGCCGTTTTGATGGCGTGCAGCCCACTGAGGCGCAGCGGGAGTTTGACGAGGGTGTAATCGCGGTCCGTGTAGCTCTGGCGGTGCGACCGGAGGATGATCTTCTCATAGCGGCGACTGCTGGATACTTGGAGTTCCGTGATGACGTCGGTGTAGTGTTTGGCGTAAGCGCTGGGTGGACGGCCACTCCTTTCGTGCGCGACGATCGCCAGGCCTCCGCCGACGGAGGTGAGCGGATCGAGTGCGCGGATGACCGGCGCGCCGAAGATTCCGCGCAGCAGCGTGACGAAGGCCGGGACCAAGGAACTGCCGCCAGTCCGCAGGACTGCCTCTACTTGAGCGGGGCGCACTCCAGTCTCTGCCAGCAGCAGTTGGATCTCGCGTTCCACGGCGGCCACCTCGTCGCTGATCAACGTCTCGAAATCGCGGCGGAGCAGCCGCTCATGGATGCGAATCTCTTGGTGTATGAAGTTCAAGGGCGCGAAGAACTTCCCAGAGAGTTGTTTCTTGCTCCGCTCGATGATCTTGAAGAGCGCGAACCCTACGTTTTGCGTCACCAGCGTCTCTAGCGCGTGCATAGCTTGCGGATTATTGCTCGTCCGTTGATACTCCATGATCTTCCCCAATGGCTGCGGGCGGGAGAGGTAGGGCATCGTCTGCCAGCTTTCTAACTGTTCCAACATATCGTAGGGGAATTCGATCTCCGGTTCTATCTCGCTGCCCGCGCCAAAATGGGGGAGGAGCGATTTCATGATTTGGCGGTCCAGATCGTCGCCGCCTACCAGGACGCCCCGGCTGCCTAACACGCGCGGGGGACGGGTTGTGCCCACTTCCGCTACCGTCAAGTCCAATGTTCCGCCGCCGAAATCGAAGATCAACGCGATCTCGCGCCGGTCGCTGCTCCGGTGGTAGAGGTGGGCGGCGGCGATTGGTTCTAGCTGGAATGAGATTTCCTCGAATCCAGCGAAGAGCGCGGCCCGGTAGAGAATCTCCTCCGCCCGCACGGAGACGGCGGGATCGGCGGAGAAGCTCACCGGCCGGCCTAGTACTACCTGCGCGCAACTTTCCCCCAACTGCGCCTCGGCCCGGCGTTTCAACGCGCTCAACAGCATGGCGATCAGCTCATCGACGGGGTAGTAACGGTCAAAGATGTTAGTTCCCTCATATTGAGGATCGCGGAGTACGGTCTTGACCGATTGGAGCAACCGGCCGTGTGCGGCGATATCCACCAGATCATAAATATCGTGCATGTACTGGATCGGGCTAGACCCGGCACCGGCCACTATTATCTCGATAGCGCCCATCAGCCGGCGTTCCCACTCTGGTTTGCGTCCCGTCTCCTCTTGTAGATAGGCCGCCGCGGCCTGGTTGCCCAAGAGTATTTGGTGGTTGCGTTTCACGTAGATGAGGGAGGGGAGGAGGGTCCGGTTTTCATTGCCACTTTCCAGTTGGATGGGGAGGAGCTCTCTGCCATCAAAATGAGCTACCGATGAGTTGGTCGTCCCAAAATCTATTCCTAAGTGCATTTTGGCGTCACCTCCATAAAATAAGTGCTGGCGATTGAACCCGCAACTACAGTTACCAGATATGCTTTGTCATTCCGAGCGAGCGTGAGGCGTTGCAGGTCTGTGGCGCAGCGAGGAATCTTTCACGACTGATGAGGATTTTGAAGTGGAATGACAGAGGGAGCTGCGAATCTCCGTGAGCTGGCGGTTAAACTTGCGACTCCCGCTAGGCAACGTGCCATTATATCATACTGGGGCGCGGTTGGCGCGGAATCGCGTGCCTGGCCCGCTCTCGGGGAGTCGCAATGCGCCTGCTGTAAAAACTCGCCTTAATTCTGAACTGTACTCATCCTACTACATTGGTTGTGCTTCCCCTCAATTTGTATTAAAATATGTACATAGTTTTTTAACTAATGTCTGACTATTGTCGGTCATCATCCGGAGGGTAACGTGGAGTCAAAAGGCTCAATACTTATCGTTGATGATAATCCTACTAATTTAAGTCTCTTGACACGGATATTAGTGCGGGAATTTTATGAGGTGCGGGTGTTAGGAGATGGGCAGCCGGTGTTAGCAGCGGTGCTCGCCAACCCCCCCGATCTAATTTTGCTGGATATTATGTTGCCCGGTTTGAACGGCTACGCTGTTTGCGAACAGTTGAAAGCGCATCCGGAAGTTTGCGCGATTCCCATTATTTTCATCAGCGCCCTGGACGAGGTGGAGAGTAAGGTCAAAGCCTTTGCTGTCGGAGGGGTGGACTACATTTCCAAGCCGCTCAAAGTTGAAGAGGTCTTGGCCCGGGTAGAAACCCATCTCTCTGTCCGTAACTTGCAGCTACAGCTGCAAGTTGCCAATGAGAAGCTCGCGCGCCAGTTGGAGAAATTAGATCAAGCTAACCATGAGCTCCAGCACCGTAACATGGAGTTAAATACCTTCGCGCGGACGGTGGCGCATGATTTACGTACTCCGCTGAATGTAGTGCAAGGTTACGCGGATCTTTTGGTGGATAACCATGCTACTTTTTCGACAGAACAGCTGCGGGATTATTTGGGTGATATTTCGACAGCCAGCGTCAAGATGGAAGATATCATCCGGGAGATTATGTTGTTGGCTGGGGTGCGTACTAAAGAGGTCGTGCGCGGGTCACTGTCAATGCGGGAGATCATCGCGGAAGCTCAAAAACGGCTATCCACGGTACTCCAAGAATCTCAAGCTGAACTAATCATCGCCGCTGACTGGCCGGCAGCGTTCGGTTATGCTCCCTGGGTAGAAGAGGTGTGGGTAAATTATCTCAACAATGCGCTCAAATATGGCGGGACTCCGCCACGTATGAAACTTTGGGCGGAAGAGAACGGTACGCAGGTGCGTTTCTCTGTTCAGGATAACGGCATTGGAATCCCTTCCGTAAAATTGGATCAATTATTCGTTCCGTTTGAGCGCCTCGGTCGCATCGGCGCTGCGGGGCATGGCTTGGGATTATCCATTGTGCGGCAAATTGTGGAGAAGTTGGGGGGAAAAGTGGGTGTCACCAGCGACGTGGGCCAGGGTAGCGTATTTTGGTTCTCCTTGCCGCGCGCCAACTAGCGAATTACAAGTTATAAGTTGCAAGTTAAGTGCCGTTACTCTGATCCGCTTTCTCGCTCACTCGCTATGTTTGATTTTACCTCTTTGGATACCTTCTTACGGAACGCCATTCACACTATTTGTCCCGCCATACAGCTGGTGGTGCGCTGGCGGGGTAGAGAGATATTCGCTCGCGCCTACGGCTGGCTCGACCCGGAGCTGCGTAGAGAGCCAGTCACTTTGACCTCGCGCTTTGATTTAGCCTCCCTGACCAAACTCTTCGCGGTCACTGCGTTGATGCGCTTGGAGGAGGAGGGGGCGTTAACGTTGGAGCAACCGATCAGTACCGTGTTGCCCGCTTTTCGTGGAATACGCCCCATTAAACCCTATGAGGCCCCGCTCCAACCTGGCGCGCTGATTGCCGTCACCACTGAGCCAGGATCCGTTGAGGCTGCCACCATCACCTTCCGCCAGTTGCTGACGCACACTTCGGGGCTGCCTGCCTGGCGACCTCTCTATCGCCAACCCACCGCTGCGGCTGCTCGGGAAATGGCATTGCAAACCTTCTTCTCTTACCGCCCCGGCACGCACGTGGTGTACAGCGATATCGGGCTTATTTTGGTGGGGCTGGCGCTGGAGCGGTTAACCGGAGAGTCATTGGAAACGCTCATCCAGCAACGGGTGTTGGCACCGTTGGGTTTGGAGCATACCGGTTATTCTCCTTCCCCGGAAATGCGAGGAGAGAGCGCTCCGACCGAGTTCTGTCGCTGGCGGGGACGACGTATTCGGGGAGCGGTACACGATGAAAATGCCTATCGCTTGGGAGGGGTAGCTGCCCATGCGGGGCTTTTCTCCACGGCTGCGGATCTTGCCGCTTTTGGACAATCCTTCCTGGACGAGCCACCTCCATTGCTCCGCCCGTCCACTATTGCCATGATGACTGCCTTACAAGCTGAGGAAGGGTCGGTGCAACGCGGCTTAGGGTTTGCTCTCTGGCAGCGGCAGACGGCTGATTCTGCCCGGTATATTTTCGGGCATACTGGTTTCACCGGTACTTGGCTCTGGATTGATCCCGAACGTGAGCTGGTGATTTCCTTTTTAACCAATGAGGTCTATCATGGGCGTCAGGGTCGCAAAATCGCGGCGCTGCGGGTGGCGGTACGGCATCTTTTACTCACGACATTGGACGATTGCGTTGAAATGGACGCCTAATTATATTTGGAAACCGCTGCATCTCCGGGGTAAAACCGGCGGTTATTTTAATAGACCTGTTGCATTTGCCATATTTAACAATCCGTGTATAATCTTCTCTAAGTTGCGCAAACGTTTACAATGCTTCTGCGCAGACACGTTCTAAGGGGAGTTTGAGAATGAGTAACTGGCATATCTCTGAAACCACATTCGACCCTCGGCAACGCCAGCCCCATGAAACCGTTTACACTATCGGGAACGGTTA